>NZ_JBNYXT010000025.1:0-79206 GCF_051380795.1 Janthinobacterium leeuwenhoeki
TTCGCTGCTGGACACCCAGCAGCGCTTCCAGCTTGTGAAATGAACCGCCGTATGCGGAACCGCACGTACGGTGGTGTGAGAGGGCGGCTGAGGTAACTCAGCCCCCTACTCGATTCGGTTTCGAATGGTGTTGTCAGGCGCCCGGCGCAAAGCGCAGGCGGATGCCTGCCGTGACGACGGCCAGCAAGTCGTCGATATGCGCGTGCATTTCCGGCTGCGGCGTCCATGGGTCGCCCGCATCCATGACGATGCGCAGCGACACGAGGCCGTGCAGCGATTGCCAGAAGATTTGCGTCATCGTGTGCAGCGCCAGCTCATCCTGGCGCACCTGGCCCGCCTGTGCCAGTTCGCCGAACAGGTGCAGCGCGTAGGCGTATGGGTCTTGCTCGATATTGCCGTGTTCCACTGCGACGGCGTCGATTTCCGCATGCGGACGCAGCTCCATGAAGATCAGCGAATACTCGTCGGGATGCTGGAAGCCGTATTCGATGTAGGCGCGGCCGGCCAGCGCGATGCGCTGCCACGGATCGTCGCTGGTGGCGCAGGCCGTGCGCATGGCGCGCACCAGCTCCAGCAAGTCCTTGTCCATGGCCTGGGCGATCAGGGTGGCCTTGTCGCGGAACAGGGCGTACACGACGGTGGTGGAAAAGCCGGCCGCCTCGGCCACCTTGCGGATGGAGACGGCGCGCGCGCCGCCTTTCTTGATGAGCTCTTTGACGACGTCGATGATGTGCTCGCGCCGCGCCTGAGCCTCGCGTAACTTTCTTTCCTGGATATTAGTTAACTTCTTGTCCACGACTCTTTCCTGGCGACTCTATGAAAGCAGGAATTATAGGGGGGCGGCCGGGCGCCAATGTGTCAGCGGCTGTTACAAATCAGTTTTTTGTCCGGCAGAAGCAACAGCTGACCGATTTTTCGCGCTTTTGCCCGGCACTTTTCCATCGATGCCACGCATTGGTGCATAAATCGCCGGGCCAGGCTTTGCGAACGGGGCCAAAGGGCGGAAAATAGCGGGATAGCTTACACTGCGTTTTTTAGCGCAACGGCGCTAGCCCACGAGGCAACGCCGGAACACTTACATTCGGACGGGATCACTACATGACCATTAAAATCAGCCAGAACTTCGACTCGGGCGCCATCGACGTGGTGAGCGCCACCAGTGCCGGCGCCATCGACCTGAACTTGCGCAAGGATAGCCACGCCGACATCCACCAGTGGTTCCATTTCCGCCTGCAGGGCGCGCGCGACCAGGCATGCACGCTGCGCATCCTGAACGCGGGCCAGGCCACCTATCCGGCCGGCTATGAAGATTACCAGGCCGTGGCCAGCTACGACAGCGAAAACTGGTTCCGCGTGCCGACCTCGTTCGATGGCCAGGTCATGACGATTTCGCACACGCCGGAACTCGACAGCGTGTACTACGCCTACTTCGAGCCGTATTCGTGGGAACGCCATCTGCGCCTGCTGGGCGAAGTGGCCGAGCACCCGCTGGCGCGCGTGTCCGACCTGGGCAGCACGGTCGATGGCCGCGACATGAACATGGTGACCATCGGCAACCCGCAGGCGGAAAAGAAAATCTGGGTCATCGCGCGCCAGCATCCGGGCGAATCGATGGCCGAATGGTTCGTCGAAGGTCTGATCGATTCCCTGCTGGACGACGCCAACCCGATCGCGCGCAAACTGCTGCAGCGCGCCGTGTTCCACATCGTGCCGAACATGAATCCGGACGGCTCCATCCGCGGCAACTTGCGCACGAATGCGGCAGGCGCCAACCTGAACCGCGAATGGATGACGCCATCGCTGGAGTCCAGCCCGGAAGTGCTGTGCGTGAAAAACAAGATCCACGAAACGGGCGTCGACATGTTCTTCGACATCCACGGCGATGAAGCGCTGCCGTACAACTTTGTGGCCGGCAATGAAATGCTGGAAAACTTTACGCCGGCGCAAGCGGCGCACCAGAAGGCTTTCATCGAGCGCTACAAGCAGGCCAGCCCCGACTTCCAGGACAAGTTCGGCTATGCGGCCAGCAAGTACAAGTCGGACATGCTGACCCTGGCGTCGAAATACATCGGCCACCACTTCGGTTGCCTGGCGCTGACCCTGGAAATGCCGTTCAAGGAAAACGCCGACTTGCCCGATCCGGCCGTAGGCTGGAACGGCGCGCGCAGCGCGGCGCTGGGCGCGGCCATGCTGCAGCCTATCCTGCTGTCGCTGGATTGAACGGCGTTGTTCATGGGTATCGAGATCGAGCGTAAATTTTTGCTTGCCGGCGACGCCTGGCGCGGCCTGGGCCAGCCGGTCCTGCTGCGCCAGGGCTATCTGTCGTCTGCGCGCGAGCGCGTGGTGCGCGTGCGCATCGAGGGTGAACAGGCGATGCTGACCATCAAGGGCGCGAACGTGGGCGCGACGCGCGGCGAGTGGGAGTATCCGATCCCGCTGGCCGACGCTGCCGAACTGCTGGACGGCCTGTGCGAACAGCCGCTGATCGAAAAGTATCGCCACCGCATCGAACACGCGGGCATGGTATGGGAAGTCGACGAGTTCCTAGGCGCCAATGCGGGCCTGGTGGTGGCCGAGATTGAACTGGCCTCGGAAGACCAGCCCTTCGATAAGCCCGACTGGATAGGCGCGGAAGTGTCGGGCGATGCGCGCTACTACAATGCGAACCTGATCCGCCACCCGTTTTCACAGTGGTGATGTTGGCCACAGGAACTGGAAAATCACGGCATTCATCGTCAGATTGAATGCCGCGTGCGCCGCCATTGCTGGCCAGAGCGAAGCATGGCGGCGCCGTAACCACGCGAACAGGCAGGCTGTCGCAAACATCAGCGCCACCCACACTGCCGCCGGGACCACATTCAGCGATACGTCGGTAGCCGTCACGCTCAAGCCATGATGGCACAGGTGTACCAGGCCGAACAGCCCTGCTTCCACGCAGGTGCTGCTGCGCACAGACAGTTTTTCCTCCAGTGCATTTTGCAGCACGCCCCGAAAAAATATTTCCTCACCGATAGGACTGAAGATGCAGGCCGGCACGGTGATCATCAGGTGCAGCATCCAGATGCTCAGCCCGGCCGTGGGCGCCGTGCGGCGAAAGCTGGTCGCTATGCTGACAAACCAGTTGTCCATCGTGGCGCCATACAGCAGCATGCCCAGCGTAAAGCACAGGAGTGCGGCTGCCACACCGCAGGTCAAGGCCAAGGCATAGGGCGCTTTGCCAGAGGGTACTTGCAGGCCGATGCTGCGCCGTCCGTACGGCGACAGTAATATCCATGGCAAGGCGGCCATCATGCTGAAGCTCAGTGGCAGCATCCAGAACAAACTCAAGGGCCCCAGCGTGCCCATGACGCGCATGGCGATGAATGCGCACGCCAGCAACAGTGCCAGCATGGGGAATGACAGCGCCTGCAATGCTGGTCGCAGGGGAGAGGGCGAGGCGGGGCTGGAGTGCATCGGCGGTCGGGGCGAAAAAAAGGCCGGAAGAAACTTCCGGCCCTATGCGGCATCAATTAATGAAAGTGTTCGGTACCCTGTGGCGTATCCTCGGGCATTTCCGCATGCGCCAGCTCACCGACCGGATCGGCAAACAAAGGGGCGCCGCAATCGTCGCAGTACTCACCGACAAAGCGTTCCGCGTGGCGCTTGATCTGCGTCACGCCGGCCGCGTTCAGGTGCTCGATGATTTCATCAACGGGCGTCTTTTGCTTGTCCAGCGCGGCGATGCCGACCTGGATCAGGCCTTCGATCGGCGTGCCATCCTCGTCTTCCTGGCCATATAAAGGCCAGACGATGCCGTAGATGACGTCCGGCGCCTGGCGCAGGGTGAAGGCGATGCGGTATTCGTCCACCTGGCCATCGGCCGCTTCTTCGCCGAAACCGGCGATGACGGCGCGCAGTTCCGACGGCTCGATGGCCAGCGTGTGCGTCAGGTAGTGCACGGCGGCGCGCACGGAGACGGGACGGATCAGCTTGTCCGCCTCGCGGCAGGCCACGTAATACGCTTCCGGCAGCAGCAACTCCAGGCCGCAGCCGGGCAGCAGGCGGGTGATCGTTGGCGTCGCCTGCTCGCGCCATTGTTCCAGGGCGGCGCTGCGCTCGGCGATGAAGTCGAGCTGGTTCGACGGCGTCTGCCAGCGGAACAGCGGCGCGCCAGCAGGGGCCACCACGGCCACCAGCAGGTAGCGCGTGTCGGCCAGGAAGGGCGCCGTTTCCGCCTCTTTGCTTGAGGGCTTGACGGCGGTGCCTTTCAGGGCGGCCAGTGCCAGCTTTTGTGTCTTGGCATAGGTCTCGACGTGGCTGCGCGGCAGCTGGTCGATCGAGTACAGGGTCGGCGCCATGGCCACCTTGGTGCCATCGGCCAGCAGGTGGGCGGCAAAATGCGCCGACAGCACACCGTGCGCATCGCCGGCCATGGGGCCGGAAGCGATGGAAAAGCGCGTCCACGCGAGGATGGGCACGGCGACCAGCAGCGCGTCGTAGCGCACTTCTTCATGCGTGATGACGGTCGATTCACTGACGGCTTCAACGCAGTCCATCAGCACGTCGTAGGCGTTCAAGTCTTCCTTGAACAGGCTGCCCAGGGTGTTGTCGATGGTGTCCTGGTGGCCGGTTTTGAGTAATTTCTGGAGCTGCGTATCCAGGCTGTGTTCCCAGGACCGCTCTTCGAGACGGCTGGCTGCCTGTACGATCGCCTGGGCAAAGGTGACCAGGCGCTGGCTGTCGGCAGTCAGTTTATGGGATGAATCTTTGGAAGGACGACGCATAGCGGGATAAGAGTCTCGGAAAGTGAAAAAAATGGATCAGGCTAACAATGATAAACCCTTATAACCGTATTGTAGAGGATTCAGCCGCACGCAATACGTAAGCTCTCCCCATATCATGCCAATAGTCGAAATTTCAAGGAAAAACGGGTGCCAGGGACGAAAAAAAGCGCCGGTCGAAGCCGGCGCTTTTATCTTACATCACAGCTGGGCTGATTACTCGGCCAGCAGTTGACGCAGCACGAATGGCAGGATACCGCCATGTTTGTAGTAATCGACTTCGATAGGCGTATCGATGCGCAGCAGCACTTTCACGTCGACGCTGCTGCCATCGGCGCGGTGGATCACCAGGGTGGCCAGTTGCTGTGGCTTGATTTCGCCTTCGAGGCCTTTCAGGTCGAAGGTTTCATTGCCGGTGATGCCCAGGGTTTGCACGCTGTCGTCGCCGATGAATTGCAGTGGCAGCACGCCCATGCCCACCAGGTTCGAGCGGTGGATGCGCTCGAACGAACGGGTGATCACGGCTTTTACGCCCAGCAGTTGCGTACCTTTTGCTGCCCAGTCGCGCGACGAGCCCGTACCGTACTCTTCGCCGCCGAAGACCATGGTTGGCGTGCCTTCAGCAACATATTTCATCGCTGCGTCGTAGATCGACATTTCTTCGCCGGAAGGCTGGTGTATCGTGATGCCGCCTTCGACTGCCGAACCATCTGCCTTGGCAGGGATCATGCGGTTTTTGATACGCACGTTGGCGAACGTGCCGCGCATCATGATTTCATGGTTGCCGCGACGCGAGCCGTAGGAGTTGAAGTCCGCTTTCAGGACGCCGTTTTCCTTCAGCCATTTGCCTGCAGGACCGTTTTCCTGGATCGAGCCGGCTGGCGAGATGTGGTCGGTGGTGATGGAATCGCCGAACACGCCCAGTGCGCGCGCGCCTTCGATGCCGGTGGCCACTGCCGCTGGCGTCATCGAGAAGTTGTCGAAGAACGGTGGTTCCGCGATGTAGGTCGATTTCGGCCAGTTGTAGACTTGACCGGAGACGGTCGTGACTTTTTCCCACAGCTTGCCGGGTGCGCCCTTGACGTCGGCGTAGTTGTCCTTGAACACCTTGGCGTTCATGGCGAACTTCATCATGGCCGAGACTTCAGCCGAGGTCGGCCAGATGTCGCCCAGGTAGACGTCCTTGCCGCCCTTGCCCTTGCCGACAGGTTCCGTCATCAGGTCGCGCGTCATGTTGCCGGCGATGGCGTAGGCGACGACCAGCGGTGGCGAAGCGAGGAAGTTCGAGCGGATGTTCGGGTGAATACGCGCTTCGAAGTTACGGTTGCCCGACAGTACGGCCGAGGCGACGATGTCGTGCGTGGCGATGGCTGCGTTCAGCTCAGGCGTCAGGTCGCCCGCATTGCCGATACAGGTGGTGCAGCCGTAGGCGGTCACGCCGAAGCCCAGTTTTTCCAGATACGGCAGCAGGCCGGCAGCGGTCAGGTACTCGGTCACGACGCGCGAGCCGGGAGCCAGCGAGGTCTTGATATGTGGTGCCACTTTCAGGCCGGCTTCCACGGCTTTCTTGGCCAGCAGGCCGGCAGCCAGCATCACGCTCGGGTTCGAGGTGTTGGTGCACGAGGTGATCGCGGCGATCAGCACGTCGCCGTTCGACACTTTCACGCCATTCGTCGTTTCGTACACGGCGTTCAGGTCGGCTGGATTCTTGTTGAAGCCGTTTTCCGAGGTTGGCTTGGCGAACAGCTCGGCGAAGTTCGCCTTGACGTTGCCGATTTCGATACGGTCTTGCGGGCGTTTCGGGCCGGCCAGCGACGGAGCAACCGATGCCAGGTCCAGTTCCACCACGCGGGTGTAGTCGATGTCGCCGGCCTTTGGCACGCCGAACAGGTTCTGCGCCTTGAAGTAGCCTTCGAACGCGGCGATTTCAGCTTTGCTGCGGCCGGTGCCCTTGAAGTAATCGATGGTTGCTTCGTCGACTGGGAAGAAGCCCATGGTCGCGCCGTATTCCGGTGCCATGTTGGCGATCGTCGCGCGGTCGGTCAGGGTCAAGGACTCGGTGCCTTCACCGAAGAACTCGACGAATTTGCCGACGACTTTCTCTTTGCGCAGCAGTTCGGTGATGGTCAGGACCAGATCGGTGGCGGTGCAGCCTTCGCGCAGTGCGCCCGACAGGTTCACGCCGATGACGTCTGGCGTCAGGAAGTAGACCGGCTGGCCCAGCATGCCGGCTTCCGCCTCGATGCCGCCCACGCCCCAGCCGACCACGCCGATGCCGTTGATCATGGTGGTGTGCGAGTCGGTGCCGACCAGGGTGTCAGGGTAGTACACGTCGCCGGCTTTCTTGCCTGCGTGGTGCACGCCGCGCGCCAGGTATTCCAGGTTGACCTGGTGGACGATGCCGAAGCCCGGTGGTACGACGCCGAAGGTGTCGAAGGCTTGCATGCCCCATTTCATGAACTGGTAACGCTCGTTGTTACGCGAGAATTCCAGTTTCATGTTCAGGTCCAGCGCTTTCTTTTCACGGTAGTGATCGATGGTGACCGAGTGGTCGACCACCAGGTCGACCGGTACCAGCGGTTCGATCTTCTTGGCGTTGATGCCCATCTTGGCGGCCACGTTGCGCATCGCTGCCAGGTCGGCCAGCAGAGGTACGCCGGTGAAGTCTTGCAGCACGACGCGCGCCACTACGAACGGGATCTCGTCGGTGCGCTCGGCGGTCGGGCCCCAGCTCGCCAATTGCTTGACGTGTTCTTCGGTGACTTTTTTGCCGTCGCAGTTGCGCAATACCGATTCGAGCACGATACGAATCGACACTGGCAGGCGGGAGACATTGATGCCCAGGCTTTTTTCCAGCGCAGGCAGGGAATACAGCTTGCCCTTCTTGCTATCCGAAATATTAAAGTCCTTGAGCGTGTTCAGAGTGTTGCGGGACATGACCTCTCCTTGTTGGGTATCGTCTATTTATTGATTATTCAAATTACAAAACATGACTGAGCCCCCGAAGAGGCCCTTGCTGCTCACATCAGCCGCCGGTCGCCGGCAGCACGCCCAGCGATGGCGCGGCTTCCACCATTGCTGCCGGCTTGGCTTGCTCTGCATCCTTGCATTCATTGGCCAGCTGGCGGCCCTGCTTGGAATCGAGCAGCATGCCTTTGGCCGGGATGCCGATCCAGACGAGACCATACAAACGGTTCTCGAAGCGGTTGGCGCCGGTGGTGGTGCCAACGCGGCTCAGGCGGTGCAGGCGCTTCTTCCAGCGCAGGGCGATGTGTTTGTCGTCAGTAGCATTGGTGTAGATGGTAATTTTATTACCAAGTTCGCAATTGAAATCGGTGGAGGCCGAGCCTGCGGTGTCCGGCTCATCGGATTCTTCCTTGTCGACCACCGACATGGCGAGCGGATGCGCTTCCTTGGCGGAAGCCTTGGCCTTGGTGGCCTTGGCTTTCGGCTTGGCCTTGACAGCCTTGGCTTTTGCCGGCTCCTTGGTATCCGTGGCGGCGAAGCTGGCTGGCGCCAGCGTGAGGGTCATGGCGCCCAGCGCGACGCTGCAGGCAATGGCTAATTTGGAGAGGGACATCGTGTAATTCCTGTCAGTTTTCAGTGGTGCTGGAAGAGGGGGTGTTGAGTAATGCCGCGGCCGCCTCGGGCAGGCCCAGGCCTGCCAGTTTGGCGCGTTGCAAAACGGTCCAATAATATCGGTAGCTGGCGCGGTCGTGCAAGCGGCCATTTTGCGCAATCGGTCCCCAGTTGGCGCGCAGCGCCTCATTCAGGATGTTGCTGGCCTCGTTGACTTCGGACAGGCGTGGCGTGAACGCCTTGATGATGGGCTTGATCTGGTCCGGGTGGATGCTCCACATGCGCGTGTAGCCGAACTCGGCTGTCGCGCGCTGGGCGTCATTCGCCACCACGGCCGAATCGCGCACGTCCGTCGTCACGTTATGCGATGGCACCTTGCCGTGCGCGTGGCAGGCGGCCGCCACTTCCAGCTTGGCGCGCACCACCAGCGGGTGCGTGAACTGGCCCGGCGTGCGCATGGCGGCGGCGGGAATGGCGCCGTAGTGGGCCGAGACGAAATCCATGATGCCGAAGGACAGGCATTCGACCTGAGGCAGGGCGGCGATGGCGTAGGCGTCGCGCAGCGCGCCATGCGTCTCGATCAGGATGTGCACGGGCAGGTTGTCGCGGCCTGCGCGGCGCGCGTGCAGGTTGATCAGGTCGATGGCCAGCATGGCATCCTGCACGCCGCCCACCTTGGGTACGGCGATGTAGGCCAGGCGGGACGCGGCGCTGCAGATGATTTCCACGTCGCGCGCGAAAAACGGGCTGTCGACGTCGTGCACGCGCACGCCGATGCGGTTGAACTGGTTCTCGTCGCTGGCCAGCAGGCCGGCGATCATGTGCGCGTGCGCCTCTTCATTGCCGGCGCTGGCGCCGTCTTCGCAGTCGAACGTGATATCGAACAGGGGGCCAAGCTCTTGTTGCAAAGCAATCGATTTACGCATCAGCTTTTCAGAGCCGGCGTAGTGGTCGCAAGCGGCGAGCAACAGCGGCTGGCGTTTGCCTTGGAATAAAACCTCGGAAGGGTGCATGCTTAAGGCATTTCTGCAGGTAAAAACTACTTGATAAACAGTCGGGCCGCGCAGGCCGCGCCGCGAATCTCGCGGGACGGCCTTCTTTGGCAGGCGGCGCATTGCCGCGCCGCCAAAACTGGACTTAGGCCAGCAGGTGTTTCACGCCTTCGCGCTCTTCGGTCAGCTCTTTCAGGGTCAGGTTGATGCGCTCTTGCGAGAATGCATCGATTTCCAGACCTTGAACGATGGTGTACTCACCGTTGTCGGTGGTGACAGGGAAGCCGAACACGGTGCCTTCAGGGATGCCATACGAGCCATCGGAAGGCACGCCCATGGTGGTCCACTTGCCGGCGGTGCCCAGCATCCAGTCATGGATGTGGTCGATGGCGGCGTTCGCTGCCGATGCTGCCGACGACAGGCCGCGCGCTTCGATGATGGCGGCGCCGCGCTTGCCGACGGTTGGCAGGAAGGTGTTGGCGTTCCATTCCTGGTCGTTGATCAGGTCTTTCACGGCCTTGCCGTTCACGGTGGCGAAACGGTAGTCCGCGTACATGGTGGGCGAGTGGTTGCCCCAGACGGTCAGCTTCTCGATGTCTTTCACGGCGGTGCCGGTCTTGGCAGCGACTTGCGACAGCGCGCGGTTGTGGTCCAGGCGCAGCATGGCGGTGAAGTTTTTCGCTGGCAGCGACGGTGCCGATTTCATGGCGATGTAGGCGTTGGTGTTGGCCGGGTTGCCGACCACCAGCACTTTGACATTGCGCGAAGCGACGGCGTCGAGCGCCTTGCCTTGCACCGTGAAGATCTGGGCGTTCGCTTCCAGCAGGTCCTTGCGTTCCATGCCTGGGCCGCGTGGACGCGCGCCAACCAGTACGGCCACGTCAACATCCTTGAATGCGGTCAGCGGATCGGAGTGGGCGGTCATTTCCGTCAGCAGCGGGAAGGCGCAGTCGTCGATTTCCATCATCACGCCCTTGAGCGCTTTCTGGGCTTTTTCGTCCGGGATTTCAAGCAGTTGCAAGATGACAGGCTGGTCTTTGCCGAGCATGTCGCCATTGGCGATGCGGAACAACAGGGCGTAGCCGATCTGGCCGGCGGCGCCGGTCACTGCAACACGCATTGGGGTTTTAGCCATGATGAATCTCCAAAGTGGGAAAGAAAACGGGCTTGAAGCTGGGCTTACGCTTATCCGGAAAAACTATAATGATACCAAAACCGGCCCGCGCCACCGAATTGCTGGTGTACGCTGCCGTCACGCTTGTGCTGTACGAGGCCAGAGTGGCTGGCCGACAACATAAAACGCTGGCTCACAAGTTTTATCGAGGGCAGTTTAGGCCTCCGATCTGTATCTGTCAATCATATCTTATGTCTTATATAAGACAGATAACTACGAGTCTTTTACTGGACGCGGGCAGTGATTTGTGTTGAAATGTCGGACTATGAATTCCGCCTCGTCCAATCTGACCAACAATGCCACTGCTGCAAGCGGGGCGGTCAGTCCGACCGCGGGCGCCCCGGCTACGCCCGTTGCCGCAGTGGCTAGCGCCGCGGTCATGCCGGCGGCCAACGCCAATACCACTGCAGCGACCAGCGCGCCGGCCATGGCCGTCAGCACGCCTGTCGTCACGGCATCGCCCACCTTCAGTCCCCTGTACCAGCAGATCAAGGCGCTCATCACGCAGAGCCTGCAATCGGGTGAATGGAAGCCGGGCGAACTGATTCCCAGCGAAGTCGAGCTGGCAGGGCGCTTCAAGGTCAGCCAGGGCACGGTGCGCAAGGCCATCGATGAACTGGCTGCCGAGAATCTCGTCATGCGCCGCCAGGGCAAGGGCACCTTCGTTTCCACCCACCATGAGGCGCGCGCGCATTTCCGCTTCCTGCGCCTGGTGCCGGACGAAGGCGTGCCGCATTATCCCGAAAGCAAGTTTATCGAAGTCAAGCGCGTGCGTGCGCCGGCCGACGTGGCGCGCCTGATGGACCTGAAGTCCGGCGACGCCGTCATCTTCATCAAGCGCGTGCAGTATTTCGACGGCGTGCCGACCATCGTCGAGGAGCTGTGGCTGCCCGGCCTGATCTTCAAAGGCCTGACGGCCGAGCGCCTGGTGGAATACAAGGGTCCCATGTATGGCCTGTTCGAAACGGAATTTGGCACGCGCATGATACGCGCGTCCGAGCAGATCCGCGCCGTCTGCGCCGATGCGGGCGCCGCGCAACTGTTGAATATCGACCTCGGCACGCCCTTGCTCAGTTCTGAGCGCGTGTCGTTTACCTACGGCGACAAGCCGGTCGAACTGCGCCGGGGCTTGTACCTGACCAGTCGCCATCATTATCAGAATGAACTCAGCTGAAGCGGCGGGGCGCCCTTGGGTGCCCGAACAAGCAGCAAGGCCGAAGTACATCGCTTGCAAGATGCCTGCCGCAAGGCGGGCAACGGAGACAACGGAAAGCGCAGCGACAGCATGGCCCGCCCCGGCGGGCCGTGTTTTGCCGGTGATTCTGTAATTAAATTACGTGAACTACGGAAAGTAGCGCGGTATTTTGTAGTAAAAAACCATTTTGGTTATATGTAACAATAGATATTGGTATGGGTTGCGAAAATCGGCGAAAATCGCGGCTTCAATATTTAGTTGAAATTCAAAGGGGAGGTTTTTGTTATGTCTGAAGCCGTAAGAGAAGTACCAAAAAAAGAACGGCCGCAATTCCGTAACATTCATGTTACCGAATTGTCGAACTACCGCATGGCTGTCGGCGCCATCGTCTCGATCCTGCATCGCATCAGCGGTTTCATCATTTTCGCCTTGCTGCCATGTATCCTGTACATGCTGGAACTGAGCCTGCGTTCCGAAATGTCCTATGCCTACTTCCAGGGCATCGCCTCGCACTGGTTCGTCAAGCTGATCACCCTGGGTCTGGTCTGGGCTTTCCTGCACCACTTCTGCGCCGGTATCCGCCACCTGTTCATGGATGTGCACGTTGCCATCGAGAAAGATTCGGCACGCAAGACCGCGTCGTCCGTGCTGGTCGTGAGCCTGGTGTTGACGGCCCTGGTCGCTTTGAAACTGTTTGGAGTATTTTAAACATGGCAGACAATAATATCGGACCGAAGCGCCTCGTCGTCGGTGCCCACTACGGCTTGCGCGATTGGCTGGCGCAACGCGTTACCGCCATCGTCATGGTGGCCTATGTTGCCATCCTGCTTATTTCTTTCCTGACCGGCAGCAACTTCAGCTATGAAGGCTGGGCTGGTCTGTTCGCACAGCAGTGGTTTAAATTGTTCAGCCTGGTGACTTTCGTCGCCCTGTTCTACCACGCATGGGTCGGCGTACGCGACATCTGGATGGACTACGTGAAAAGCGCTGGCCTCCGTTTGACGCTGCAAATTGCCACCATGCTGTGGTTGATCGCTTGTGCCGCTTGGACGGTACAGATACTCTGGAGTGTGTAATCGTGGCAGCATATAAATCCGCAATCCCTACCCGCCGCTTTGATGCGGTAATCGTTGGCGCCGGCGGTTCCGGCATGCGCGCGTCGTTGCAACTGGCTGAAGCCGGCCTGAACGTCGCAGTTCTGTCGAAGGTATTCCCGACCCGCTCGCACACCGTGGCGGCGCAGGGTGGTATCGGCGCGTCGCTCGGCAACATGGCCGAAGACAACTGGTTCTGGCACATGTTCGACACCGTCAAGGGTGGCGACTATCTGGGCGACCAGGATGCCATCGAATTCATGTGCCGCGAAGCGCCGAAGGTCGTGTACGAACTGGAACACTTCGGCATGCCATTCGACCGCAACCCTGACGGCACCATCTATCAGCGTCCATTCGGCGGCCACACGGCCCACTTCGGCGAAAAGCCGGTGCAGCGCGCTTGCGCGGCAGCCGACCGTACCGGTCACGCCCTGTTGCACACCCTGTACCAGCGCAACGTGCGTGCGCGTACGCACTTCTTCGTCGAATGGATGGCAATCGACCTGATCCGTGACGCCGAAGGCGACGTGGTCGGTGTTGTTGCGCTGGAAATGGAAACCGGCGAATGCATGATCCTGGAAGCAAAAACGACGGTCATGGCAACGGGCGGCGCAGGCCGCATCTTCGCCGCGTCGACGAATGCCTTCATCAACACGGGCGACGGCATGGGCATGGCGGCACGCGCCGGCTTGCCGCTGCAAGACATGGAATTCTGGCAGTTCCACCCGACCGGCGTGGCCGGCGCGGGCGTCTTGATCACCGAAGGCGTGCGTGGCGAAGGCGGCATCCTGATCAATAGCGAAGGCGAACGCTTCATGGAGCGCTATGCGCCTACCCTGAAGGATCTGGCGCCGCGCGACTTCGTGTCGCGCTCGATGGACCAGGAAATCAAGGAAGGCCGCGGCTGCGGTCCGAACAAGGACCACGTGATGCTGGACCTGCGCCATATCGGTGCCGACACCATCGCCAAGCGCCTGCCGTCGATTCTGGAAATCGGCCACAAGTTCGCCAACGTCGATGCCACCAAGGAACCGATTCCTGTCGTGCCGACGATTCACTACCAGATGGGCGGCATTCCAACGAACATCCACGGCCAGGTCGTCACCCCGACCGGTCCGGATAATTCGGCGAAAGTCGTCAACGGCCTGTACGCGATCGGCGAATGCGCCTGCGTGTCCGTGCACGGCGCCAACCGCCTGGGCACGAACTCGCTGCTCGACCTGGTGGTCTTCGGCCGCGCGGCCGGTAACCACATCGTGGGCAGCGGCCTGAAAGCCAAGGAAAACAAGCCTTTGCCAGCCGATGCGGCCGATTTTGCCATGGGCCGCCTGGCGCGCCTGGAAAACTCGACCGGTACGGAAACCGTGCAGGGCGTGGCGAACGACATCCGCGCAACGATGCAGAAGTACTGCGGCGTGTTCCGTACCGACGAGATGCTGAACAAGGGCGTCGAAGAAATCATGAAGCTCGACGAGCGCCGCAAGCACGTCTCCTTCAAGGATAAATCGATGGTCTTCAACACGGCCCGCGTGGAAGCGCTGGAACTGGACAACCTGATCGAAACGGCGAAAGCGACCATCGTTTCGGCAGCAGCCCGCAAGGAATCGCGCGGCGCCCACGCCCAGGATGACTATCCGCTGCGTGACGACGACAACTGGATGAAGCACACTCTGTGGTATTCGGAAGGCAACCGACTGGAATACAAGCCAGTCGTGACCAAGCCGCTGACGGTTGATACCTTCAAACCGAAACCACGTACTTTCTAAGGCTATACCATGGCACGCACTCTTAAATTCAAAATCTACCGCTACGATCCTGACCAGGATGCCAAGCCGTACATGCAAGACCTGACGGTCGAACTGAAAGACACCGACAAGATGCTGCTCGATGCGCTGCAGCGTATCAAGGCGGACGTCGATGACTCGCTGGCCCTGCGCCGCTCGTGCCGCGAAGGCGTGTGCGGTTCGGACGCGATGAACATCAACGGCAAGAACGGCCTGGCATGCACCACCAACCTGAACGAACTGAGCGAGCCTATCGTGCTGCGTCCGTTGCCAGGTTTGCCGGTCATCCGCGACCTGATCGTCGACATGACGCAATTTTTCAAGCAGTACGATTCGATCAAGCCTTTCCTGATCAACGATTCGATCCCGCCTGAAAAAGAGCGCCTGCAGTCGCCGGAACAGCGCGAAGAACTCGATGGCCTGTACGAGTGCATCCTGTGCGCATGCTGCTCCACGTCGTGCCCGTCGTTCTGGTGGAATCCGGACAAATTCGTCGGCCCGGCCGGCCTGCTGCAAGCCTACCGCTTCATCGCCGATTCGCGCGACGAAGCCACCGGCGCGCGTCTGGACAACCTGGAAGACCCGTACCGCCTGTTCCGCTGCCATTCGATCATGAACTGCGTCGACGTCTGCCCGAAAGGGTTGAACCCGAACAAGGCGATCGGCAAGATCAAGGAATTGATGGTCCGCCGCGCGATCTGATCCTCCTGAACGCGTCCGCCGGGCGCCGTTTGCGGGAAGAGGGTATCCTCTCGCCTGCAGGCGGCGCCTGCATAGCAGCACCGTGCCGCAAGGCACACGTAAAGTGGTAAACCAAATGACAGAATCAATTTTGTCCTCGCATCAGGCCGACCCGGCAAACCGCGCCCGCCTGCGCTGGCGTTCACGCCGTGGCCTGCTGGAAAACGACATTATCCTGACCCGTTTTCTCGATGCGTATGAAACCGAATTGACCGATGAAGAAGTTGACGCGCTGACGCGTTTGCTGGATTTATCGGACAATGCGTTAATGGATCTGGTACTGGCCCGTAAAGAGCCGGAAGGCGAAGTCGATCTGCCGCATGTGCGCGCACTGCTGCAACGACTGCGCATTGCCTAGACGCCTGGGCGATATATTGCAAACGGTGCGAGTGGCGCGCTGTAGCACTGCCGAGTGCGGTGCGAATTGCAGCCAGAATTTTTGATTTTAATTTCGACTCACTCCCGAGAAGGAAGAGCCCATGAATATCTCTGACACAAAAGCTACCCTGTCGTTCTCCGATGGCAGCCCATCGCTTGAATTTCCAATCTACAAAGGCACGGTTGGCCCGGACGTCATCGACATCCGCAAACTGTACGCCGGTAGCGGCAAGTTCACCTACGACCCAGGCTTTATGTCGACGGCCGCCTGCAACTCGTCGATCACCTACATCGACGGCGACAAGGGCGAGCTGCTGTACCGTGGTTACCCGATCGAACAGTTGGCCGTCAACGCCGACTTCATGGAATCGTGCTACCTGCTGCTGAACGGCGAACTGCCGAACGCGGCGCAAAAAGCCAAGTTCGTCGACACCGTCACCAAGCACACGATGGTGCACGAACAGATGCAATTCTTCTTCCGTGGCTTCCGCCGCGACGCGCATCCGATGTCGGTCCTGGTGGGCACCGTCGGCGCGCTGGCATCGTTCTACCATGACTCGCTGGACATCAACGACCCGCATCACCGCGAAGTATCGGCCATCCGCCTGATCGCCAAGATGCCAACCCTGGTCGCCATGACCTACAAGTACTCGGTCGGCCAGCCGTTCGTGTACCCACGCAACGACCTGTCGTACAGCGCCAACTTCATGCACATGATGTTCGCCAATCCGTGCGAAGAGTACAAGGTCAACGACGTGCTGGTGCGCGCTCTGGACCGTATCCTGATCCTGCATGCGGACCACGAGCAAAACGCATCGACATCGACCGTCCGTCTGGCCGGTTCGTCGGGCGCCAACCCGTTCGCCTGTATCGCTGCCGGTATCGCCTGCCTGTGGGGCCCTGCCCACGGCGGCGCCAACGAGGCGGCACTCAATATGCTGAAAGAAATCGGCACCGTCGAGAACATCCCTGCCTTCATCGAGCAAGTCAAGGACAAGAACTCCGGCGTCAAGCTGATGGGCTTTGGCCACCGCGTGTACAAGAACTTCGATCCACGCGCCAAGCTGATGCGTGAAACCTGCTACGAAGTGCTGCAAGAACTGGGTCTGCAAGACGACCCGCTGTTCAAGCTGGCGATGGAACTGGAAAAGATTGCACTGAACGACGACTACTTCGTTTCGCGCAAACTGTACCCGAACGTCGACTTCTACTCGGGCATCGTGCAATCGGCGCTGGGCATCCCGGTATCGCTGTTCACCGGTATCTTCGCCATGGCCCGTACGATCGGCTGGATCGCCCAGTGGAACGAAATGATCGCCGATCCGGAACAGAAAATTGGCCGTCCGCGCCAGCTGTTCGTCGGTTCGACCACGCGCGAAGTACTGCCACTGGACAAGCGTTAATCCAGAGCGGTATCGCGCAAACAAAAAACGGGCTTCGGCCCGTTTTTTTACGCCATGCTGTTATGCTCGGAGCCTGGTTCAACAGCAAGCACAACGCGATGAATGAAGAAACCTGCGCCCCCGGCGGCGTGGCCCTGGGCGACACGGCATTTGGCTACACCTTGTCGCTGATCGGCGGCAAGTACAAGATGCTGATCCTGTATGCGCTGGCGGAAAACACCGTGCTGCGGCATAACGAACTCAAGCGCCATCTCGGTGGCATCGCCTTCAAGACCCTCAGTGTCGTCCTGAAGGAACTGGAAGCCGATGCGCTGATCATCCGCAAGGAATATGCGCAAGTGCCGCCCAAGGTCGAATATTCGCTTTCAGGCAAGGGCGCCTCGCTGATCCCCGTCCTGCATACCCTGTGCGAGTGGGGCGAACGGCACCAGCCAGTCTGATCCGAAAGTGCATGGCAAGGAGGCTTTCTGTGGTCGAGTAGCTTACTTTTAATATGGTATGGGTAGTCAATGTGCGTACTTGTGAAAAATACTCGTGATGGCTATGCTGTTTCTGCCTCTGGGGTCGCGGCCACGCGCCACGGGGCAGGGTACCGGCTTGCCTGCTTTTCTGTGCATGCGGGCCGGTGCATCCATCCCACTCTCAGGAATGCAGCATGAAGAAAACCCTCGTTATCGTCTTCCATCCCTCCATCGCCACCTCGGTGGCCAACAAGCGCTGGCTGCAGGAACTGGCGTGGTATCCCGACCGCTACACTATCCACGACGTGCAGCAGGCTTATCCTGATGGCAACATTGATGTGGCGCGTGAGCAGGCGCTGGTGGAGGCGCATGGCAATGTGGTGTTGCAGTTCCCTGTCTACTGGTTCAACTGCCCACCCTTGCTGAAGCGGTGGCTCGACGAGGTGCTTGCATATGGCTGGGCTTACGGTGCGGGCGGCGATGCCTTCAGGGGGAGGAAGGTGGCGCTGGCCGTCACGGCGGGCATACGCGAGGAAGACTTCACGCCGCAAGGCAGGTGGAACGTCACCCTGGCGCAGCTGCTGGCACCGTTCGATGTCACCCTGGCGTATATCGGCGCCGACAACCGCCGCTTCTTTGCCTTCTATGGTGCGGAAGACGGGCCGAAAGAAACTGGCTATGCCGAGCGGCTGGCGCGCAGCGCACAAGAGTATGCGCGCTTCCTGGCCGCCCTGTAGGGCGAGCTGTGTCGGCGCTTGCCGCTGGCAGCGATGGTGTGCGCTAACTGCGCCGCATCGCCCCGCAGCAACTTGGGTGTTGATACGGGTGGCGAGGGCGGCGCGTGCAAGCATATTGTTGGACGCTTTCGTCGCATATTGCCCTTTCGACCAGGCGCGAGAAATAGGGTAGATTGCAATAATCGAACGAATCAATGGAGAGTCGCAGATGGACCGCATCACCGCCGCACAAGTCTTCGTCGCCATCGCCGAGCGTGGCAGCATGGTGGCCGCCAGCGAGGCGCTCGATATGTCGCGCGCCATGGTGACGCGCTATCTGGCCGAAATGGAGCAGTGGGCGGGGGCGCGCCTGCTGCATCGCACCACGCGCCGTTTGAGCCTGACGGATGCGGGCGAGGCCACCCTGGCGCGCTGCCGGCAGATGCTGGAAGTGGCCGGCGCCATGGCCTTCACCTCGCCCGAGGGCCTCGACACGCCACACGGCTTGTTGCGCATCACCTGTTCGCAATCTCTGGCGCAGACAGCGCTCGCTGGCGCAGTAACCGCTTACCTGCGGCGCTATCCGCGCGCCGCCGTCGACCTGCAGATGGAGAACCGCGCCGTCAACCTGGTGGAGCAGCGCATCGACCTGGCGATCCGCATCACCAACGCGCTCGAACCGAACCTGATCGCGCGCCAGCTGGCCAGCTGCGCGTCGGTGGTGTGCGCCGCACCATCGTACCTGGCGGCGCACGGCACGCCGCGCCGGGCGGAAGACCTGGCCCTGCACAACTGCCTGACGTACACGTATTTCGGCAAGAGCCTGTGGCAGTTTACGCATGACGGGGAAGCGCTCACTGTCCCCGTCAGCGGCCGCCTGTCGGCGAATGAGTCGCTGGTCCTGCTGGTGGCGACGGTGGCGGGGGCGGGCATCGCCATGCAGCCGCGCTTTTCGGCCGCGCCGCTGATCGCCAGCGGCCAGCTGGTGGAGCTGCTGCCTGAATACGTGCCGCAGGATATGGGCATCTATGGCGTCTACACCTCGCGCCAGCACATGTCGCCCCTGCTGCGCACCATGCTCGACTTCCTGGTGGAGTGGTTTGCCGGCGATGCCGACTGGCTGGCAGCCATCGCCGCGCCAGCGTTGCCGGGCAGACCAGTTGCGCGCAAGCGGCACGCCGGCAGGGCCGCCGATGTGTTGTAAGCATAACAGTGACAGGCTTGCAAGCCCGGGAAAATCAACAACACAGCTTACATTTGCTTGCCAAATAAAATTCAACTTGCAGTTGTTGCGTTACAATACCGCGTGCTATTCTAAATGACGGTATGCAGAATGCTGGTGCAATAAAAAAGCCCTTCCCCACAACTTGATGTGCAATCCGCTAACCGGTCAGGCCGTGTCGCGGAAGGTTAGATTAACCCGCTAATTCCTCGCGAAGCGCGAAGAAAGGTGAGCAATATATGCAGCAATTAACGACCAACTCCTACCTGTTTGGTGGGAATGCTCCGTACGTGGAAGACCTGTACGAGGCCTATCTGAACAATCCAGGCTCGGTACCCGATAACTGGCGTTCCTACTTCGACGCGATGCAGCACGTGCCTGCCGTCGATGGCACCAACAAGCCTGACGTGGCGCATGCCTCCGTCGTCGCCTCGTTCGCCGAGCGCGCAAAAGCTGGTCCGATCCGCACAGTGACCGCTTCCTTCGATGCTGAAATGGGCCGCAAGCGCGTCGCCGCCACGCAGCTGATCGCCGCTTACCGTTACCTCGGTTCGCACTGGGCCAACCTGGATCCGCTGCAACGCCAGGAACGTCCGATGATCCCTGAACTTGAGCCGAGCTTCTACGGTTTCAGCGATGCGGACATGGATACCGTGTTCAACATCAGCAATACCTATTTTGGCCCCGAGACCGCCACCCTGCGCGATCTGCTGAACTATCTGCGCGATACCTACACGCGTTCGATCGGCGCCGAATTCATGTACATCTCCGACCCGGCCGAAAAGCGCTGGTTGCAAGAGAAACTGGAATCGATCCGCTCCACCCCGAATTTCACCCCAGAGAAAAAAATCCACATCCTCGACCGCCTGACCGCGGCTGAAGGCCTGGAACGCTATCTGCACACCCGTTACGTGGGCCAGAAGCGCTTCTCCCTGGAAGGCGGCGAAACCTTCATCGCCTCGATGGATGAAACCATCCAGCGCGCCGGCGAAAAAGGCGTGCAGGAAATCGTGATCGGCATGGCCCACCGCGGCCGCCTGAACGTGCTGGTCAACACCCTGGGCAAGGCGCCGCAGGAACTGTTCGAAGAATTCGAAGGCAAGCATGGCGACGACCTGCCTGCCGGCGACGTGAAGTACCATCAAGGCTTCTCGTCGGACATCTCCACCGCAGGCGGCCCGGTCCACCTGTCGCTGGCGTTCAACCCGTCGCACCTGGAAATCGTCAACCCTGTGGTCGAAGGTTCCGTCAAGGCCCGCATGGATCGCCGCGGCGACGCGCAGGGCGCGCAAGTGCTGCCTATCCTGGTGCACGGCGATGCCGCTTTCGCCGGCCAGGGCGTGGTCATGGAAACGCTGAATCTGGCGCAAACCCGTGGCTACCATACGGGCGGCACGGTGCATATCGTGATCAACAATCAGATCGGTTTCACCACCTCGGACCCGCGCGATGCCCGCTCGACCCTGTACTGCTCGGACGTCGTCAAGATGATCGAAGCACCGGTCCTGCACATCAACGCCGATGATCCGGAAGCCGTGGTACTGGCGACGCAGATCGCGCTCGACTACCGCATGGAATTCAAGAAGGACATCGTCCTCGACATCATCTGCTACCGTAAACTTGGCCACAACGAGCAAGATACGCCGGCACTGACGCAGCCACTGATGTACAAGAAGATCGGCCAGCATCCAGGCACCCGCAAGCTGTACGCGGACAAGCTGGTAGCGCAAGGCGTGATCCCTGCCGATGGCGGCGACAAGATGGTGGCCGCTTTCCGCGACGCCATGGACGCCGGCAAGCATACCGTCGATCCGGTCATCTCGAACTTCAAGAACAAGTACGCCGTCGACTGGCTGCCGTTCCTGAACAAGAAATGGACCGATTCGGCCGACACTGCCGTGCCGATGACCGAACTGAAACGCCTGGCCACCCGCATCACCACTGTGCCGGAAGACTTCAAGGTCCACTCGCTGGTGGAAAAAGTACTGGGCGACCGCGGCACCATGGGTCGTGGCGAAATGAACCTGGACTGGGGCATGGGCGAACACCTGGCCTACGCTTCGCTGGTATCGTCCGGCTACGCCATCCGCCTGACGGGCCAGGACGCCGGCCGCGGCACCTTCGTGCACCGCCACGCCGTCTTGCATGACCAGAACCGCGAGCGTTGGGATGCAGGTACCTACATTCCGCTGCAAAACGTCTCGGACAACCAGGCGCCGTTCACCGTCATCGACTCGGTGCTGTCCGAAGAAGCCGTACTGGCCTTCGAATACGGCTACTCGACCGCTGAACCGAACACCCTGACGATCTGGGAAGCCCAGTTCGGCGACTTCGCCAACGGCGCGCAAGTGGTGATTGACCAATTCATCAGCTCCGGCGAAGTGAAGTGGGGCCGCGCTTCGGGCCTGGTCATGATGCTGCCGCACGGTTACGAAGGCCAGGGTCCTGAGCACTCGTCCGCGCGTCCTGAGCGTTTCCTGCAGCTGTGCGCAGACAACAACATGCAAGTGGTGCAGCCGACGACGGCTTCGCAGATCTTCCATTTGCTGCGCCGCCAGATGGTGCGCCAGTTCCGCAAGCCGCTGGTCATCCTGACGCCGAAGTCGCTGTTGCGCAACAAGGATGCCGGTTCGCCGCTGACCGACCTGGCCAAGGGTGGTTTCCAGACCGTCATCGGCGAAGTCGACGACAAAATCGACGCCAAGAAAGTCAAGCGCGTGGTCGCCTGCTCGGGCAAGGTCTATTACGACCTGGTCAACGCACGCAAGACCCGTGGCCAGACCGACACGGCCATCGTGCGCCTGGAACAGCTGTATCCGTTCCCGCACAAGTCGTTCGCTGCTGAACTGAAGAAGTTCCCGAACCTGGTCGAAGTCGTCTGGACGCAGGACGAGCCGCAAAACCAGGGCGCCTGGTTCCAGATCCAGCACAACATCTTCGAAGGCCTGGAATCGGGTCAACGTCTGGCCTACGCCGGCCGTCCTGCTTCGGCGTCGCCTGCTGTCGGTTACTATGACAAGCACTACGCCCAGCAAAAAGATCTGCTGGAAACGGCATTCTCGAAGCTGAAGGGTTTTATCCTGACCAAGTAAGTGGCAGGAGCTCGCATACATCATGACGGAGCGCCGCCCTTGCTACGCAGGGGCGGCGCCGCAATAACAAAATAAACGGAGTTTTACATGGCACAAATCGAAGTCAAAGTTCCCCAGTTGTCGGAATCGGTTGCAGAAGCGACCCTGCTCGCATGGCACAAGAAAGTCGGCGAGCCAGTCGCGCGCGACGAAAACATGATCGATATCGAAACCGATAAAGTAGTGCTGGAACTGCCGGCACCTGCCGCTGGCGTGATCGTGCAAATCATCAAGGCTGACGGCGCCACCGTCGTCGCCGGCGAAGTCATCGCCATCATCGACACCGACGGTTCGGCCAAGGTCAGCCCGATGGAAGTGTCCGCTGTTCCTGCGCCAGCCCTGGCGGCCGCTGCGCAAGACACCGCTAACGCTACGGCGCCTGCCGCTGCGACCAAAGGCGATGTCGCCATGCCTGCCGCTGCCAAGATACTGTCCGAAAAAGGTCTGTCCGCTGGCGACGTCGCCGGTTCCGGCAAAGATGGCCGCGTGACCAAGGGCGACGCCCTGGCTGCTTCCGCCAAGCCAGCTGTCGCGCCACTGGCGCCAGCCGCTGCCAAGCCAGCGCTGCAACAAGTTGCCACGCCGTCGGCCGCCAGCCTGGGTGACCGCCCTGAAGAGCGCGTGCCGATGAGCCGCCTGCGCGCACGTATCGCCGAGCGCCTGCTGCAATCGCAATCGACGAACGCCATCCTGACCACGTTCAATGAAGTGAACATGCAGCCGGTCATCGATCTGCGCAACAAGTACAAGGACAAGTTCGAGAAAGAGCACGGCGTCAAGCTGGGCTTCATGTCCTTCTTCGTCAAGGCAGCCGTCGCCGCCCTGAAAAAGTACCCGATCATCAATGCCTCCGTTGATGGCAACGACATCGTCTACCACGGCTACTTCGACATCGGCATCGCTGTCGGTTCGCCACGCGGCCTGGTCGTGCCTATCATCCGCAACGCGGACCAGCTGTCGATCGCCGACATCGAGAAAAAAATCGGTGAATTCGGCGCCAAAGCCAAGGAAGGCAAGCTGACCCTGGACGACCTGACGGGCGGCACGTTCTCGATCTCGAACGGCGGTACCTTCGGCTCCATGCTGTCGACCCCGATCATCAACCCGCCGCAATCGGCCATCCTGGGCGTGCATGCGACCAAGGACCGCGCTGTCGTGGAAAACGGCCAGATCGTGGTGCGTCCGATGAACTACCTGGCCATGTCCTACGACCACCGCATCATCGACGGCCGCGAAGCCGTCCTGGGCCTGGTGGCGATGAAAGAAGCGCTGGAAGATCCTGCACGCCTGCTGCTGGACCTGTAAGCACCGTAGTCCCCCGGCGTTGCCGCCGGGGCAATGTAGCTGATACCCCTTGCCAGAAGACGCAGCTGGCTGATCTCAATGAAAGAGGATTCCCATGAACATCTCTGAAGAAATCAAGCGTCTGCACGAGTTGCACCTGGCGGGCGCCCTGAGCGACGCGGAATTCGCGCAAGCGAAAGCCAAGCTCCTGAGCAATATCAACCTGGACAAATCGGACAGTCCATCCGACTCCGGCCCGGCGAACGACCTGGTGCAGGAATTCAGCCGCCTGCGCCGTTCGCGCAACGACCGCTGGCTCGGTGGCGTGTGTGGCGGCCTGGGCCGCGCTTCCGGCATGGAAGCGTGGATCTGGCGCCTCGTCTTCGTCCTGTTTACATTGACCTTCGGCTTCGGCGTGGTGATTTACCTTCTATTGTGGATTTTCGTACCAGACGAAGAGATTGGAATAACAAAACATGAGTACTAAACAATTTGACGTAGTTGTCATCGGTGCGGGCCCTGGCGGCTACATCGCCGCCATCCGCGCAGCGCAGCTGGGCTTTTCCGTCGCTTGCGTCGACGAGTGGTCGAATGCCAAGGGCGGCGCCGCGCCTGGCGGTACCTGCACCAACGTCGGCTGCATCCCGTCGAAAGCACTGCTGCAATCGTCCGAGCATTTCGAACACGCGGGCCACAGCTTCGCCGAGCACGGTATCGACGTCGCCGGCCTGAAGCTGAACCTGGGCCAGATGCTCAAGCGCAAAGACACCGTCGTCAAGCAAAACAACGACGGCATCCTGTACCTGTTCAAGAAGAACAAGATCGCCTTCTTCCACGGCCGCGCCGCTTTCGCTGCTGCCGCCGCTGGCGCGTATGAGATCAGCGTGACGGGCGAAGCCAACGAAACCTTGACGGCCAAGCACGTGGTCATCGCCACGGGTTCGAACGCACGCGAACTGCCGGGCGCACCTTTCGACGAGAAACTGATCCTGTCGAACACGGGCGCACTGGCCATCGACGCCGTACCAGCCAAGCTGGGCGTCATCGGTGCCGGCGTGATCGGTCTGGAAATGGGCAGCGTCTGGCGCCGTCTGGGTTCCGACGTCACCGTGCTGGAAGGCCTGCCGGTCTTCCTGGGCGCCGTCGACGAGCAGATCGCCAAGGAAGCGTCGAAGCTGTTCACCAAGCAAGGCTTGAAGATCAACCTCGGTTGCAAGATCGGTGCGATCACGCCAGGCAAGAAAGACGTCACCGTGGAATACGTGGACGCCAAGGGCGAAGCGCAAAAAGCCGTGTTCGACAAACTGATCATTTCGATCGGCCGTACGCCGAACACGAATGGCCTGGGTGCCGATAAAGTCGGCCTGCAGCTGGACGAACGCGGCTTCATCGCCGTCGACGGCGACTGCAAGACCAACCTGCCGAACGTGTGGGCAGTGGGCGACGTCGTGCGCGGCCCGATGCTGGCGCACAAGGCGGAAGAAGAAGGCGTTGCCGTGGCCGAGCGTATCGCTGGCCAGCACGGTCACACCAACTTCAACACGATTCCCTGGGTGATCTACACCTCGCCGGAAATCGCGTGGGTCGGCAAGACCGAGCAAACCCTGAAGGCCGAAGGCATCGCCTACAAGGCAGGCACCTTCCCGTTCATGGCCAACGGCCGTGCGCGCGCGCTGGGCGACACTTCGGGCATGGTGAAATTCCTGGCCGATGCGACGACCGATGAAATCCTCGGCGTGCATATCGTCGGCCCTATGGCGTCCGAACTGATTTCCGAAGCCGTCGTGGCGATGGAATTCAAGGCCTCGGCCGAAGACATCGCGCGCATCTGCCACGCTCACCCATCCCTGTCGGAAGCGACCAAGGAAGCGGCACTGGCTGTTGACAAGCGCACGTTGAACTTTTAATTGTAGTTAGTCCTACAGGGGCGCTCGCGGATTTTTTCCGCCGGCGCCCTTGTGCGTTAAAGCGAATCCCATGAACGTAGAAGAGTTTTACCAGCACGCGTTGCAGAAGCGTGATTTCAAGGCCGATGCCGCCCAACGGCGCGCGGTCGACCGCCTGCAGCTGTGCTATGACGAGTGGGTGGCCTACAAGGGCCAGCGCTCGAGCACCTTCAAGCGCCTGCTGAACCGTCCCGCCGTGCCGAAAGGCGTGTACATGTGGGGCGGGGTGGGGCGCGGCAAATCGTTCCTGATGGACAGTTTTTACTCGGTCGTGCCCCTGGTGCGCAAGACGCGATTGCACTTCCACGAATTCATGCGCGGCGTGCACCAGCAGCTCGATGAATTGAAAGGCGTGGCCGACCCGCTCGACGAGGTGGCCAAGCGCATCGCGAAGAAATACCGCCTCATCTGTTTCGATGAATTCCACGTCTCCGACATCGCCGACGCGATGATCCTGTACAACCTGCTGTCGGCCCTGTTCGCCAATGGCGTGTCTTTCATCATGACCTCGAATTACGATCCGGACCTGCTGTACCCGGACGGCCTGCACCGTGACCGCATGCTGCCGACCATCGCGCTGCTCAAGGACAAGCTCGACGTGATGAACGTCGACGCGGGCGTCGATTACCGGGGCCGCGCGCTGGAACAGGTGGAAAGTTACTACACGCCGCTGGGCGCCGCCACCGACAAAGCCTTGCGCGACGCTTACACGCGCATCGCCGAGACGGCGGACGAAGACGCGCGCATCCGCATCGAGAGCCGCGAAATCCACTGCCTGCGCCGCGCCGGCGGCATCATCTGGTTCGATTTCGCCACCTTGTGCGGCGGTCCCCGCTCGCAAAATGATTACCTGGAAATCGCCAGCCGCTTCCATACGGTGATATTGTCCGGCATACCGGCCATGTCGGCGGCGCAGTCGTCCGAGGCGCGCCGCTTTACCTGGCTGATCGACGTGTTTTATGACCAGAAGGTTAAGCTGATCATGTCGGCCGAAGTGGCGCCTGATGAGTTGTACACGAACGGCATGCTGGCCAACGAGTTTCACCGCACCGTTTCGCGTATCATCGAGATGCAATCGCGCGAATACATGGAAAAAGAACAGCGCGGCGCGGCCGATGCAATCGTTTGAGGCAGGGATAATGAACATGATGGCAAATACACTATATAAGCTGGGCGCGGCGCTGGGCCTGGTCCTGGCGTTGTCCGCCTGCGCGCACCAGGGTGCCGCGGCATTGGATGAGGTCGGAGCGCCGCAGGTGCCCGCCACCTTGTCGGTGGAAGAAGCGGACGCCAAGCTGAAGCAGTCGGCCCGCGAGCGCGAGGCGGCGGAAAACGAGTTTGCCGCGCGCGAACTTGCGTGTTACGACAAGTTTTTCGTGAATAACTGCCTGGATCAGGCCAAGGAAAAGCGCCGCGTGATCCTCGTGCGCCTGCGCGCCGTCGACGCGGAAGCGAACTACTTCAAGCGGGCCGAGTCCGTGCGCCTGCGCGATATCGACCTGGCCCGGACGCAGGAAAGTGCGCGCCTGGACGCCGAGCAGCGGGCCGCGGCCTTGCCCAAGCCCGTGAAAGTGGTCGCGCCCGAGCCGGCGCCGCCCAAGCCGGAAGGCAAGAGCGTTGCCGAGCGCGAGGCTGCGCAAGCGGCGAAGGTGGCGAAACAGGCTGCCGCCGATGCCGCCGAAGCCCCGCGCCGCGCGGCCCGTGAAGCGGCCTATGCGCGCAAGCAGGCGGACGCCGTGGCGCGCCAGAAACGCGTGGCGCAACGCCTGGCCGAGCGCCAGGCCGAAGCGCAGGCCAAGGCGGCCAAGGCGGCCGCTGCTGCCAGCACGCCGGCCGTTGCTGTGCCTGCGCCGCCTGCGAAATAACACCGCCGCGCAGGGGCAGGCCGGAAATGGCGTGCCCTAAGGCGCGCGGCAGGTTAAACTACGCCAATGGCTGCCTGCGTACGCTGCGCGCGCCGGTTTACCAACACTGTTACCAACACTGCCTGGAACGCAATACATGAGCGATGCACAGCAAATAGAGCGGCGCCTGATTGAACTCAACGTGGAACACCGCGACCTTGATGCCGTCATCGAGTTGCTGATACTCGATGGCCACCATGACGAGCTGCAACTGCGGCGCCTGAAAAAGCGCAAATTGCAATTGAAGGATCACATCACCTTGCTGAAAATGCAGTTGGTGCCCGACGTTCCCGCCTGAGGGGCGCCAGTAGCGTCCAGTCCAGCCTTCACCTAAGTATATTTTGACCGATCACAATTTATTGCCAGTAAACCCAGATGGCCAGCCTGCCGATCTGCCAGCCGAACCGCAGGCGGCGCCTGGCAAGCACGATGCCGACATCGAACGCCTGTTCGGCGCCGGCGGCCCGCTCGGCCCGGCCGTGGGCAGCTACAAGCCGCGCCGTTCGCAAACGGAAATGGCGAAAGCCATCGCCAGCGCCATCGACAGCCAGACGACCTTGATCGCCGAGGCGGGTACGGGCACCGGCAAGACCTTCGCCTATCTGGTGCCGGCCCTGATGTGGGGCGGCAAGACCATTGTATCTACCGGCACGAAGAACTTGCAGGACCAATTGTTCCTGCGCGATATACCCACCGTGCGCGCCGCGCTGCAGGCGCCGGTTTCCGTCGCCTTGCTCAAAGGCCGCTCGAACTACGTCTGTCATTACCACCTGGAACGCACCCTGCAGAACGGGCGCATGACGTCGCGCGACGACGTGGGCCATTTGCGCGAAATCTCGCGCTTCATCAAGATGACCAGCTCGGGCGACAAGGCCGAGCTGACCAAGGTGCCGGAAAACGCCATGATCTGGAACCTGGTGACGTCCACGCGCGACACCTGCATGGGCGCCGAATGCCAGTATTACCAGGATTGCTTCGTCATGAAGGCCCGCAAGGAAGCCCAGCAGGCCGACGTGGTGGTGGTCAACCACCATTTGTTCTTTGCCGACGTGGCCCTGAAGGACACGGGCGTGGCGGAATTGCTGCCTTCGGCCAACACCATCATCTTCGATGAGGCGCACCAGCTGCCCGATACGGCGACCTTGTTCTTTGGTAATACGGTGTCCACCTCGCAAATCCTGGAACTGTGCCGCGACGTGCTGGCCGAGGGCCTGGCGCACGCGCGCGGCATCGACTGGGCCAAGACGGTGACGGTGGTGGAAAAGGCGGCGCGCGACCTGCGTTTGACCTTCCCGCAGGATATCGTGCGCCTGTCCTTGCCGCAGATCGCCCCGTCGAGCGACTTTTTCCCCGCACTCGACACCCTCAAGGATGAGCTCGACGGCATGGTCGCCGTGCTGGAAACCCAGGCGGAACGGGCAGAAACCCTGGAGCAGTGCAGGGTGCGCGGCGTCGAGCTGGCGCAGCAGCTGAGCGGCTGGAAGTTCGATCCGAAGGCGAAAGTGGCGGCTGGCGAAGAAGCCGTGTTCTGGGTGGAAGCGTTTTCCAGTTCCTTGCAGTTGCATAAAACGCCATTGTCGATCGCGCCGATCTTCAATAACCAGCGCGAAGGCACGCCGCGCAGCTGGATTTTCACGTCGGCCACCCTGGCCGTGAAAAACGACTTCAAGCATTTTTCCGAACAGATGGGCTTGACGGGCGAACCGTCGCATACGTGGCCGAGTCCGTTTGACTATGGCCAGCAAGGCTTGCTGTTCGTACCGCAAAACCTGCCGCAGCCCAATTCGCTGGGCTATACGGATGCCGTCATCGACTGCGCCCTGCCCATCATCGAGGCGGCGGGCGGGCGCACCTTCTTCCTGTGCACCACCTTGCGCGCCGTGAAGCGCGCCGCCGAGCGCCTGGCCGACGAGTTCAAGCAGCGGGGCCTGAACTTCCCCCTGTTCGTGCAGGGGGAAAAGGGTCGCACGGAATTGCTGGACCAGTTCCGCGCGGCCGGCAATGGCGTGCTGATCGGTAGCCAGAGCTTCTGGGAAGGCGTCGACGTGCGCGGCGATGCCTTGTCTCTGGTGATCATCGACAAGCTGCCGTTTGCGCCGCCCGACGACCCGGTGCTGGCGGCGCGCATCGAAGTGATGGAAAAACAGGGCAAGAATGGTTTCATGCACCATTCGCTGCCGGAAGCCATCATTAACCTGAAGCAGGGCGCGGGCAGGCTGATCCGCGATGAGGGCGACCGGGGCGTGCTGATGATCTGCGATCCGCGCCTCATTTCCAAGCCGTACGGCAAGCGCATCTGGCAAAGCCTGCCACCGTTCAAGCGCACGCGCGATACAAACGAAGTGGTGGAGTTCTTCCGCAACCTGCCCGCCAAGGGCGCTTAAGTCTTCGTTGCCGGCGCCATCCGCGCGCCGGCTTATTTTCCTTTGTTATCAAGCGAGTAGCGCTTTTTGCGCGGCGCCGGCTTGCGCACCTGACATGCCAAAAAGCGGCATGAACGCGCCAGTTTCTGGCATTGTGACGCATGTCCAGGACGCCAGACACATCTTTGCGCCAGCGCAAACAGGGCTGTTGCCGAGCGGTCTACAGTGAGCTCATGCCTTGCAGGATCAAGGCGCGGCGATGGCAGGGCCGCACGGGGACCAGGGGGATGCCATGGAGATCCGCTACGGCTGTTTCTTGAGCTATGCACACGGCCAATATGCGTTCATGAACAAGTTCAAGAATGACCTCATCGAGGCGCTTGCTTGCTATCTGGAACCGCATCTTGACCGCGAGGAAGTCCTGTTCATCGATAGCGAACAGCTGGGCGGCGGCGACGATATCGACCTGCGCGTGGCGCGCGCCATGTGCCAGAGCGTTTGCATGATCGTGCTGTACACGCCCAAATATGAAGCACATGGCTATACGCGGCGCGAATTTGCCGCCATGCAGCTGATCGAGCAGGAGCGGCGCGCCTGGTATGCGCTGCCCAGCCACCTGATCATCCCCATCATCATGACGCGCCATCCGGACGGCTTGCCGCCGCAAATCACGGAGTCGGGCCTGTACGTCGATTTTTCCGGCTATACCCTGGCCAGCGGCGACCTGAAATCGAATCCGCAATACCTGCCCGATATTGAACGCATCGTGCAGCGCATCGCCACGCATTACCACTTGCTCAAGCGCTCAACACCGCCCGGCCACGATTGCAGCCGTTTCGTGTTGCCCGCCATCCCGCCGGAATGGCGCGCCGTTCCGCCTCCCCACTTTCCCCGTTAATCACGTAAAAGGTCCCGTCATGGAATGCCAACGCCTCTCCCTGCCGCCTTTGAGCGCCCCTGGCGAAGTCGTCACCTTCTATTCCTACAAGGGCGGCACCGGCCGCAGCATGGCGCTGTCGAACATCGCCGTGCTGCTGGCGCGCCGTGAAAACGCCAGCGTGCCCGTGCTGATGCTGGACTGGGACATGGAAGCGCCGGGCCTGCACCATTATTTCGAGCAGCACGAGGAGCGGCCGGGCGTGCTCGAGTTCTTCGAGGCGTGCCGCCAGCAGATCGAGCGCATCAGCCTGGAAACGGCGGGCGCGCGCGCCGGCGGGCAGGCCAGGGGGCGCGAAGATGGGGGGCGCGAGGACGCGGCGCTGGCCCAGCGGGTGCTCGACGCCATCGACTGGCAGCAGTACGTGGTGCGCGTCGATCAGGGCAGCCCGCTGTACCTGATGCGCGCCGGGCGCTTCGACGCCAGCTACAGCGAGCGCCTGGCGCAAATGCGCTGGGATCAGCTGTTCGACACTTGCCCGGCCCTGTTCCGCTGCTTCGCCGATACCCTGGCCCAGCACTTCCGCTACGTGCTGGTCGATTCGCGCACGGGCCGCACGGACAGCGCCGGCATCTGCGCCACTTTGCTGCCGAGAAAGCTGGTGGTGGTCTTCACGCCGAACCGGCAAAGCCTGGAAGGCGTCGATGCGCTCGTCAGGCGGGCCATCGAGTACCGCCGCAGCCATGAAGACGAACAGCGTCCGCTGCTCGTGTACCCCTTGCCTTCGCGCATAGAAATGGGCGACGGCGCGCAGCGCGCCGAGTGGCGCCGCGGCGATGCGCACAAGGGCATCGCCGGCTTCCAGCCCATGTTCGAGCGCCTGCTGCGCACTTCCTACGGCTTGCCGCAGATCGCCCTCGACAGCTATTTCGACGAAGTCCAGCTGCAGCAGACGAAAACCTTTGCCTATGGCGAACAATTGGCCGTGCGCATAGACCAGGGCGGCGACCGCTTTTCCCTCACGCGCACCTTTGAAGCGTTTTTGCACTGGCTGACGGGCGGCTATTTTCCATGGCAATCGAGCCTTGAAATCGCCTTGCTGGGCGCTATCGGCGAAGCGCGCCAGGCCTTGCTGCTCGAACCGGGCCGTGCCGTGGCCCTGCCGCTGGCGCGCGACCTGGCCCGCTTGGGCGAGCTGTACCGCAAGGACGGGCGCAGCGCGCAGGCGCTCGATGCCTACCGCCAGAGCGTCGAGATCCGCGTGCGCCTGCTGGGCGAGGAACATCCCGACAGCCTGGCCTGCAAGAGCGGCATGGCGCGCCTGCTGCGCCAGCTGGGCAAGCTCGATGAAGCCCGCTTCCTGGAAGAAGACGTGCTCGACGTGCGCGAGCGCGTGCAGGGCAGCGAACATCCCGACACCCTGGCCGCCGGGGCTTGCCTGGCGAAAACCCTGTTGCTGCAGGGGGAACTGGCGGCGGCGCTGCTGCTGCAGGATGCGGTGCTGGCAAGTTACGCGCGCCAGCTGGGCGGCGAGCATCCGCTGACCCTGGAAGCGATGGATGGCCGCGCCGCCACCTTGCTGCGCATGGGCCGGCTGGCGCAGGCGCAGCAAGTGCTGGCCACGGTGGTGGCGGCGCGCGAGCGCCTGTTCGGCGCCGAGCATGGCGATACTTTGCGCAGCAAGCTGGCCCTGGCGCAGGCGCTGGGGCACGAAGGCGACCTGGAAGGCGCGCGGCGCATGTTCGTTGCCGTGCTGCAGGCGCAGGAGCGGCGCCTGGGCAACGACCATGCGGCCACCCTGGCCACGCGCGACTTGCTGGCCGATGTCGTGGCCGGGCAGGGCGACTGGGCCGGCGCGCGCCAGTTGCATGAAGATCAGGTGGCGGCGCGCGAGCGCACGCGCGGGCTCGACCATCCGGAAACCCTGATGAGCCAGCGCAAGCTGGCCGAGGCGCTGCTGCGGCGCGGTGAGCTCGATGCGGCGCGCAGCGTGCAGGAACAGGTGCTGGAAGTGCATGCGCGCCTGCTGGGCGAAGACCACCTCGATACCTTGCACAGCAAGACGCAATTGGCCAGCACCTTGCAGCAGCAGGGCGACAGCGCGGCGGCACGCCTGCTGGAAGACGCCGTGCTCAGCGGCAGCGATCGGCTCTTGAATGCGCCCGTCACGGGACATGCGGACAGCGTGCTGGACGGCGCGCGGCATTTGCAGGCAACCATCCTTGCCGGCCGCGTCAACGAACACGAAGGGGCCGAACCGGACACCCTGGTCAGCATGATCTCGATGTTGCAAGGCATGATAGAGCGCGAACAGTATGCGCAGACGGGTGAACTGGCTGAGCATTTGAAGTCTTGCCTGCTGCGCCCGGGCGTGCCGGGCAAGCTGCGCAGGCGCGGCATGGCGCAGCTGAAAAGAATGTACAAGTTGCAAGGCAACCTGAACGCCTTGCTGGCCTTGCAAGAGGATGAAGTGCAGGCGCTGGAAGGGGCATTGTCGGAGGCGCGCATCGAACAGCGCTGACGCCGCGCGCCATGTCCGCGTGGCGGCACAAATAATGCTGACTATCGGCGCGCGGTACGCGCAGTGTTGGCATTGCTTCGGGTAAAATCTCGATATGAGAATTCTTATCAGTAACGACGACGGTTACCTGGCGCCTGGCCTGGCGGCCCTGGCCGACGCGCTCGCACCCATTGCCGAGATCGTCGTGGTGGCGCCCGACAGCAACCGATCGGGCGCGTCCAATTCGCTGTCCCTGGACCGGCCCTTGTCCGTGCACAAGGCCGCCAACGGCTTTTATTTTGTCAACGGCACGCCCACCGACTGCGTGCACGTGGCGCTGACGGGCATGCTCATCGAGCGTCCTGACCTGGTGGTGTCCGGCATCAATAATGGCCCCAACATGGGCGACGATACCCTGTATTCGGGCACCGTGGCGGCCGCCACGGAAGGCTATCTGTTCGGCATTCCCGCCATCGCCTTTTCCCAGTCGCAGTTCGGCTGGGCCAACCTGGATGCGGCCGCCCGCGTGGCCAGGGAAATCGTCGAGCGCCAGTTTGACGCCCTGCAGAAACCGTATCTGCTGAATGTGAATATCCCCGCCATTCCTTACGCGCAATTGCAAGGCGTGGTGGCCACGCGCCTGGGCAAGCGCCATTCGGCCGAGCCCGTGATTCGCGCGCTCGACCCCCGCGGCCGTGAAATCTTCTGGATCGGGCCGGCCGGCGCTGCCAAGGAAGGCGGCCCGGGCACGGACTTCCATGCCGTTGAACATGGACAAGTATCGATCACGCCGCTGCAGATCGACCTGACGCATACCACCCAACTCGATGCACTGGCAAAAGGCCTGGCATGACCGCTCACGATGACCGATAAGCCGCGTACCTTCCCCCTTACCCTCGATTCGCTGGCCGGCAAGCCCGCCAGGCAGGGCGGGGGGCAGTCGCTGGCCCAGTCCAGGATCGCCACGCCGCAGACGGCCACGCAGAATGCGGCGCAAAACGCGGCGCGCGGTGTTGCGCAGCCGTACGGCGCGCACGCGGCCATTGCGCCGTCGCGCGCCCAGGCCATTGCCAATGAGCGGGCGCAGCCGGCGGTGATCTCGCCGCCACGCCAAAACCCGCTCGTTTCGGAGGCCGTGCGCCGGGCCATGGTGGCCCGCGTGGCGAAGCAGGGCGTCAAGGACCAGGTGGTGCTGGACGCCATGCAAGCCGTGCCGCGCCACCTGTTCATGGACGAGGCACTGGCGTCGCAGGCGTATATCGATGCCTCCTTGCCCATCGGCCACCACCAGACCATTTCGCAGCCGTACATCGTGGCGCGCATGATCGAAGTGATGCGCCAGGGTGGCAGCTTGCAGCGCGTGCTGGAAATCGGCACGGGTTGTGGCTACCAGGCGGCAGTGCTGTCGCTGGTGGCGAAAGAGGTGTATTCGATCGAGCGCATCCGGCCCTTGCACGAGCTGGCGAAGGCCAATCTGCGTCCGCTGCGCGTGTCAAATCTGCGCTTGCAGTATGGAGATGGTATGCTTGGCCTGCCGCAGGCGGCGCCCTTCGACGGGATCATCCTTGCCGCAGCCGGCCTGGAAGTCCCGCAAGCCTTGCTGGAACAGCTGGCGCCCGGCGGGCGTCTGGTTGCGCCAGTGGGAGCTAAATTGCAACATTTACAACTCATTACCCGGGTGGGGAAAATGGAATGGACCAGCCAGACCCTGGAAGATTGCCATTTCGTGCCTTTGCGCCCGGGCACCATATGATCCCCGGATCAGCTAGCAAGCAGGACATACAATTACATGCGAATGATTAAGAAAAGTAACATACTTCTATGTAGCATCACCTTGGCCGCACTGTTGAGCGGTTGCGGCACCACGGGCGTCCAGGCGCCCGTGGTGGAGCGTCACCCATCGAGCAGCAGCGCCGCCGCCAGCGATCCGCGCGACCGCGACCCGGCTTATTACACGGTCAAGCGTGGCGATACCCTGTTGCGCATCGCCCTCGAACACGGCCAGAATTACCGCGACCTGGTGGTCTGGAATGATTTGAGCAACCCGAATGACATCAAGGTCGACCAGGTGCTGCGCGTGTTGCCGCCAAATGGCGACACGGGCGGCGCGCAAACGTCGGCTATCGTCATGCCGCCGGTGACGGAAGTCAAGCCGGCCGCGCCTGTCGTGCCGAAGAAAACGGGCCCGCGCGGCGAAAAGCGCGCGTATTCCGACGCCACCCTGGCCGAGCTGCGCGCCGATGGCGGCAGCGGCGACGTCAAGCCAGCTCCGGCAGCAGCCGTCGCCACCGCACCGGCCGCCGCCGCGGCAGCCCCAGCGGCATCGGCGCCTGGCGACGAGAAAATCAGCTGGATGTGGCCTTCTGAAGGCAAGGTCATCGGCACTTTCGACGAAGGCAAGAACAAGGGCGTCGATATCGCCGGCAAGGCGGGCCAGCAAGTGGTGGCCGCCGGTGCGGGAAAAGTCATGTATGCCGGGAGCGGAATCCGTGGTTATGGTAATCTTGTTATCGTGAAGCACAGTAATAGCTTATTGTCGGCTTATGCGCATAACCGCAGCATTCTGGTGAAGGAAGGGCAGAACGTCAACAAAGGCCAGGCCATCGCCGAAATGGGCGATTCCGATGCCGACCGCGTGAAGCTGCACTTTGAAATCCGCCAGCAGGGCAAGCCTGTCGACCCTTCGAAATTCCTGCCTAACCGTTAGGTAAAGCAATGACACACGCGCCGCACGACCAGCTGGACGATGACCCGGAACTGCCGGAAGATGGGGCAGACGAAGTCGTGATGGACGATGCCGGCGAACTCGACGGTATTGACGCCGTCGATGCGGTCGAGGGCGTCGAGGTGGCCAGCGTCAGCGTGCTGGTCGAAAGTGTCGATGAACTGAAAAAAGTGCTGGCGGCCGAGCTGTCGACCGATACCACACAGCACTATCTGAACCAGATCGGCACGCGGCCACTGCTGACGGCGGCGCAAGAGGTGCATTACGCCACCCTCGCCAAGCAGGGCAATTTCGAAGCCCGGCAAACCATGATCGAGCACAACCTGCGCCTGGTCGTGTCGATCGCCAAGCATTACATCAACCGTGGCGTGGTCTTGCTCGACATGATCGAAGAGGGCAACATCGGCCTGATGCGGGCCATCGACAAGTTCGAGCCCGAGCGCGGTTTCCGCTTTTCCACCTACGCCACCTGGTGGATACGCCAGAGCATCGAGCGCGCCATCATGAACCAGGCGCGCACGGTGCGCCTGCCCGTGCACATGGTGCGCGAACTGAACCAGATCCTGCGCGGCAAATACCACCTGGAAGCCCAGCACCACGATGGCAAGGATGCCACTGCGGAAGACATCGCCCACCTGGTGGGGCGTCCTGTGGAAGAGGTGCAGGATATCCTGGCCCTGTCCGAGCACGCCACTTCGCTCGACGCACCGCTCGACAACGACCCGCAATCGTCGCTGATGGACATGCTGCCCGGCGCCAGCGAAGACAGCCCCGACGCGCGCGCCGAACACCATGAAATGACGGTGCTGGTGCGCGACTGGCTGACCAAGCTGCCCGACAAGCAGCGCGTGGTGATCATGCGCCGTTTCGGCCTCGACAATGACGACCCGGCCACCCTGGAAACCCTGGCCGAGGAAATGGGCGTGACGCGCGAGCGCGTGCGCCAGATCCAGCAGGAAGCGCTAATTAAACTGAAGCGCGCCATGGCCGCACGCGGCGTCGTGCGCGATTCCCTGCTTTAGGGCACCCGGTCCCGCTATCTCCGGGGCCGCATCTGCTATCATACGCCCCGCTCGCGGCGCCTGACCTTTCCCCATTCTTTCAAGTTCCAGCGCGGCCCTGCGTCCTGGCCCACTCTTACCTATTGATCGCTATGCAAGAAAATATCATCGAAATCAAATCGCTCGACATGGACGCCCGTGGCGTTGGCCATATTGAAAACGAAGACGGCTCGCCGGGCAAGGTCGTGTTTGTCGAAGGCGCGTTGCCGGGTGAGCGCGTCAGCTTTGTGACCTACAAGAAGAAGAAGAACTGGGAAATGGCCCGCATGACGGCGCTGCACCGCGAATCATCGATGCGCGTGACGCCCAAGTGCAAGCATTTCGACAATTGCGGCGGCTGCTCGATGCAGCATCTGGAACCATCGGCGCAGGTGGCGATCAAGCAGCGCGTGCTGGAAGACAACCTGTGGCATATCGGTAAGGTGCGTCCGCAAAGCATCATGCGCCCCATGTATGGACCGACGTGGGGTTACCGCTACCGCGCGCGCCTGTCCGTGCGCCACGTCAAGAAGAAGGACGCCGTGCTGGTGGGTTTCCATGAAAAGAAATCGGCTTTCGTTGCCGACATGGATAGCTGCGAGATCTTGCCGCCACACGTGTCAAACATGCTGCTGCCCCTGCGTGCGCTGATCGGTTCGCTGTCCATTTTCGACCAGATGCCGCAGATCGAGCTGGCCGTGGGTGAAGACGTGACTGCCATGGTCTTGCGCATCATGGTGCCGTTGACGGCGGACGACGAAACGAAATTGAAGGTTTTTGCCGACGAATACGGCGTGCAATGGTGGTTGCAAGTCAAGGGGCCGGAAACGGCTGTGCCGTTCTATCCGCTGGACAAGCAACTGCACTACCTGCTGCCGGAATTCGGTGTCAAGATGCCGTTCAAGCCCGTCGATTTTACGCAGGTGAACCACCACATCAACCGCGTGCTGGTGTCGAAAGCCCTGCGCCTGCTGGAAGTGCAGCCGACGGACCGCGTGGCCGACCTGTTCTGCGGCCTGGGCAATTTCACCTTGCCGCTGGCCACGCAAGGCAGCGCAGTGGTGGGTATCGAAGGCAGTACCACCCTGACGGAGCGGGCGCTGGAAAACGCGCTGGCCAATGGTCTGGCGGAAAAAACATCGTTCTCGACGCGCAACCTGTTCGAAGTGACGACGGACGACCTGATCGCGCTGGGCAAGTTCGACCGCATCCTCGTCGACCCGCCGCGCGATGGCGCCATGGCCCTGTGCCAGGCACTGGTCGGCCTGTCGCAAGTGCGTCCGGACCTGCTGCCGAAACGCATCGTGTACGTTTCGTGCAGCCCGTCGACTCTGGCGCGCGACGCCGGCATCCTGGCGCTGGAAGCGGGTTATGTGCTGAGCAAGGCGGGCGTGGTGAATATGTTCCCGCACACTTCGCACGTCGAATCTATGGCAGTGTTTGATTTGGTCTGAGGGCACACCTGAGAAAACGTCCATAGCTGCGTTGCCTTGCCTAGCCGTACTATTCGTACTGTCTTCGGCAAGGCGCCTTGCTCTGAACGTTTTTCAGGCGCGCTGAGGCTATCCATGGGCTGGCGCAGATTCGGCCTTTTCGCATGGATCCATCCTAATACCACTTACACCGTATTATAAAATTGGTCTGTTTTTTCTTGATCAATCTCTTCTGTTTGCCCTCCCTTTGCTGTTTTTTCATTGCCCAGTAGGACAACACGCCACCTGCATATGCTGCCGTGCTTTTTGCACGAAGTGGTATTGCCCACTTTGAGGCCACTTCAAAACCACTTGACCGCCTATTTTTTCAGCAGCATGCTGTTCTTGCAACTGCAAAAAAACAAAATCACAGGGTAGCTTTTTATTGAAGCAGAGTGGTATTTCCGCAAACCTGAACAGGAGACAGCGTGGAAAATTTAATACTCAAAAAAACGATCAGGAACATGATGGTATGTCTGGCCAGCGGTGGCGTGCTGGCGGCATGCGGTGGTGGCGGCGACGCCGGCGCGCCGGCTGGCGCGCAATTGCTGGCGGCCAGCACGGTGGTCGCCTGCGTGCCATGGCAAGAGGGCGGCACCTACAACGCGGGCACGGTGGTCACTTACCTGGGCGCCAATTACACGGCCCTGGTGACGCAGACCGATCACGTGGGCTCTGGCTGGAATCCCGTTTCCACGCCGAGCCTGTGGAGCGCCGGCGGCACCTGCGATGGCGGCACGACGCCGACACCGACTCCCACCCCAACGCCAACGCCAACGCCGAATCCAACCCCGACACCCACTCCGACCCCGACACCGACGCCCACCGGCGGCACCTGCGCACTGGCGTGGGTGGCCGGGACGGCTTACAGCGCGGGCGCCACCGTCAGCTATGCAGGCACGAATTACCGCGCCAACTATTGGACGCAGGGCGACAACCCATCGACCAGTAGCGGCGCCGCCGGCACGGGCAAGCCGTGGACCAGCCTGGAAATCTGCAGCACCACGCCGACGCCAACGCCGACGCCTACTCCAACACCGACGCCAACACCGACGCCTACTCCAACACCGACGCCGACACCGACACCGACACCTACTCCGACCCCAACGCCAACGCCAACGGGCCGCGAAGTCGGTTCCTATTTCGCGCAGTGGGGCGTGTATGGTCGCGACTATGAAGTGGCGAACGTGCACACCAGCGGCGTGGCCGACAAGCTGACCTTCATCAACTACGCCTTCGGCAATATCTATCCGAAAAATGGCGGCTACGAATGCGCCATGATCACCAAGGCGGAGCCGGGCGCGACGAATCCGAATTCGCCGGATGCGGGTACGGGCGGCGATGCCGAGGCCGACTACATCCGCACGCCGAAGCGCACCGTCGATGGCCAGGCCATCCCGTGGGACGCTCCCCTGTCGGGCAACTTCCTGCAGCTGAGAAAGCTGAAGGCGGCGCACCCGAACCTGAAACTGTTCATCTCGCTGGGCGGCTGGAGCTGGTCGAAGAATTTCTCCGTCGGTTCCGCCACGGACGCCCTGCGCAAGCAGATGGTGCGCTCCTGCATCGATATCTACATCAAGGGCAACTTGCCGGTGCAGGGCGGGCGCGGTGGCGTGGGCGCGGCGGCCAACATCTTTGACGGTATCGACATCGATTGGGAATATCCGGTCGGCGGAGGCCAGCCTTACAACACGGTCAGCCCGAACGACAAGCGCAACTTCACCTTGCTGATGGCGGAATTCCGCAGTCAGCTCGATGCGCTGGGTGCCGCCAACGGCAAACGCTACCTGTTGACGGCCGCTGTCGGCGCCGGCAAGGACAAGATCGACAATACGGAACCGGCCCTGTACTCGCAGTACATGGACTGGATCAACCTGATGACCTACGACTTCCACGGCGGCTGGGAAGCGAGCACCAACTTCAACGCCCAGCTGTTTGCCGACCCTGCCGATCCGTCGACAGGCATGGTGCGCGAATACGTGGGCGACAAGGCGGTGCAGTACATGATTGCCGCCGGCGTGCCGCGCGACAAGCTGCTGCTGGGCATCCCGTTCTATGGCCGCGGATGGACGGGCGTGGCGCCGGGGCCGAATGGCGATGGCCTGTACCAGGCGGCCACGGGCACGGCGCCAGGCACGTACGAATCGGGCATCGAGGACTATAAAATCCTTGTGGCCAAGGCCGGCACGCGCTACTACCATCCCGTGACCAAGCAACTGTACCTGTACACGGGCGCGGGCGGCCAGTGGTGGAGCTATGACGATCCGACCGTCATCGGCACCAAGGTGAAATACGTCAAGGACCAGGGCTTGCGCGGCGCGTTCTCGTGGGAGCTCGATGGCGACGCGAATGGTGTGCTGGCGACCGAGGTGTGGAAGGTGCGGTAATGTTGATGTAGCGTAAGACGCGGCCGGATAGCCATGCTGTCCGGCCGCTTGTTCACATAAAAACAGGAGACGGGCGATGGCGGCGGTATCGACATTCGGAGTCAAGCAGCAGAAGCAGCAGCCGGAACAGGAGCTGAGCCGCGAATGGCGCAGCTGGATCGCGGAAAACCTCATGCTGGGCAGCCATCCGTCGGCCTTGATGCCCGTGCTGCAACAGGCTGGCATCGCGGAGAGCCTGGCGCGCCGCGAAGTGGGGTTGGCGCTGCACAGCCCGTATCTTGCCGGTGCCGTGCGCCTGTCGAACCGCCTGGCCAAGCGCGACTGGGTGATCGATATCCAGCGCAAGCTGAACCAGCTGCGTCCGCCCGAGATTCCCCGTCGCGAGAGGCTTTCCGCGCAAGCGTTTCTGGACGAATACTATTCCACCAACCAGCCCGTCATCATCACGGGCATGATGGACGACTGGCCCGCCATGGCCAAGTGGAGTCCGGCCTACTTCCGCGAGCATTACGCGCAGCGCGAGGTGGAAGTGCAGTTTGGCCGCGAAGCGGACGCGCAATACGAGATGAACAGCGTGGCACACAAGCGCAAGATGGCCTTTGGCGAGTACGCCAGCCTGGTCGAGGGCAGTGGCGCGAGCAACGACTTCTATATGACGGCGAACAACAATTCGCAGAACCGGCAAGCCTTGCGCGAGCTGTGGGACGATATCGGCCAGCTGCCCGAATACCTGGAGCAGGAGGGCGGCCGCACGGGCTTTTTATGGTTCGGCCCGGCCGGCACGGTGACGCCGTTCCACCATGATCTGACGAACAACTTCATGGCGCAGGTACAAGGGCGCAAGCGCCTGCGCATCATGGCTGCCTGCGAGGTGGCGCGCGTGTATAACCAGCGCCACTGTTTTACCCCCGTCGACGGGCGCGCCATCGACCTGCAGCGCTACCCGCTGATGGCTGACGTGCAGGTGCGCGAATGCATACTGGCGCCGGGCGAGATATTGTTCCTGCCCGTCGGCTGCTGGCATTTCGTCGAAGCGCTCGACATATCGATGACGGTGGCGTTTACCAACTTCAAATGGGATAACGATTTTTATAGCAAGTATCCGCCGAATCACGACTTTTGATCGCGGTGCCGCATGGCGTGAACTTGCCGCGAACAGCCGCCGTGCAGGCGGCTTTTTTCACAGACGTAAAAAAGCCGACCCGAGGGTCGGCTTTTTGTTTAAGCGCCATGCTTAGTCGCGGCTGCCGCCGGCGAAGCCCAGCAAAGACAACAGGCTGGTGAAGATGTTGTACACGTCCAGGTAGATGCGCAGGGTGGCCGAGATGTAGTTGGTCTCGCCACCGTTGATGATTTGCTGCACGTCATACAGGATGTAGGCCGAGAAGATGGCGATGGCGACCATGGAGATCACGATCGACAGCGCCGACAGGCCCAGGAAGATGTTCGCCACCGATGCCAGGATCAGCACGATCACGCCGGCGAACAGCCATTTTCCCATGGCCGAGAAGTCGCGCTTCGAGACCGTGGCGATGGTTGCCATCACGGCCAGGATGGTGGCCGTGCCGCCGAATGCCGTCATGATCAGCATGCCGCCGTTCGAGTAGCCGAGCGTGCGCGTCAGCAGTGGCGTGAGCATCAGGCCCATGAAGAAGGTAAAGCCCAGCAGGACGGCGACGCCGAGGCCCGAGTTCTTGGTTTTTTCAATCGCGTACATGAAGCCGAATGCGACGGCCATGAAGATGATGAAACCCATGCCGCCGGTCAACATCGGCAAATGCATTTGCACGCCGATGAAGGCGCCCAGCACGGTCGGGATCATGGACAGCGCCAGCAGCCAGTAAGTGTTGCGCAAGACCTGATGGCGGACTTGCTGCATGCCCCCCGACAGATCAAAGGTGCGTTGCATGTTCTGATTCATAGTGCCTCCGTGTTGTCAATTCAAATTACTGCTTTACCTAAGGATAGCATGAGGGCCGGAATTTGCCAAAAAAGCAGCTTAAGATTTCATTAAACGGGGGCAGGGCCGCAAGATGCCCCCTGCCTGTCTGGGTGATATGGGGTGGAGTATGGTAAAATCAAAGGTTGATTGAGTTATCAATTTACCGTTTTAAACCTTACTTTTTATTGGAGTTTTCACACATGGCAATCGAACGCACCCTGTCGATCATCAAACCAGACGCAGTTGCAAAAAACGTAATCGGTCAAATCTACTCCCGTTTTGAAAACGCTGGCCTGAAAATCGTTGCAGCACGCATGACCCAGCTGTCGCGCGAACAAGCTGAAGGCTTCTACGCAGCGCACAAAGAACGCGGCTTCTTCAAGGATCTGGTCGACTTCATGGTTTCCGGTCCAGTCATGATCCAGGCCCTGGAAGGCGAAAACGCCGTTCTGGCCCACCGTGACCTGATGGGCGCGACCGATCCGAAGAAAGCAGAAAAAGGCACGATCCGCGCCGATTTCGCCGATTCGATCGACGCCAACGCCGTACACGGTTCCGACGCTGTCGAAGCTGCTAAAGTGGAAATCGCTTACTTCTTCCCAGAACTGAAGGCTTAATTGCCTTAGATAACGTTATTTCCTGGCGTTATCTGTGAAATAACTTATCACCCCCTGTTCCCGCTGCGCTGTGGAGTTTTCGCTCCTGATGCGCGCGGGGACGGATTTTTAGAATAGACATGATCATGAATACGACGACCCTCACCAACTTGCTGGACCTCGATCCCGCGCAACTCATCGCCTACTGCGCCGAGTTGGGAGAGAAACCGTTTCGTGCGAAACAATTGCAACGTTGGATACACCAGTTCGGCGCCTCCGATTTCGACGCCATGACGGACCTGGCCAAGTCGCTGCGCGACAAGCTGGCTACACGCGCCGAAGTGCGCGCCCCGGCCATCATTAGCGACCACACGTCGACGGATGGCACGCGCAAGTGGCTGGTCGACGTGGGCAATGGCAATGCCGTGGAAACCGTGTTCATTCCGGAAGAAAACCGCGGCACCCTGTGCATCTCGACCCAGGCCGGCTGCGCCGTGAACTGCCGTTTCTGTTCGACGGGCAAGCAAGGCTTCAACCGCAACCTCAGCGTTGGCGAAATCATCGGCCAGTTATGGATGGCCGAATTCGAATTGCGCCGCACCAAGGGTATCGAGCCGGGCCCGAAAGGCGAGCGCCAGATCACCAACGTGGTGATGATGGGCATGGGCGAACCCCTGCTGAACTTTGAACCGACCGTCACGGCCTTGAAATTGATGCTCGACGACAACGCCTACGGCTTGTCGCGCCGCCGCGTGACCCTGTCGACCTCGGGTGTGGTGCCGATGATGGACAAGCTGTCGCAGGAAGTGCCGGTGGCCCTGGCCGTCTCGCTGCACGCCTCGAACGACGCCTTGCGCGATGGTTTGATTCCACTGAACAAGAAATATCCGCTGAAGGAATTGATGGCGGCCTGCAAACGTTACCTGGAATTCGCCCCACGCGATTTCATCACGTTTGAATACTGCATGCTCGACGGCGTCAACGACAGCGACGAGCACGCGCGCGAACTGCTGGCGCTGGTGCAAGACCGCGAGTTCGGCGTGAACTGCAAGTTCAACCTGATTCCTTTCAATCCCTTCCCCGAGTCGGGCCTGTTCCGCTCGAAAAACCCGCGTATCAAGGCGTTTGCCCAGGTGCTCATGGATGGCGGCATCGTCACCACCGTACGCAAGACGCGCGGCGACGATATCGATGCTGCCTGTGGCCAGCTGGCCGGCGAAGTGAAAGACCGCACGCGGGTGCAGGAACGCATGGAAAAGATGACTGAGTATCAACAGAAATTTGGCGCCAATTTCGGCAAGATCGTGGAGATACGCTCCTGATGCGGGGAAGCATGGCTTATTCTGGCGCACTTGCCGTGGCTGTTGTCAGCCTGGGCGTGCTGCTGGCCGGCTGTGCTTCCACCGCAGACAAGGAGCAAGCTGCATCTGTCGAGCAGCGCGCCGCCTTGCGCTTGCAGCTGGCCAGCGCCTATTATATGCAAGACCAGTTTGTGGTGGCTTTGGCCGAAGCGGAGCAGGCGGTGCAACTGGTGCCGGGCAACGCCCAGGTACGCGGCATGCGCGCCCTGATTTTTGCTGCCCTGCGCCAACCTGCGGCTGCTGAAAAAGATTTTCTTTACGCATTGCGCCTCGCGCCCCACAATCCCGAGTTGAGCAATAATTATGGCCTGTTTCTGTGCCAGACCGGGCGCGAGGCGCAGTCGTTGGCGTATTTTGATGCCGCTGTGCAAGATGTCGCCTATGGCACGCCTGAACTTGCGCTGCACAATGCGGCGGCATGCAGCCTGGTCATGAAAGATTACCCGCGCGCCGCCGGCTACTGGCTCAAGGCGGAGCGCATCGCACCTGGCGCGGCAATTACCTATGCCGGCCTGGTGCGCGTGTATTACCAACAGCAAGACTACCGGCAAGCGGCTCATTACCTTGAGCGGCTCGGTAAAGTAGCGACAATGGAGAGCCAGACGGCCGATGTGCTGTGGCTCGGGATCAAGGTGCAGCATAAGCTCGGGGATGCGGGTGCGGAAGCTGGCCTGGGGGCGCTTTTGCGCCACCACCATTCCGGCTCCCCCGAATATGCTGCTTATCAAAATGGGGCGTTTGATGAGTGAGACAGGAATACCAATGAATTCAGAGCGGGCAGAAACGCCTCAGCAGCAGCCCCAGGGCAATCTTGCGTTGGCAGGCGCACAGTTGAAGGCGCAGCGCGAAGCGCTGGGCTGGCCGGTGGAACAGGTGGCCGACCAGCTCAAGCTGGCGCCGCGCCAGGTGATCGCGCTGGAAGAGGGTGACATGGCGGCCTTGCCGAACGTGGCCGTGGTGCGCGGTTTCGTGCGCGCCTACGCCAAGGTGGTGCGTCTCGACGCGGCGCCGCTGGTGGCCATGATCGAAGTCCACCCGGCGCCAGCGCAAGACCAGGCCGCGCCCGTGCGGCGTGAAATTTCCGCCACGTTCTCGGAATCGCGCTTCCCGTCGATGACGCAGCGCTCGTCGAACCAGACTCCGCTGTGGATCGCCGGCGCCGTGGCCGTCGTCGTGGCGGCCGCTGTTGGCGCCTATAAACTCGGTTATGTGCCGGCCAGCCTGCTGTCCTCGCAGGCCGGGAAAGAAAGCGCGCATGCGGACGTGGGCCCCGTGGAAACCACCCTGATCAAGCCTGGCCAGGACTTGACGCCGGTGCAGTCGCCGTCCGTGCCCCTGATTTCCGTGCCGCCGCCACCAGGCAACGATACGCAGACAGGCGCTCCCGCCGCCGCTTCGGCGCCGGCCGCCGCCGTGCCGCCAGCTGCTGTGCCAGCCCCCGCGACAGCGGCGACGGCTGGCGTCACGCCGCCCGCCGCTGAAGCTGCCGTGGGCGCGAATGCGCTGGTGCTGAAGGTAGAGCAGGATTCCTGGGTGGAAATCCGCCGCCCTGGCAGCACGCCGCTGATTTCGCGCATGGTCAAGGCGGGCAGCACGGAGACATTCGATATCACGGGACCGGCCACCCTGGTGGTGGGCAAGCCGGGTGTGGTGCAGGCAACCTTGCGCGGCGCCAAGCTGGATCTGCCGACCGTTGCGGGCGGCACGATTTCGCGCGTCAGCATCAAATAATTGCAGTAATCGTTCAAGCAAACTTAGAAGATAATATTATGGCTACCTCGAAAACAGCGATCGGCTCCGGTCCATCCGGCCGGCGCGACAGCCGCAAGGTGCTGATCGCGCACGGCCAGCGCCAGATCTGGGTGGGCGGCGACGCCCCCGTAGTGGTGCAGTCGATGACGAACACGGATACGGCCGACGCCATCGGCACGGCGATTCAGATCAAGGAACTGGCGCGTGCCGGTTCGGAACTGGTGCGCCTGACGGTGGACCGTCCCGAGGCGGCTGCGGCCGTGCCCTACATCCGCGAGCAGCTCGACAAGATGGACATCGACGTGCCGCTGGTGGGCGATTTTCATTACAACGGCCATACCCTGCTCAACGATTACCCCGATTGCGCGCGCGCGCTGTCGAAATACCGCATCAATCCCGGCAACGTGGGCAAGGGCGCCAAGCGCGACACGCAATTTGCGCAAATGATCGAAGCGGCTTGCCGCTACGACAAGCCGGTGCGTATCGGCGTGAACTGGGGCAGCCTGGATCAGGCCTTGCTGGCGCGCATCATGGATGAAAACGCAGGCCGCACCGACCCATGGCCGGCGCAAGCCGTCATGTATGAGGCGCTGGTGACGTCGGCGATTGAAAACGCCGTGCGCGCCGAAGAGCTGGGCCTGGCGCGCGACAAGATCATTCTGTCGTGCAAGGTCTCGGGCGTGCAAGACCTGATCGCCGTGTACCGCGAACTGGCGCAGCGCTGCGACTATCCGCTGCACCTGGGCCTGACGGAAGCGGGCATGGGCAGCAAGGGCATCGTGGCGTCCACCGCGGCGCTGTCCGTGTTGCTGCAAGAAGGCATCGGCGACACCATCCGCATTTCGCTCACGCCCGAACCGGGCGGCGACCGCACGCGCGAAGTCATCGTCGGCCAGGAAATTTTGCAAACCATGGGCTTGCGCAAGTTCGCGCCCATGGTGATTGCTTGCCCGGGCTGTGGCCGCACGACGTCGACCACCTTCCAGGAGCTGGCCGACAACATTCAGACGTATTTGCGCGAGCAGATGCCGGAATGGAAAAAGTCGTATCCGGGCGTGGAAGCGATGAATGTGGCCGTCATGGGCTGCATCGTCAACGGTCCCGGTGAATCGAAGCATGCGAACATCGGCATCAGCCTGCCCGGCACGGGCGAGTCGCCTGCCGCGCCCGTGTTTGTCGACGGCGAAAAAGTCGTCACCCTGCGCGGCGAACGCATCGTCGAGGAATTCCAGGACATCGTCCTCAATTATGTTAAAAGCCATTATGGCGCAGCAGCGTAGGTCGGATTAGCGCTACGCGCGTAATCCGACAATCAAGTTAAAGAGAACACTATGTCCGAAAATAAAAAAGCAGATAAGATCACCGGCGTGAAAGGCATGAACGACGTGCTGCCAGCCGATGCCCCGCTGTGGGAATTGTTTGAAAACACGGCGCAATCCGTGCTGCAAAGCTATGGCTTCCAGCAGATCCGCACGCCGATCGTGGAAGAAACGAAATTGTTCGCGCGCGCCATCGGCGCCGTGACCGATATCGTGGAAAAGGAAATGTATTCGTTCACCGATTCGATGAACGGCGACAACCTGACCCTGCGCCCTGAAGGCACGGCTGGCGTGGTGCGCGCCGTGGTCGAGCACAACCTCGTCTACGAAGGCCCGAAGCGCCTGTGGTACAAGGGCCAGATGTTCCGCCACGAGCGTCCGCAAAAGGGCCGCTACCGCCAGTTCCACCAGTTTGGCGTGGAAGCCATCGGTTTTACGGGCCCCGATATCGACGCCGAGATCATCATGCTGTCGCGCCGCCTGTGGGATGACCTGGGCCTGGAAGGCATCCGCCTGGAATTGAATTCGATCGGTGACGCGGCCGAGCGCCTGCGCCACCGCGCCGACCTGATCAGCTACCTGGAAAGTCACAGCGAGCTGCTCGACGAAGAAGCCAAGCGCCGCCTGCACAGCAATCCGCTGCGCATCCTCGACACCAAGAACCCTGCCATGCAGGATCTGGTCAACGGCGCGCCGAAGCTGCTGGACTACCTGGGCGAGGAATCGCTGGCCCACTTCCACGGCGTGCAGAAGATCTTGAACCACAACAATATTCCTTTCACCATCAATCCACGCCTGGTGCGCGGCCTTGATTACTACAACCGCACGGTGTTCGAGTGGGTCAGCGACAAGCTGGGCGCGCAAGGCACGGTGTGCGCCGGTGGCCGCTATGACGGCATGGTGGAAATGTTTGGCGGCAAATCGACGCCGGCCGTCGGTTTCGGCATGGGCGTCGAGCGCCTGGTACTGCTGATGAAGGACGCGGCCGAGCCAGAACAACCGGCCCAGTGTGACGTGTACCTGGTGCACCAGGGTGAGCAGGCAGGCTTGCAAGCTTTCGTGCTGGCCGAGCGGATTCGCGATGCAGGCCTGGACGTTGTGCTACATTGCGCAGCGAGCAACGGTGGCGGCAGCTTCAAGACGCAAATGAAAAAAGCCGATGCCAGCGGTGCGGCGTTTGCCGTGATCATGGGCGACGATGAAATCGCCAACAATGTTGCCACGGTAAAAGCCATGCGCGAAGCCGATGCCGGCGCGCAGCAGAACACGGTGCCGTTCGACGATGTCGTCGATTACGTGGTGGACCAGATCATCGGCGACCACGATTGCGGCCATGACCACGGTCCTGGCGGCCACGTGCATCATCACCATTGATTTGCAGCAAGACCGTACTACCCTCGATCAACTACTCATTAAAACTGACGACCCATGGCATACGATCACGAAGAACAAGAACAACTGGCAACCCTCAAGGCCTGGTGGCAGCGCAATGGCAATCTGACCTCCTGGGTCCTGATCGTGGCGCTGGCAGGCTACAGTGGCTGGGCTGGCTGGCAGTACTACCAGCGCACGCAGGCTGCGCAAGCGGGCCAGCTGTACGACGAACTGCAAAACGCCATCGCCGCCAAGGACACCGCCAAGGTGACGCGCGCGGCTGGCGACATGCAATCGCGTTTCAGCGGCACGGCGTATGCGCAGATGAGCGCCCTGGCCGCGGCCAAGGTGGCGTTTGACGCGAATGACCTGAAAACGGCCAAGACCCAGTTGCAATGGGTCGCCGAGCACGGTACGGAAGAATACAAGGCCATCGCCAAGCTGCGCCTGGCTGGCGTCCTGCTGGACGAAAAAGCCTACGATGAAGCACTGAAAGTGCTGGCAACGGCTTCCGTGGCGCAATTTGCCGGTGCCGTGGCCGACCGCAAGGGCGACATCCTGGTGGCGCAAAACAAGCTGGCCGATGCCCGCACCGCTTACCTGGCCGCGATAGCCGCGACGGACAAGAACAATCCAGGCCGTCAACTGATCCAGGTCAAACTGGAGGCGATTGGCGGTACGGTACCGGAAGACAAGGCCAAGGCTGACAAGGCTGCCGCCTGACAGGAACACTGATGGTGTGGCCGCGCGGCGTGGTGCGCCGCCTGCCTTGCCTTTACAAGTACAAGAAAAAGGTTGGATAACACTTATGCGTGTCACTGAAAAGCTGGTAGCTGCAAGTCTGTTGGCCCTGATGGCCGGTTGCTCGTCCTGGAACCCGTTCGCCTCGAAAGATCCGAAAGTCGAACCGGCCAAGCTGGTCGAGTTAAAATCGAGCATCGCCGTGCGCGACGCCTGGAAGTATTCGATTGGCAAGGCCGGCGTGTACGCCTTCACGCCTGCACTGGCCGGCAACAGCCTGTACGTGGTCAACGCCGATGGCGCGCTGGCGCGCCTGGATGCGGCCAGCGGCCGTGAAACGTGGCGCATCAAGGCCGGCAGCGACATCACCTCCAGTGCCGGCAGCGATGGCACGGTCGTGGCCGTGGGCGCCGCGAAGGGCGCCGTGCTGGCGTTTGACGCCGACGGCAAGCAGCTGTGGAAGGCGCAGGCGTCCAGCGAAGTATTGACGGCGCCCGTCGTAGGGCAGGGCGTGGTCGTGGTGCGCAGCGTGGACAACCGCATCGTCGGCTTCGACGCCAGGACGGGCGAGCGCAAGTGGACGGTGCAGCGCGCCACGCCGGCATTGACCTTGCGCAATGCGCCGGGCATGGTGCTGGGCGGCGCGAACATCTACGTGGCCCAGCCGGGCGGCAAGTTGCTGGCACTGACGGCGGCCACCGGTGTGGTACGCTGGGAGATCGTCGTCAGCGAACCGCGCGGCGCTACCGAACTGGAGCGCGTCTCCGACATCGCCGGCACGCCGCTGGTGTTCGAAGGCGAAGTGTGCGCCGTCACGTACCAGGGCAAGGCGGGCTGCTTCGATGCCGCCACGGGCGTGCCGCGCTGGACCAAGCCGATCTCGTCCGATGTGGGCGTGGCCGTCGACCAGCGTTTCGTGTTTGTTGCCGACGCTCAGGGCGCCGTCGTGGCGTTCAGCCGCGAAGGCGGCCAGAGCGCCTGGAAGAATGAGGCGCTGGCGCGCCGCCGCCTGTCGACGCCGGCCTCTTTCGGCCGCAGCGTCGCCGTCGGCGACTATCAAGGTTACATCCACTTCCTGTCACGGGAAGATGGCGCATTAATAGGTCGTGTCAGCACCGATGGTAGCCCGATTGTTTCGGCTCCTGTTGTTGCCGGTTCGAATTTGATTTTTCAAACCCAATCAGGGACAGTGACCGCTCTCGCGGTCGAGTAATACAATGAAGCCGGTAATTGCACTAGTAGGTCGACCCAATGTTGGGAAATCGACTTTATTCAATCGTCTGACCCGCTCGCGCGATGCGCTGGTGGCGGATTTGCCTGGGTTGACGCGCGATCGTCACTATGGCGAAGGCCGTGTCGGCGAACGTCCCTTCCTGGTCATCGATACGGGTGGTTTCGAACCCGTCGCCAAGGAAGGCATCATGCACCAGATGGCACTGCAGACCAAGCAGGCCGTGGCCGAGGCCGACGTAGTGGTATTCATCGTGGACGGCCGCCAAGGCCTGACCCCGCATGACAAGACCATCGTCGACTTCCTGCGCAAGAGCGGTCGCCCGGTCTTGCTGGTGGTCAATAAAAGCGAAGGCATGCGCTATACGGCCGTCGTGTCCGAATTCTATGAATTGGGCATGGGCGATCCGTACGCGATCTCGTCGGCGCACGGCGACGGCGTCAACGACCTCGTCGAAGTGATGCTGGACCTGGCGTTCGCGCAGCGTCCGGATGAGCCTGAAGAGCTGGAAAAGACCGACCGCGGCATCAAGATCGCCCTTGTCGGCCGTCCGAACGTGGGCAAGTCGACCTTGATCAACACCCTGCTGGGCGAAGAGCGCGTGATCGCCTTCGACATGCCGGGCACGACGCGCGATTCGATCGAAATCCCGTTCGAGCGCGATGGCCAGCAGTACACCTTGATCGACACGGCCGGTATCCGCCGTCGCGGCAAGGTGTTTGAAGCGATCGAGAAATTCTCGGTAGTGAAAACCCTGCAGTCGATTTCCGAAGCCAACGTGGTGGTGCTGATGCTAGACGCGCAGCAGGATATCTCGGAGCAAGACGCGCATATCGCCGGCTTTATCCTGGAATCGGGCCGCGCGCTGGTCGTGGCCGTGAATAAATGGGATGGCCTGCAATCGCACGAGCGCGATGAAATCAAGATCGATATCGACCGCAAGCTCGATTTCCTCTCGTTCGCGCAGATGCATTTCATTTCGGCGCTGAAGGGCACCAACATCGGTCCACTGATGAAGTCGCTCAACGCCGCGTATGCGGCCGCCATGTGCGACCTGTCGACGCCGAAGCTGACGCGCGCCCTGATCGAGGCCGTGGAGAAGCAGGAGCCGCGCCGCAAGGGCTCAATCCGTCCGAAGCTGCGCTATGCTCACCAGGGCGGCATGAACCCGCCTGTGATCGTCATTCACGGCAATGCGCTCGACGCCGTTGGCGATCCCTACAAACGCTATCTGGAAAAACATTTCCGCGATACGTTTGCGCTGGTCGGCACACCGCTGCGCATCGAGCTGCGCACGGGTAAAAACCCGTTTGCGCGCACGCCAAGCAAGTAATGATTTAACAGCTGAATTAAGTGCATATTAAGGCGCCGCAGAGATAATGCGGCGCCGACAGCCAATTCAATGGCTTTTGCACGGAAATAATAAAGTGTTAATGCGCCATGCGCGACAGCGATCGCGAAAACAGGTTACAGTAGCTATGACGCATCTTTCTTTCTTTGAAAGGTGTGAGAGCACTTGAAATCAAGCGAGTCGCCTCCAATTCTTACACAACAACATAAACAACGGAGCTGTTATGAGCAACAAAGGGCAACTGTTACAAGACCCATTCCTCAATGCATTACGCAAAGAGCATGTTCCTGTCTCGATCTACCTGGTCAATGGCATTAAATTGCAGGGCCATATCGAATCGTTCGATCAATATGTCGTATTGCTGCGCAATACGGTGACACAGATGGTGTACAAGCATGCCATCTCCACAGTGGTGCCGGCCCGTGCCGTCAATCTCAATATTGAATCTGAAGCGGAGTAAAGCGTTGAGCTTGACGGCCCAGCGCCTTTCGCCCTCCATCGCCCCCGTCCGCGCCAGCGGCGCTGATGCGTTTGCATCGGCGTCGGCGTCCGCCCCAACTCATCAGATGCCATCATGCGCGCGGCACTAGTCGGGGTTGACTTCGGTCACAGCGACTTCGCCGCCAGCATGGAAGAACTCATGCTGTTGTCGCGTTCGGCTGGTGCAGACCCGATTTCCACCATCACGGCCAAGCGTTCCAGTCCCGATTCCGCGTATTTTGTCGGTAGCGGCAAGGCCGATGAAATTGGCGACGTCGTCGTCAACGATGGCCTGGAAATCGTCATTTTTAACCATGCCCTCTCACCTGCCCAGCAGCGCAATCTGGAAAAGCGCCTGAACGTGCGCGTGCTCGACCGTACCAGCCTGATCCTCGATATCTTCGCGCAACGCGCCAAGAGCCACGAGGGCAAGCTGCAAGTCGAGCTGGCCCAGCTGCAGCATCTGGCCACGCGCCTGATCCGCGGCTGGACCCACCTTGAGCGGCAAAAGGGCGGTATCGGCTTGCGCGGTCCCGGCGAGACGCAGCTTGAAACGGACCGCCGGCTGATCGGCGACCGTGTCAAGGCCTTGCGCGCGCGCCTGGAAAAGCTGCACAAGCAGCGCGAAACGCAGCGCCGCGCGCGCGGCCGCAATCACACATTCTCGGTGTCCCTGGTCGGCTATACCAATGCCGGCAAGTCGACCCTGTTCAATGCCGTGACCAAGGCCGGCGTGTATGTCGCCGACCAGTTGTTCGCCACCCTCGACACCACCTCGCGCCGGGTTTACCTGGGGCAGGAAGTGGGCAATGTGGTGATCTCGGACACGGTCGGTTTCGTGCGCGAATTGCCGCATCAGCTGGTGGCGGCATTTCGCGCCACGCTCGAAGAAACCATCCATGCCGATCTGCTGCTGCATGTCGTCGACGCTGCGTCGCCGGTACGCATGGAGCAGATCGAGCAGGTCAACCTGGTCTTGAAAGAGATCGGTGCCGATCATATTCCGCAAATCCTCGTGTGGAACAAAATCGATGCGGCCGGGCTGGAGCCTTCGGTGGAGCGCGACGAATATGCTACGATCAGTCGCGTGTTCGTCAGTGCGCAGAAGGGCAGCGGGCTTGACCTGCTGCGCGATGCGATTGTCGAGATGGCCAGGAAGGCGCCCGGTTCGGCCCACCTGTACCAGAACGACGCAGCACCGCAGGAAGATCAGTTGGACGGTCAGTACGACCAGCACGATGGCGCCGCCCCGGACCAGGACGAAGAGCCTGGCGAGGACGATACGATTTCCACCCACTCCCAAGTCGGAACACGATAGTTATGCTTGTCTCCCTACTCAAAAAAACAGGCTTGAAGTTGTCCCTGAACGATCCCCGCTGGGGCAATCGCAAGGACGACGGCAAGAAAGCCCAAGAAGGCAAAAAGCCCGGCGAAGGTCCGCCGGACCTCGATCAGTTGTGGCGCGATTTCAATCAGCGCCTGAACGCCTTTTTCGGACAGAAGAACCGTCCCGACAATGGCGGCAATAACAACGGCGGTGGCGGTGGTCCGCGTCCCGACATGAAGGGCGCCGGCATCACCGCCGGCGTGGTCGGCGTGATCGCCGTCTTCATCTGGCTCGCCAGCGGCGCCTTCATCGTGCAAGAGGGCCAGAGCGGCGTGGTGCTGACGTTTGGCCAATACACGCGCACGGCGCCGGCCGGTCTCAACTGGCGCTGGCCGTATCCGTTCCAGAGCGATGAAACCGTCAATGTGTCGCAGGTGCGCACGGTGGAAGTGGGGTATCGCACGTCGCTGCGCAACAAGCAGGCCAGCGAGTCGCTGATGCTGACGGACGATGAAAACATCATCGACATCCAGTTCGCGGTGCAGTACACGCTGAAAGATCCGGTGGAATGGCTGTTCAGCCTGCGCGATCAGGAAGACACCTTGCGCCAGGTCGCCGAGACGGCGATCCGCGAAGTGGTTGGCCGCAGCAAGATGGACTTCGTGCTGTATGAAGGCCGCGAAAAAGTGGCCTTCGACACGCAAAAATTGATGCAGCAGATTCTTGAAGGTTACAAGGCTGGCGTGTTGATTAACAACGTGACGATGCAGGCCGTGCAGCCGCCGGAGCAGGTGCAAGCCGCCTTCGACGATGCCGTCAAGGCAGGCCAGGACCGTGAGCGCCAGAAGAATGAAGGCCAGGCCTACGCCAATGACGTCATTCCGAAAGCCCGTGGTGCCGCTTTCCGCCTGGTGCAGGAAGCCGAGGCCTACCGGGCCATGGTGACCGAGAACTCCGAAGGTAATGCCTCGCGCTTCAAGCAGGTGCTGGTCGAGTACCAGAAGGCGCCAGCCGTCACGCGCGACCGCATGTACCTGGAAACGATGCAGCAAGTGTTCAGCAGTGCCAGCAAGGTCATGGTTGACGCCAAGACGGGCAGCAATCTGCTGTATCTGCCGCTCGACAAGCTGATCGCCCAGACGGCTGCCACCGATGCTGCCGCTGCCGCCGCCCGTGCTGCCGCGACACCCGCAGCCAACACCGTTTTGCCACAGGAAGCCATGCCGACAGTAGAAGTCAATCAGCGCCGCGACAGCCGCTCTTCGCGTGAACGGGAGAGCCGCTAATGAACCGTATCGTTGCCGCCCTGATCGCGGGCTTTATCGCGATCATGCTCCTTTCCTCGACCGTGTTTGTCGTCGATCAGCGTAAATACGCCGTCGTCTTCGCCCTTGGTGAAGTCAAGGACGTGATCAGCGAACCTGGCTTGTACTTCAAGCTGCCGCCGCCGTTCCAGAACGTCATCTACCTGGACAAGCGGATCCTGACGCTCGATACGCCGGAGCCGGAACGCTTCATCACAGCCGAGAAGAAGAATATCCTCGTCGACGCGTATGTGAAGTGGCGCATCGTCAATCCGAAGACATACTTCCGCAGCTTCGGCGGCGATGAAAGTCGCGCCCGCAACCGCATGTCGCAAATCGTCAAGGCCGCCCTGAACGATGAAATCACCAAGCGCACCGTGCGCGAAGTGATCTCGGGCGAGCGCGGCAAGGTGATGCAGGCGATCAAGACCAAGGTGGCGGCCGAGGCCGAGGCCATCGGCGTGGGCATCGTCGATGTGCGCCTGAAACGCGTCGATTACGTCGAGCAGATCAATAACTCCGTGTACGAGCGCATGAAGTCCGAGCGCGTGCGCGTGGCCAATGAGCTGCGTTCGACCGGTTCGGCCGACTCCGAGAAGATCCGCGCCGATGCCGACAAGCAGCGCACGGTGATCCTGGCCGAAGCGTATCGCGAAGCCGAGAAGATCCGCGGCGAGGGCGATGCCAAGGCATCGCAGGTGTATGCGGAAGCGTTTGGCAAGAATCCGGAGTTCTACAAGTTTTACCGTAGCCTGGAAGCCTACCGCGCCACGTTCAAGGACAAGGGCGACGTGATGGTGGTCGATCCGAGTTCGGAATTCTTCAAGTACTTCAAGGGCGGCGGCGCAGCCGGTTCGGCCAAGAAGTAAGGCAGCATCGAGACTGCACCGGGCCGCAAGGTCGGGTGGCAGCAGCAGCGGGGCCGGCATCGATGCCGGCCCCGTTTTTTTGTGCCCGCCATGCTGTTGCGGGAAGGCGTAAAATGCGGGGTTTTTAGGGCTGTGCGGCAGCGTTTCGGACAACTTATCCCTAAAGGCCCGTGTTTTCGCGTAAAATATCAGGTTCGGCCTCTTGCTTGGCGCGCCCGCCGCTGTCTCGCATGATGCATTTTTTCAACTTTCTTCCGTATCTCGCTCCCTCATGCCGAATTGGCTTTTGCCCGAAAATATTGCCGATGTTCTGCCGTCGGAAGCGCGCAAGATCGAAGAGCTGCGCCGCCTCATGCTGGATAATTTCCGTCTGTACGGATATGAACTGGTCATGCCGCCGCTGCTCGAGTATCTGGAATCGCTGATGACTGGCGCTGGCAAGGATACCGACCTGCGCACGTTCAAGCTGGTCGACCAGCTGTCGGGCCGCATGCTCGGCCTGCGTGCCGACATGACGACGCAAGTGGCGCGCATCGACGCGCACCTGCTCAACCGTGCCACCGTGACCCGCCTGTGCTACGCCGGCAGCGTGCTGCATACTCGTCCGTCGGGTCTGCACGCCACCCGCGAACCGCTGCAGATCGGCGCCGAAATCTATGGCCACGCCGGCCTGGAAGCCGATGCCGAGATCCAGGAACTGGCGCTCGCTTCGCTGGCACTGGCCGGTTTCGATAGCGTGCGCCTGGATTTGTCGCACGTTGGCCTGTTGCGCGCTATCATTGCGCAAGATGCCGCTGCCGTGCGCGACGAGGCTGCGTTGTACACCTTGCTGCGCGCGAAAGATGCGCCGGGCTTGCGTGCGCTGACCGCCGCCTACGATCCCGTCACCCGCGATGCGCTGCTGGCCTTGCCGAATCTGTACGGCGACATCGACGTGCTGGCGCGTGCGCGCCAAGTGCTGCCGCCGTTGCCGGGCGTACTGAAGGCGCTGGCCGAGCTGGCCGCGCTGGCAGCGACTGTGGAAACCAAGGCCCTGGGCCGCGCCGAAGTGGCGATCGACCTGGCCGACCTGCGCGGCTACCAGTATGAAAGTGGCGCGATGTTTGCGCTGTATGTACCTGGCTTGCCGAACGCGGTTGCGCGCGGCGGCCGTTATGACCACGTCGGCGAAGCGTTCGGCCGGGCTCGTCCCGCGACCGGCTTCTCGCTCGATTTGCGCGAACTGGCGCGCCTGTTGCCGACCGCGGAACGGAAGCATTCGATCCGCGCGCCGTGGGGCAGCGCGCCAGAATTGAAGGAAAAAATCGCCGAGTTGCGCAAGGCGGGCGAGGTCGTGATCCAGAGTATGCCGGGTCACAGTAATGAACAAGACGAGTTCGAGTGCGATCGCGTGCTGGTACTTGCCGATAATGGTAGTAGCTGGATTCTTAAAAACTTAGGTTGAGTGATGTCAAAGAAAATTATGGCAAAGAACGTTGTTGTCATCGGCACCCAATGGGGCGATGAAGGTAAAGGCAAGATCGTCGATTGGCTGACCGATCACGCCCAAGGTGTGGTGCGCTTCCAGGGTGGCCACAATGCAGGCCACACGCTGGTCATCGGTGGCGTCAAAACCGCGCTGCAGCTGATCCCGTCGGGCATCATGCGTCCAGGCGTCGCCTGCTATATCGGTAACGGCGTGGTCGTTTCCGTGCCGGACGTGCTGCGCGAAATCGACAAGCTCGAAGCTGTCGGCGTCGAAGTCGCCTCCCGCCTGAAAGTGTCGGACGCTGCGCCCGTGATCCTGCCTTACCACACTGCGATCGACCTGGCGCGTGAAGCCAAGCGTGGCGATGCGAAGATCGGCACCACCGGCAAGGGCATCGGCCCGGCCTACGAAGACAAGGTGGCGCGCCGCGCGATCCGTATCGCCGACCTGCTGAACGAGAAGCGCTTTGCTGAAAAGCTGGCCGAAAACCTCGATTACCACAACTTCGTGCTGGAAAACTACCTGAAGGCGCCGAAAGTCGACTATCAGAAGACCCTCGACGACGCGCTGGCCTATGTGCCGCGTCTGCGTCCGATGGTCACCGACGTGTCGAGCGCGCTGTACAAGGCGCACAAGGCCGGCGCGAACCTGCTGTTCGAAGGCGCGCAGGGTTCCCTGCTCGACGTCGACCACGGCACCTATCCATTCGTCACCTCGTCGAACTGCGTGGCCGGCAATGCCGCCGCCGGTTCGGGCGTGGGCCCGGGCATGCTGCACTACATCATGGGCATCACCAAGGCCTACACGACGCGCGTCGGTTCCGGCCCGTTCCCTTCGGAACTGCCAACGGATGCAGGCGTCGGCCACCACCTGGCGCAAGTCGGCCATGAATTCGGCACCGTGACGGGCCGTGCCCGCCGCTGCGGCTGGTTCGACGCCGCCTTGTTGCGTCGCTCCGTGCAGATCAACGGTGTGACGGGCATGTGCCTGACCAAGCTGGACGTGCTGGACGGTATCGAAACGCTGAAACTGTGCACCGGCTACACCATCGACGGCGTGGCCACGGACATCTTCCCATCGGGCGCTGAAGAAGCCGCCCGTTGCGTACCTGTGTACGAAGAGATGCCAGGCTGGACGGAAAGCACGGTCGGCGCGAAATCGCTGGCGGCCCTGCCAGCAACAGCGCGCGCTTACATCAAGCGTATCGAAGAACTGGTCGGCGTGCCGGTGGACATGGTTTCGACCGGTCCGGATCGTGAAGAAACGATCGTACTGCGCCACCCATTCGAGTAAGCTGCTGGACACAATCCGCCGCAAGGCGGATTTTTTTAATCACGCTAATAATAAGATTCCACTATCATGACTACCCCACAATCGAACGATCAACATCTCTGGGTCAACTGGGAAGAGTATCACCGCCTGATCGAGCGCCTGGCGCTCAAGGTCTATGAATCGGGCTGGAAATTTGACCAGGTATTGTGCCTGGCGCGCGGCGGCGTGCGTCCCGGCGACGTGTTCTCGCGCATTTTTGATTTGCCATTGGCCATCCTGTCGACCAGCTCCTACCGCGAAGACGCGGGCACGGTGCGCGGCGACCTCGATATCGCCAAGTACATGACCATGACCAAGGGCCCGCTGGCCGGCCGCATCCTGCTGGTCGACGACCTGGCCGATTCGGGCGTCACGCTGGACAAGGTCACGCGTCACCTGAAGGAAAACTTCCCTGACGTGACCGAAGTCAAATCGGCCGTGATCTGGCTGAAGGGCTGCTCCGTCGTGCGTCCTGACTACTTCCTCGACGAACTGCCGCACAACCCGTGGATCCATCAGCCGTTCGAAGACTATGACGGCCTGCGTCCGCACCAGCTGGCCGCGTGGATCAAGAAAGGCGAAGCAGGCAAGTAATTCGCTTGCACTCTTGCTAAAAAAAGACGATCGTGTATCGTCTTTTTTTTCGTCCAAGGAAATGCGATGACCATACTGACGACGGCGCGCCTGCGCCTGGAACCGATTACCGAAAACCACTACGAGCGCATGCGCACGCTCAACACCGATCCCGAGGTGATGACGTATCTGAACGCGGGACAGCCCGAAGCGGAAGAGGACACGCGCGCCGCCGTTGCGCGGCTGGTGGGGCGCTGGGCCGAGTGGGGCTATTCCTGGTGGGCGCTGATTCGCCTCGATGACGGCGAGATGGTGGGCATGGCTTGCCTGCAGCACCTCGATGGCGAAAAAAATAAACCGCACGAAATCGGCTGGCGCCTGGCGCGCACGGGCTGGGGGCAGGGCTATGCCAGCGAGGCGGCCGCCGCCATCGTCGCGCATGCGTTTGACGTCGTCGGCGCGCCCGAAGTGGTGGCCGTGGCGCACCCGGACAACGCCGCCTCGATCAAGGTCATGACGCGCCTGGGCATGCAATACGTGGGCATGGAACGCCATTACGATATCGATAGCGTCGTGTACCGCCTGGCGCGCCCATGACGGCAGCGCGCACACCTTTGAAGCTGGGCTGCAGCTACGGCGTGCGCTTTTCACCGGATGGCACGCGCCGGGCCGTACTGGGCCGCGACCTGGTCCTGTGGGACGTGGCGGCGCGGACCAAGCTGTGGCGCGGCAAATTCATCGCGCACATGTCGGGCATGGCCTTCTCGCCCGATGGTAGCCGGCTGGCCATCAAGAGCACGACGGGCCAGCTGGCCGTGGTGGATGCGCAGGCGGGCCAGTTGCTGCTGAACTTCCAGAACAAGAAGGATGGCGAAGGCTGCGGCCCCGCGTGGTCGCCGTGCGGCCGGTATCTGGCCGACGGCGGCTGGGATGGCCGTCTGCGGGTGCGCGCGGCGCAAACGGGCGAGTCGCTGTTCACGCAGGTGTATCCGGGCGAGATGCTGCGGGGTGTCTACGCCATCGATGGCGGGCGGCGTTTGCTGCTCCAGCATGGCGTCAAATCGGTGGACGAGGGGCAGGTGCAACCGCCTGATTACTGCAGTGTATGGGACTGGCCCTTGCAAGACGGCGGCGGGCGCAAGGTGCTGTCGCTGCCAGGCTTGAAGTCCTGCGCGCCATCGCCGGACGGAAAGTATCTGGCCGTGCTGCACCATGCGGGCGGCGAGGAGTATCTGTCCATGTACGCGCTGGCCGACGGCCGCTGTCTGGCCAAGGTGCCCGTGGAGGCGGGTGGCGGCACGGGTAACGGCTTGCGCTGGCTGCCCGACGGCAGCGCGCTGGGACGCATCGGCAAGGGCAAGCTGCTGTTTTACGGCTGGCCCGGGCTCGGCGTGCTGGCGCAGGAAGATTTTATCTATCCCTGCGCGCTGGACTTTTTGCCTGGCTCGCCACTGGCCGCCATCGGCTCCTGGGAATCTGGCATGCTGATGGATCTGAACCTTCACAAGGAAACCGCATGATCACCTGTTATTTGCGTTACATCATCGACCCGTATAAATTGCGGGAATTCGAAGCTTACGGCAAGCTGTGGATACCGCTGGTCGAACGTTTCGGCGGCCAGCACCACGGCTACTTTTTACCGTCCGAAGGCGCCAACAACGTCGCGCTGGCCATGTTCTCGTTTCCCAGCCTGGCCCTGTACGAACAGTACCGCAGCGACTCGATGCAGGATGCCGAATGCCAGGCCGCCTTCCGCTACGCGGAAGAGACGCGCTGCATCGTCAGCTATGAGCGCAGCTTTTTCCGCCCCGTGTTTGGCTGAACAGGGTCAATCGCGCTGCGGAGCGCCCAGGGGGAAGAGGTGGCGGTATGGGCGCGCCTCTTCCACCGCGCGGGCGAACGATGGGCGGGCCAGCAGGCGCGCGCGGTAGGCGCGCAGCATGGGCAGCGTTGCGGGAATCGGCTGGGTCCAATCCGCATAGAACAGAGAGGGGGCGGCGGCGCAGTCGGCCAGGCTGAAGTGTTCGCCGGCGGCCCACGTCTTGCCTGCCAGGTGGGCTTCCAGCCAGGCGTAGGCGAGGTCCAGCTGTTCTCCGGCAAACGCGCGTCCCTCCCGGGTCTTCGCCGGGTCGCCAGTCAGGGCGGCACTGACGGCATGCTGCACTTGTGTCATGACGTGCAGGTCGAAGTAGCGGTCGAGAAAACGCACATCCAGCGCCTGCATCGTATCATCGGGCAGCAGGCGTAGCGGGCCCGGATGGGCGAGTTGCAGATATTCGATGATGATGCTGGTCTCGGCGATGTTGCGTTCCCCATCCACCAGTAGTGGAAACTTGCGCAGCGGCCAGCGCTCCAGCCACTGCTGCAGGTGCTGCGGCATGTCCGGCGCCAGGCAGAGGAAGGCGAACGGTATGGCGTTCTCGTACAGGGCGATGAGCACCTTCTGCGTGTACGAGGAAAAAGGATGGCCGTAGAGGATGAGCGACACGGTGGGATCTCCTGTGCAAGGTTGGCAACGCACGCGTGCGGCAACGATAGTGCAATGACAGTATCAATGCAAGCGATCCGGGCCGTACGTACGCCTGCCGTTCCCGCTCGCATCCGTGTCCCGTCCGCCGCCTAGCCGAGGTTCGCCAGGTAGCGCAATCCCGTGATGCTGGGGAAGAAACAATATACGCCGCCACGCGTGATGACGCTGCGCGAGAAATGCTGCAGTTTCGTATTGCCGCTGCCCTTGGCGCCCACCCCGGGCAAGGTGAAGGAACTGACAGCAGGGTCGTTGATACCCAGGAACACGTCCTGGCCGCTGATGTTGAGCGTGGCATTGCCCGCCTCTGGACCGGCCGGACCGACGGCCGATTTGACGAAAGTATCATCATTGTTCCATTGCTTCATCAGGAATTCGAACTGATTGCGCAGGCTGGCATTGATGAAATAGCCGACCAGGCCGCGCTGCGCTGCGATGGGGGCGGCCGGATCATATTCGCTACCGTAGGGCATGGCGCGCCGCACGATGCGGTGGTGGCGGGCGGAGGCGCCCACGACGGCTTCGTCGCGCGGATTGTTGCGCCGGATATGCGAGCCGATCGGGCATTTCAGACCCAGCGTGTCGTCCAGTTCCGGCTGTCCATCGACATAGTGAAAGCGGTTCAGGCTGGCGTCCGGCAGTGCGGGGCCTGCCTCGTCCGGGCTGAGCACGAGCGGATTGCCGTTGCGCCAGCGCCCGCACATCTTGGCTGCCACCATTTCGGTCGTGAGTCCGGAACTGGCCGCGCCCTGCCTCAGGATGCTGTCGAACAGGGGCACGTCCTGCTCCAGGATGCGGAAGGCGGCATAGCTGCCATTGGTGGACAATTGCGGCGGCTGCACCTGGTAGGTACCGCCGTTTTCATTCTGATAGCCGAGCAGGAATTCTCCCGTCATGACGCTGTTGAGCGGGTCAGGGTCGTGCTCGTGCTTGCGCTGCGGGGCGCCATCGATGTCCGGCTGGGCGATGCTGTCACGGTAGCCGAAATGCACGCGGTTGTCTGGCAGGGCCACACCGTCGTGCGCATACAGTTCACGCCAGCCGGCGGCAAAGGCGCTGCGTAGTTTGGCCGACGTCGCCTGCAGTACTTCCTCCGATTCGCTGACCCATAGGCTCAGCAGCGCATGCACCTGCTCATTCTCGGTGGCCGGTCCCAGGTTGCCCAGCCAATGTGCGGGGGCGCTGGCGCCCACGTCGCCCACGGCAGCGATGCTGAGCGGATCGGTGGCGCCGCGTTGAAATGCCGGGTCAAAGGTGGTCAGATCGGCCGCATTGACTCCCAGCGCAGACAGGCCGGGAGCGGTAAAACTGAGGTTCAGGAAGCAGGGCGGCTTGGGATGGATATGGCGCGCGGTGGTAATGGACGGCAGTCCGTCGCTGCCGTCGAGCAGAGCCGCGATGGTGCGCCGTGCCTGCGCCGCATCCGTGATGCTGAAGATGAAATGGCGCGCCAGGTTGACGCGGTAGCCGCGCAGGATCGTGCCTTGCACCTCGTCGTAATCGATGGTGGGATCGGCCATGCTGTCTCCGGGGGCTGGGGTTGTGGCTGGCAGGGTGGTGGGGCCGCTTGCGCAGCCCCGGCGTGGTGTTAGGTTGAGACCGAGGCGAGAATTTTCTGGACTGTCTGCGGATACGCGCTATACAGGCCGGTATTGGGCACATGCTGCGCGGCGTCGTTGGCGGTGATGAAGGCTTCAAAAGCGGCCACATGGTTGGCAACGGGGATCAGCGCCTTGCCGCCCACGACAAACTGCAGCAATGCGTCGAATACCTCGCCCAGCTGGTCCACGAAATCTTCGATGTAGTCGTTGAAGCTGCCGTCATACTCGGTGATGACGCCGATGATCAGGGTATTGGAGGCACCCGCCGAGTTAATGTTGGGCAGCAGATTGGCCTGGGAGCGGTCAAGCAGCGTGAAGCGGGCAAAGTGCACGGTACCGATATCGGTGAGGGCGGCATTGATCTTCGTCTGGTATTCCTGCAATGCTGCGGCGATGGAGATCGGATTGGTGCCGGGTAGCACCGGCATCATTAAGCACAGTGGATTTGCCATGGGAGGCTCCTCATTACGTGGTTGTCGGGAGGACCGACACTACGCCGCGGCGCCCACTGCGTCAAAAACTATATTTTCGAACTTGTTGCTAAATGCACACTATTTCAACATGATAGTCGATATGAAATGCGGTCTCATGAGGATAGTTGCCGAGGCTGGCCGGCGCCGGCGGACACTCTGCCGCCGGGCTGTTCCAGCCTGTTTCGGGAGGCGCAAGGGGTGCCATTGGCGGCGCCGGATTCTGGAGGGATTATTTCTGCAAGATGGGACGGCTGCCAGGCTGCCATGCACCGCTGCACCGAGGAGACGCGCTGCATCGCCCGCTGTTAAAACCGTATGGGACAAGGCGCCGCGGTCCCCTCGCCAAAACCGGCATAGCCGGACCTGGCGCTGAGGTTCAAGGTCATGTTGCCTTTGTCCGGTAAATAGATGCAGTATTCGCCCGTCGCCGTGATGACGCGGTAGATGCGCTTCGGGTCGTTTGGCGCGCTGAACAGCTCGATGCGGGCCGCTTCGAACCACTTTGGCTTGACCGCCGCGTGCGCTTCCGCAAACCCCTTTGCCAGGCGCGTCTGCACCGTATCGGGCGGCGCCACGAATTCCTGTGGATGCTCGGCGCGCAGTTGGCGGTCGATGGCGCCGGCGGCCTGCAGCGCCTGTTGCGCCAGGGTGAGGGGGCTGGCCCTGGGGGCGGCAGGCAGCGGGTCTGCTGGCGGGGCATCGTCAGGCGGGCTGTCTTGCGTCGATGCCTGCGGCGCCGATGCGGTCGTGTCGGCGGGGACGGTTCGGATTGCTGGCGGACGTGTCGGCGCCGGATCGGGCTGGGCGGTTGGAATGAACCTTGCCATTGGCGGCAGTGGCGGCATCAGTTGCAGCCAGACCCGATCATCGTGCTCGATTCTTGTGTGGACTGGCCGCGTGGCCGCCCAGAGCAGCGCCAGATGCAGCAGGATAATGGCGGCGACGTACGGGCCATGGGCACGCTGGCCGAGAGAAAAATCCTGCTCCTGTCGTGCAAGGTTGATACGCATCGGTGTCACGCCTGTCGTGATGAAGGTGGCACCAGTATGCAAATTTGCAACAGTGCTGTAAACAGGTTTCGGGCAGAACGCGGATTGTGCTCCCCTGGGTACTGGAAAATGCGCCTGGCGATGATCTTCTCAAGCCGTCATGCCAGGCAGCGACGCCTCAATCCTCGGCCTGGAATTCGCTGGCCGAGACGAACAGATCCCACGAAGCGATGAACAGGGCCGCCACCACGGGGCCGATGACGAAGCCATTCAGGCCAAACAGGGCCATGCCGCCCACGGTCGACAGCAGTACCACGTAGTCGGGCATCTTGGTGTCCTTGCCGACCAGGATGGGACGCAGTACGTTGTCGACCAGGCCGATGACGAAGACGCCGAAGGCGGCCAGGCCTGCGCCTTGCCAGATGGCGCCCGTGGCCAGGAAGTAGACGGCCACGGGCGCCCAGACGAGGGCGGCGCCGACGGCCGGTAGCAGCGACAGGAAGGCCATCAGCACTGCCCACAGCAGGGGTGCGGGTACATCCAGGAACCAGAACGCCAGGCCGCCGAGGGCGCCCTGGGCAATCGCCACGAGGATGTTGCCTTTCACGGTGGCGCGGATCACCGTGGTGAAATTGGTGAACAGGCGCTGCTTGTACTTGCGGCTCAGCGGCACGGCGCCCTTGATGCGGGCCGACAGGGTGGAGCCATCGCGCATGAGGAAAAACAGCAGGTACAGCATGATGCACAGGCTGGTGAGGAATTCGAAGGTGTACAGGCCCACATTGATGGCTTTCACCGCCACCACCTGGCTCAGCTGCGTGGCGCCCTCGGCCAGCTTGTCCTGCAGGCTGGCCAGGCTGGACAAGTGGAAGCGGTCGAGCAAATTGATCAGCCATTGCGGCAGCACTGCCATGATTTTATTGAAGAACATGCCGACCGTGATTTCCCCCGAACGTACCATTTCCACCACGCTGGCCGCCTGGTTCACCAGCGACACGGAAATGAGCGACAGCGGCAGGATCACGATGATGATGATAAGCAGCAAGGTCAGCAGCGACGCCAGACCGGCGCGGCCCTTCGTTTTCCGCAGCAGCCAGCGGTACACGGGCGCGAACAGGATCGCCAGGACGACGCCCCAGAAGATGGCGCCCGCATACGGCGCCAGTATCCAGCCGAAGCCGATGGTGACGATGCTCAGGAGGAGCAGGAACACTTTCTGGTGCAGCGTGAGGGTATGCATGGGCGGTAGCGCAATGATAATGGTTGAGTTGTGCCATCATAAGCGAGGCCAAGGGCCGTGTGCTACACAATTGTGGCGCTGCGTGCGCGAGCGCACCTGGCGCCGGCGGGCTGGCAACGCGGTGGCGGCAATTTCAGTAAGCTGTCGTACCAGGCGCTCCACCCCGGGCGCCATTGACTTCTTTTGACTTCAGGAACGCGCGTGCTTGACTCCACTCACTTTTATGAACCTGCACAGGGCCATGGCCTGCCGCATGATCCCTTTAACGCGATTGTCGGACCACGGCCGATCGGCTGGATCGCCACGCGCAGCAGCGCAGGCGTGCTGAACCTGGCGCCCTACAGTTTTTTCAACGCCTTCAATTACACGCCGCCGCTGATCGGGTTTTCCAGCATCGGCCGCAAGGACACCTTGCGCAATATCGAACAGACGGGCGAATTCGTTTGGAACCTGGCGACGCGTCCGCTGGCCGAGGCGATGAACCTCAGCTGTGCGCCGGCGCCGCCCGAAGTTGACGAATTTGCGCTGGCCGGCCTGACGCCAGCCGCCTCGCGCATCGTCAATGTGCCGCGCGTGGCCGAGAGTCCAGTATCCTTCGAATGCCGGCGCACGCAGATCATCGAGCTGCAAGGATTGAGCGGGGAGGGTGTCGGCAGCTGGCTGGTGCTCGGTGAAGTGGTGGGCGTGCATATCGCGCACCAGCTGCTCAAGGACGGCGTCTACGACACGGCGGCTGCTGCGCCGATATTGCGGGGCGGCGGACCGGCCGATTATTTTGAGATCGGACCGGACAGCCTGTTCCACATGCGCCGGCCAAGCTATCCCTGAACGGACGCAGGCTATTTCTGCATGATGGGATCGCGTCCCAGGGTGCGCGCCAGGGCGCCGCCGTCGCCGCGCCAGAATTCGCGGTCGGCCAGGCGTACGCGTTCGGCCGCATGCTGCATGTGTTCCATGGCCGCCTGGCGCGCCCGCTGCGGGTCGCCGGCGGCGATCGCCTGCACGATCTTTTCATGTTCGCGCCGCACTTCGATGGAAAAGTCCGTGCGCCGCGCTTCATTGGCGCGCGTCACCTTGACGGCAGAGCGGATCGGGTCGGCGAACATGGCGACGAATTTCGGCCAATAAGGATTGCCCGTCGCTTCTGCGATGCACAGGTGCAAGCGCACGTCTTCTTCCACGCCGTCGACGCCGGCAGCCACGGCTTCCTCGATACGCCGCAGCGCATGTTCGATGTCGGCCAGCTGGCCCGGCGTGCGTCGCACGGCAGCCAGCGCGGCGATCTCCGCTTCCAGTCCCTGCCGCACCTCGATCAGGTTCAGCAGCGATTGCACCGACTGCTCCGTCAGCTCGTCGCCCCGTTCGCCCGGCTTCGCGCCATCCTGCGCGCACACGAATGTGCCGCTGCCCTTGCGCGTGGCGACGATGCCCTCAGCCTGCAGCAGGGCGATGGCTTCGCGCAGCACCGTGCGGCTGACGCCGAAGTGCGTCGCCATGGCTTGCTCTGATGGCAAACGCGTGCCGCTGGCCAAGCCATCGTTGTGGAGCTGCTGTCGCAGTCGTGCCGCCACCCGTGCGCCCAGGGTGCCAGTGGTGAAACTGCCCGCGGCGGGCTCCGGCGGGGGAAGGGTAAAGCTGAACGTGCGGTCCATCGGGTGCATCCTTGTGCTAGCGGTTCTTATTGGGCTTGCCTGCTTGCCATTATATGGAATATACAGCTTGACACACACAAAACACACACATAATATACATCCATACAAATTTTAGACAAGTTGCCAGCCACTTCCAGTGGACCATAAAAACCCGGCACGGTCGATACCTCAGTGATCAGGAGACAAGCATGGAAGTATCACAAGCATTGCCCGGGCAGCTGGCCGGCGCCGCCGCAAGCCAGAAAACCATCGACGACGCCGTCTACCGCAAGGTGACCTGGCGCATCATTCCCTTCCTCATGCTGTGCTACATCGTCGCTTATCTCGACCGTGTCAACGTGGGTTTCGCCAAGCTGCAAATGCTGGCCGATCTGCAGTTTTCCGAAACCGTGTACGGTCTGGGCGCGGGCGTGTTCTTCCTTGGTTACTTCCTGTTCGAAGTGCCCAGCAACGTGATGCTGCACAAGATCGGCGCGCGCGTGTGGATCGCCCGCATCATGATTACCTGGGCCATCATCTCGGGCGCCTTCATGTTCGTCACCACGCCGACCCAGTTCTACGTCATGCGCTTCCTGCTCGGCATCGCCGAGGCGGGCTTCTTCCCCGGCATCATCCTGTATCTGACCTACTGGTATCCGTCCGAGCGCCGCGCGCGCATGGTGTGCACCTTCATGGCCGCCATTCCCGTGGCGGGCCTGATTGGCGGCCCCTTGTCGGGCTGGATCATGGAAACCTTCGCCGGCTGGCATGGTTATGCGGGCTGGCAGTGGATGTTCGTGCTTGAAGCGATTCCCGCCGCGCTGATGGGCGTGGCCGTGTTGCTGTACCTCGATAACAGCATCCGCGCCGCGAAGTGGCTGACGGAAGACGAAAAAGTCATCCTCGAGCAGCGCATCGCCACGGAAGCGCAGGGCAAGGTTACGCACCCGTCGATCCGCGCCATGTTCGCCGATCCGCGCATCTGGGTCATGGCCCTGATTTATTTCTGCTGCGTGATGGGCCAGTATTCGCTGACCTTCTGGCTGCCCAGCCTGATCAAGGCGGCCGGCGTGAAGGGCGTGCTCAATATCGGCCTGTTCACCGCGATTCCATATTCGGTAGCCGTGGCGTCCATGATCCTGCTGGGCCGCAGCTCGGACAAGTACCGCGAACGGCGCTGGCACATGGCCATCCCGCTGGTCGTGGGCGCTGCCGCCATCGTCTGCAGCGCGCTGGCCGGCGCCCACAACACGGGCTGGGCCATCTTCTTCCTGACGATCGCCGCTGGCGGCATCCTGGCTGCCTCGCCCATGTTCTGGAGCTTGCCGACGGCCTTCCTCGGTGGCGTCTCGGCCGCCGCCGGCATCGCCGCCATCAACTCGGTGGGCAACCTGGCCGGCTTCGCGGCGCCGTACATGATCGGTTCCATCAAGGACCTGACGCAATCGACCGACATCGCCATCTACCTGCTGGCCGGCATCCTGGTGTTTGGCGCCTTCATCATCATGCGGGTGCCGGCCAAGCTCGTCAATAAATAAATGGAGTAAACAATGACTGCAACAATCGAAAAAGTGGGCGTGATCGGCCTGGGTGCCATGGGCATGGGTATTGCGCAATCCCTGCTGCGTGCGGGCTTCGAAGTGCATGCCTGCGACGTGCGGCCCGAGACCGTGCAAACGCTGGCGGACCTGGGCGCCCATGCGGCGCAATCGCCAGCCGCGCTGGCGGCGCAGGTGCAAGCCTTGCTGATCGTCGTCGTCAATGCGCAGCAGACGGAAGCCGTGCTGTTTGGCGAGCAGGGCGCGGCCAGCGCCCTGGCACCGGGCAGCGTGGTCATCGCCTGCGCCACCGTGGCGCCGGAGTTTGCCGAAGCCCTCGGCGCGCGTCTGGCGGCCATGGGCCTGCGCTTCATCGACGCGCCCATTTCCGGCGGCGCTGCCAAGGCGGCTGCCGGCGAGATGTCGGTGATGGCGGCCGGCGCACCCGACGCGTTTGACGCCTGTTCCGGCATTTTTGACGCCATTTGCGCCAGGCTGTACCGCCTGGGTGAACAGCCGGGGCAAGGCTCGAAAGTCAAGATGATCAACCAGCTGCTGGCCGGCGTGCACATCGCCGCCGCCGCTGAAGCGATGGCGCTGGGCTTGCGCGCCGGCTGCGATCCGGATGCCCTGTACGAAGTCATTTCGAACAGTGCCGGCAGTTCCTGGATGTTCCAGAACCGCGTGCCGCACATTTTGAAGGGCGATTACACGCCCCTGTCGGCCGTGAATATTTTTGTGAAAGACCTGGGCATCGTCCTCGATTACGCGAAAAAAAGCGTCTTTCCGCTGCCCCTGTCCGCCACGGCGCACCAGATGTTCATGCAGGCGTCGGCGGCCGGTTTTGGGGGTGAGGACGACGCCGCCGTCATCAAGCTTTTCCCTGGAATTACATTGCCAGCGAAAGCGTAACTGAATCAAGAAGGAACCATCATGACTGTATTACTGGGATGTATCGCCGACGACTTCACGGGTGGCACCGACCTGGCCGGCATGCTGGTCAAGGCCGGCATGCGCACGGTGCAGTTGATCGGCGTGCCGCAAGGGCCGCCGCCGGCCGATGTCGACGCCGTCGTCATCGCCCTCAAGTCGCGCACGAATGCACCTGAAGACGCGGCGGCCGAATCGCTGGCCGCGCTGGCCTGGCTGCAGCAGGCCGGATGCCGCCAGTTCTACTTCAAGTACTGCTCTACGTTCGACTCTACGCCGCGCGGCAATATTGGTCCCGTGGCCGAGGCGCTGATGCAGGCGCTCGACATCGACTTCACGATTGCCTGCCCCGCGTTCCCCGCAAATGGCCGCACCATCTACAAGGGCAACCTGTTTGTCGGCGACCTGCCGCTGGCCGAGTCAGGCATGCGCAACCATCCCTTGACGCCAATGACGGATTCGAACCTGGTGCGCGTGCTGCAGCAGCAGGTGCAAGCCAAGGTCGGCCTGGCCGATTTTTCCGTGGTGGAGAAGGGCGCAGCCGCCATCGCCCAGCGCTTTGCGGACTTGCGCGGCCAGGGTTGCCATTTCGCCGTCGTCGATGCCGTGTCGAACCGCGACCTGGAAGCTATCGGCGCCGCTTGCGCCGACTTGAAACTGATTACGGGCGGTTCCGGCATCGCACTGGGACTGCCGCAAAATTTCCGCCAGCGTGGCCAGTTGTCGCCATCGCATGCGGGGCAGGCGGGACGCTTGCCGCCAGCCTCCGGATTTCGCGCCGTGATTTCTGGCAGCTGCTCGGTGGCCACGCAGCAGCAGGTGGCGCACCTGCGCGAACTGGCCCCATCGTTCCACGTCGATCCACTGCAGCTTGCCGCGGGCGGTGAGGTGGTGGACGCCGTGGTGGAGCAGGCACTGGAATGGGCAGGCGCGCATCTGGCGCAAGGCCCTGTCCTGATTTATGCCACGGCCACGCCGGACGCCGTGCGCGCCGTACAGGCGCAGCTGGGCGTGGAGCGTGCCGGCGCCCTCGTCGAGGAAACCCTGGCCGCCATCGCGCAAGGGCTGATACGCCTTGGCGTGGGCCAGCTGATCGTGGCCGGCGGCGAAACCTCGGGCGCTGTCGTCAAGGCCTTGGGCGTGGCGGGATTGCGCATCGGCCCCGAGATCGACCCCGGCGTGCCCTGGACGCAAGCCTTGGCTGCGCCGGGCGACGATGGCAGGGCACCTTTGGCGCTGGCCCTCAAGTCCGGCAATTTCGGCACGGTCGATTTCTTCAGCAAGGCCTGGCAGGTGCTGGCATGAGCACCACCGAATCGCGCCAGCGCGAACTGATCGTCGACTTTGGCAAGTCGCTGTTCGAACGGGGCTTGACGGCGGGCAGCAGCGGCAACCTGAGTGTGCGCCTGTCCGATGGCTGGCTGCTCACGCCCACGAATGCCAGCCTGGGACGGCTCGATCCCGCGCAATTGTCCAAGCTCGATTGGGACGGCAACTTGATCAGCGGTGCGCCGCCCTCGAAGGAAGCGTTTTTGCACCGCGCCATGTACGAAGAACGGGGCAGCGCCGGCGCCATCGTGCACTTGCATTCGACGCATTCGGCGGCCGTGTCGTGCATGTGTGGCTTGAACCATGACGATTGCATCCCGCCGCTCACGCCATACTTTGTGATGAAGGTGGGGCGTTTGCCGCTGGTGCCTTACCACCGTCCGGGCGACCCGGCGCTGGCGGGGGCGATTGGCGCCATGGCGCGCAAGCACACGGCCGTGCTGCTGGCCAATCACGGCCCCGTGGTCTCGGGCACCAGCCTGGAAGCGGCCGTATATGCGGCCGAAGAACTGGAAGAGACGGCCAAACTGTTCCTGCTGCTGCGCGACGTGCCCACGCGCCCGCTTGACGCGGCGCAGATCGCGGACCTGAAGCACACCTTCAAACTCGAACTATAAGAAATCCAGGAGATACGCATGCCCCGCTTTGCCGCCAATCTGACCATGATGTTCAATGAAGTGCCTTTCCCGCAGCGCTTTGCCGCCGCCGCGCAAGCGGGCTTCCAGGGCGTCGAATTTCTGTTTCCTTACGACTATGCACCGCAGGAGGTAGCTGGCTGGCTGCGCGAGCATGGCTTGCAGAACGTGCTGTTCAACCTGCCGCCGGGCGACTGGGCGGCCGGCGAGCGGGGCATCGCCTCGCTGCCGGGCCGCGAAGCGGAATTTCGCGCTGGCGTGGCGCGTGGCATCGAGTATGCGCTGGCACTGGGCACGCCCCGCGTGCACATGATGGCGGGTCTGCTGCCCGTCGGCGCCGATATTGAGATCCACCGCGCCACCTACCTGGCCAATTTGAAGTACGCAGCCAAGGCCGTGGGCGAGCATGGCATCGAACTCTTGATCGAACCGATCAACGGGCGCGACATGCCCGCCTACTTCCTCGTCACGCAGGCGCAGGGCCATGCGCTGCGCCTGGAGTCGGGCGCATCCAACGTCAAGGTGCAGATGGATTTTTACCACACGCAGATCGTCGAGGGCGATATCGCCATGACGTTCAAGAACAATGTCGAGGGCATCGGCCATGTGCAGATCGCCAGCGTCCCGGCGCGCAACGAACCTGATGATGGCGAAGTCAATTACCCGTTTTTGTACACCCTGCTCGACGAGCTGGGCTATGACGGCTGGATCGGCTGCGAATACCGTCCGCGTGGGCGCACCGAGGATGGCCTGGGCTGGCTCGCGCCCTACTTGAATAATTCGAACAAATAAGGAGATATCACATGAGAGTATTGATCACTGGCGGCGCAGGTTTCCTCGGGCAGCGCCTGGCGCGCCAGTTGCTGGCCCAGGGCCAGCTGACGGACAGCCACGGCCAACTGCAGACCATCAGCGAACTGGTGCTGGTCGACGTGGTGGCAGCGCATGACTTCAATGATGTGCGCGTGAAAGTGGTCACGGGCGATATCGCTGACGGTGCCCTGATGCGCGCCACCATCGATGCGCGGACCACTTCGATCTTCCATCTTGCCGCCATCGTCAGTGGTCAGGCGGAAGCCGATTTTGAGCTGGGCATGCGCATCAACCTCGATGCCTCGCGTTTGCTGCTCGATATCTGCCGCGAACTGGGGCACAAACCGAAGGTGGTATTTACCAGTTCCGTCGCCGTGTATGGCGGCAAGCTGCCGGACGTGGTGCAAGATACGACGGCCCTGAATCCCCAGTCGTCGTATGGCGCGCAAAAGGCCATCGGCGAATTACTGCTCAACGATTACAGCCGCCGCGGCTTTGTCGATGGCCGCGTGCTGCGCCTGCCGACCATCAGCGTGCGTCCCGGCAAGCCGAACAAGGCGGCGTCGTCGTTCGCCAGCGGCATCATCCGCGAACCGTTGAACGGCGAGGCGGCCGTCTGCCCCGTGGCTACCGATTTGCGTCTGTGGCTGCTGTCGCCGCGCGGTGCCATCGCCTCCCTGATCGCAGGGCACGAGCTGGCAGGCGAGGCGTTCGGCGCCAGCCGCACGGTGAACTTGCCTGGGCTGTCGGTCAGCGTGGGCGAAATGATCGCGGCACTTGAAGACGTGGCCGGCAGCGACGTGACGGCCCGTATCAGCTACGCGCCCGATCCCGCCGTCGAGCGCATCGTCAAGAGCTGGCCCGGCGCCTGGGACACGGCCCGCGCCGCAGCGCTGGGTTTGACGGCGGACGCCGATTTCGCCAGCATCATCCGCGCCTACATGGACGACGTCAAGGAGGCCAGCTAGGATTGATCGGAAGGGAATCATGAAATCACACTGTTGGTCGGGCTTGATGCTGGCCGCATATTGTCTATTATCGGTAGCGCCAGCCGGTGCCGCAACGCGGGGGGGCGCACGACCTTGGGAAGGGGGCTGCTTGACAAGGTGTATGCGGGCGACCTTGTCGCCACTGCCACGGGGCAGATGCTCAATGGCGTGACCGACACCAAAGGCGCGGCCGGCTATGTCGCGATGGAAGCCATCACGGGCGTCCTGCAGGGAAAAGAGGGCAGTTTCGTGGCCCAGCATTTCGGCACGGGGCAATTGACGGGCATCAGCGGCACCCTGGCCATCCGCATTGAAAACGGCCAGAATGTCTACGACATCGATTATTCGCTGCCGGCGTAGGGCAAACCCATGGGCAGCAATCCTGTACTCGCTGATACGGTCAAGCCACAGCCCAGGACTTCGTGCCGAGCGGCTTTTCAAGTAGGTCGGATTAGCGGCAAGGCCGCGTAATCCGACACCACCACCAGCGCCAACAATGTTGTCGGATTACGGCCCGCAGGGCCTAATCCGACCTACGCATGGCGTGGTATTCATTTTCCCAGGATCGACGCCACATTGTCGGTCCCGGGCGCGCCGAACAGCTGCTGCTTGAGGACGTGCAGCTGGTCGCGCACTTGCGCCGCCTTTTCGAACTCCAGGTTCTTGGCGTGGTCGAGCATCAGTTTTTCCAGGCGCTTGATTTCCTTGCTGATCTGTTTCTCGCTCATGGCTTCGAACTTGGCCGCTTCCTGCGCCACTTGCAGGGTTTCGCGTGCTTCCTGCGGGCTGTAGACGCCGTCGATCATTTCGCGGATCGACTTTTTGACGCCGATCGGCACGATGTTGTTGGCTGTGTTGAAGGTGATCTGCTTGTTGCGGCGGCGCTCCGTCTCGTCGATGGCGCGGCGCATGGAGTCCGTGATGCGGTCGCCGTACAAGATCGCCGTGCCGTTCAGGTTGCGCGCGGCGCGCCCGATGGTCTGGATCAGGCTGCGCTCGGAGCGCAAAAAGCCTTCCTTGTCCGCGTCGAGGATGGCCACCAGCGACACTTCCGGCAAGTCCAGGCCTTCGCGCAGCAGGTTGATCCCCACCAGCACGTCGAAGGTGCCCAGGCGCAGGTCGCGCAGGATTTCCACGCGCTCCACCGTTTCGATGTCGCTGTGCAGATAGCGCACCTTGATGCCATGATCGCCCAGGTATTCCGTCAATTGCTCCGACATGCGCTTGGTCAGCGTCGTCACCAGCACGCGCTCGTCCTTCTTGATGCGTTCGACGATTTCCGACATCAGGTCGTCCACCTGGCTGCTGGCGGGGCGCACGATGATTTGCGGGTCGACCAGGCCCGTGGGGCGGACCACCTGCTCGACCACCTGGTCCGAATGGGTCTTTTCGTAGTCGCCCGGGGTGGCCGAGACGAATACCGTCTGGCGCATCTTCTGTTCGAATTCCTCGAATTTCAAAGGCCGGTTGTCGAGCGCCGACGGCAGGCGGAAGCCATAGTCGACCAGATTCGTCTTGCGCGAGCGGTCGCCGTTGTACATGGCGCTCAGCTGTCCCGTCAGCACGTGCGACTCGTCGAGGAACATCAGGGCGTCAGGCGGCAGGTAATCGACCAGGGTCGGCGGCGGCTCGCCCGGCAGCGCGCCGGACAGGTGGCGCGAGTAGTTTTCGATGCCCTTGGTGAAACCGATTTCCGCCATCATTTCCAGGTCGAAGCGCGTGCGCTGCTCGATCCGCTGCTCCTCGATCAGTTTATTCTCCTTGCGGAAGAATTCGAGGCGCTCGCGCAGCTCGTCCTTGATGGTCTCGACGGCGCGCAGCACGGTGGAGCGGGGCGTCACGTAGTGCGAGCCCGGGTACACGGTGAAGCGGGGGATTTTCTGGCGCACGCGGCCCGTCAGCGGGTCGAACAACTGGATCGATTCGATCTCGTCGTCGAACATTTCCAGGCGCACGGCCAGTTCCGCGTGCTCGGCGGGGAAGATGTCGATGGTATCGCCGCGCACGCGGAAGGTGCCGCGGCCGAAATCGACCTCGTTGCGCGTGTACTGCATCTGGATCAGGCGCGCGATGACGTCGCGCTGGGCGACCCTGTCTTTGACGCGCAAGGTCAGTATCATCTGGTGGTATTCGTTCGGGTTACCGATACCGTAGATGGCCGAGACGGTGGCGACGATGATGACGTCGCGCCGTTCCATCAGCGACTTGGTGCACGACAAACGCATCTGCTCGATATGCTCGTTGATCGACGAGTCCTTTTCGATGAACAGGTCGCGCTGCGGCACGTAGGCTTCCGGCTGGTAGTAATCGTAGTAGCTGACGAAGTATTCGACCGCGTTTTGCGGGAAAAAGTCGCGAAACTCGCTGTACAGCTGCGCCGCCAGGGTCTTGTTCGGCGCGAAGACGATGGCGGGCCGGCCCATGCGCGCGATGACGTTGGCCATGGTGTAAGTCTTGCCGGAACCGGTCACGCCCAGCAAGGTCTGGAAGGCCAGTCCGTCGGCAATGCCCTCGGATAACTGGGCGATCGCCGCCGGCTGATCGCCGGCCGGAGGGAAGGGCTGGTGCAGCTTGAAGGGGGAGTCCGGGAAAGAGATAATTGCGCTTTCCGCCTCGCTGGCGGTAGATAATTCGGGCATGTGAATCAGACCTTTGTTAGAATAGTGCTCTGCTGGCGGCCCTGGCGTTGTATTTTGGGGCGCTGTCTACAACTCCGCTGTGAACCTGCTTCCAATCGAATCCAATCTTATCATGACGAACCCAACTGTTTCTGCCAGTCTGTTTAGCGCCATCGAGATGGCCCCACGCGACCCGATCCTGGGCATCACCGAAGCATTTAACGCGGACCAGAATCCCGCCAAAATCAATCTGGGCGTTGGCGTCTATTATGACGACAACGGCAAAGTGCCGCTGTTAGCTTGCGTACGCAAGGCAGAAGCCATCCTGATCGAACAGGCATCGCCACGCACCTATCTGCCTATCGAAGGCCTGGCCGCCTACGACAAGGCGGTGCAAGAACTCGTATTTGGTGTCGATAGCGCCGTTATTCAAGAGCGCCGCGCCGTCACCGTGCAAGCCATCGGCGGCACGGGCGCACTCAAGATCGGTGCCGACTTCCTGCAGCGCTTCGCGCCGGGTGCCCAGGTCTACATCAGCGACCCGAGCTGGGAAAACCACCGCGCGCTGTTTGAAAGCGCCGGTTTCGTCGTGAATAACTACGCGTACTACGATGCCGCCACCCATGGCGTGAACTTCGACGGCATGCTGGCCAGCCTGAACGCCATGCCAGCCGGCTCCATCGTCGTGCTGCACGCCTGCTGCCATAACCCGACCGGCGCCGACCTGAGCGTGGCCCAGTGGGATCAGATCATCGCCGTCGTTACCTCGCGCGGCCTGGTGCCGTTCCTGGACATGGCTTACCAGGGCTTCGCCAACGGCATCGCCGAAGATGGCGCCGTGGTGCGCCGCTTTGCGGACGCGGGTGGCCCGTTGCTGGTGTCGAACTCGTTCTCGAAATCGTTCTCGCTGTACGGCGAGCGCGTGGGCGCCCTGAGCGTCGTCGCTGCGAGCGCCGATGAAGCGGCCCGTCTGCTGTCGCAATTGAAGCGCGTCGTGCGTACCAACTACTCGAACCCGCCTACGCATGGCGGCAAGGTGGTGGCTACCGTCCTGGCCACGCCGGAACTGCGTCAGCTGTGGGAAGAGGAACTGGCCGGCATGCGCGTGCGCATCCGTGAAATGCGTAATGCCTTCGTGGAAAAGCTGAAAGCCAAGGCGCCAGCGCACGACTTCGAATTCGTGCGCCAGCAGATCGGCATGTTCTCGTACTCGGGCCTGACCAAGGAACAAGTGGCATCGTTGCGCGAGCAATCGATCTACGCCGTCGACACGGGCCGTATCTGCGTGGCAGCATTGAATTCGCGCAATATCGACATCGTTATTGACGCGATCGCCAAAGTGCTTTAAGATCTTGCTTCTTCGGCGTTGCATGCAAGTGCGGCGCTGATGGCAGTAGAAAGTCGGCACTGGCCGTGTTTGTGTGGATGCAGTAGCAGTCTTGCAAATATGGATAAGGCGACATATAATATTGCCTCTTTTCCCTGATAGCTCAGTTGGTAGAGCGACGGACTGTTAATCCGCAGGTCCCTGGTTCGAGTCCAGGTCGGGGAGCCAGAATTCGGAAGGCCACGTTGAAAAACGTGGCCTTTTTTGTTATTGCGCCGCCGGCGTGGGCGTCTGGGCTCGATAAGATTTTCCCTGTGGAAATCTGTCAACGCTAAATAGAAATGTCCCCTTTTGTCCCAAGTAGAAATGTCCCCCGGGTTCAGCGAAACGGAGGGATTTTTTCGCATTCAGAACCTTGCCTGAGGTGGCTTCCCCGTGG
>NZ_JBNYXT010000026.1:0-75462 GCF_051380795.1 Janthinobacterium leeuwenhoeki
CGGCTTCCTCCAGATTCGCAGTCGCCCGCGACACCCTTGCCGTTCAGCTAACTCTTCCCCTTGTCGGGCGAGTAGAGGACTTGCACCTCCCAGTGAGTGCGCCCTGCCGGGCGCACCATAAAAAAGGGAGCCGCAAGGCTCCCTTCTTACTGGCGTTGGCTATCCATTACATTATATGCTGGCCAATCCACCAGGCGACTGCAGCAACAAACGCGGAAGCGGGAATCGTGAAGATCCAGGCCCAGACGATATTGCCCGCCACGCCCCAGCGCACGGCCGACATTTTTTGCGATGAGCCGACGCCGACGATGGCGCCCGTGATGGTGTGCGTGGTCGACACGGGAATGCCCAGCGCCGTCGAGACGAACAGGGTGATGGCGCCACCCGTTTCGGCGCAGAAGCCACCTACGGGTTTGAGCTTGGTGATCTTCTGGCCCATGGTCTTGACGATGCGCCAGCCACCGAACAGGGTGCCGAAGCTGATGGCCGTATAGCACGAGATGATGACCCACATTGGCGGCATGGCGTCGGCCGCACTGGAGTAGCCGGCGGCGATCAGTAGCATCCAGATGATGCCGATGGTTTTTTGCGCATCGTTGCCGCCGTGGCCCAGACTGTAGGCGGCCGCCGATACCAGTTGCAAACGGCGGAACCACTTGTCGACCTTGCGCGGCGTCGAGCGCACGAATATCCACGACACCATCAGCATCATGATCGAGCCGAACACAAAGCCCAGTACGGGTGCGATGACGATGAAGGCGACGGTTTTCCACAGGCCGGCCGCGACCAGCGCACCCGTGCCGGACTTGGCGACAGCGGCGCCTACCAGGCCGCCGATCAGGGCATGCGAGGACGACGAAGGAATGCCGTAGTACCAGGTAAACAAATTCCAGAAGATGGCGCCCATCAGCGCGCCGAAGATCACGTACTGGTCGATCACTGCCGGATCAATGGTGCCCTTGCCTACCGTGGCGGCCACGGTCAACTGGTGGAACACGAAGATGGCGACGAAGTTGAACGTGGCGGCCATGGCAACCGCGGTCTGCGGTTTCAATACGCCCGTCGAGACCACCGTGGCGATCGCGTTGGCGGCATCGTGGAAGCCGTTCATGAAGTCAAACAGCAGCGCGAGGACGATCAACAGGCCTAGCACGTAGATGCTGATTTGTATGGTCATTGTAGTTTCTTTTCTGATTCTGGTTCAGGACATGCCCAACGCTTACGCGTTTTCGACGATGATGCCTTCGATAATATTGGACACATCTTCGCAACGGTCGGTCACGGTTTCCAGAATTTCGTAGATCGCTTTCAGCTTGATCAGGTTGCGCACGTCCGGTTCGTCGCGGAACAGCTTGGACATGGCGGCGCGCATCACGTGGTCGGCGTCCGATTCCAGGCGGTCGATCTCTTCGCAGATGGCGACGATCTTGCGCGAGTTATCCATGTTGTGCAGCATGGCGACGGCGTCGCGCACTTTTTCGGTACAGGCCAGCACCAGTTCGGCCAGGCGCTTGGCTTCCGGCGTGACGGCTTTCAGGTCGTACAGCGAAACGGTTTGCGCCGCATCTTCCAGCAGGTCGAGGATGTCGTCCTGGCGCGTAATCAGCTGATGGATGTCGTCGCGGTCGATCGGCGTGATGAAGGTCTTGTGCAGCATTTCCACGGTGGCGTAGGTGACTTTGTCCGCCTGTTTCTCGATGCTTTCGATCGCATGCACGCGGTTTTCCAGGTCGTCGAAATTGGTCATCAGGCCGAGCATCTCTTTGGCGCCCTTGACGCACAATTCCGCGTGCTGGTTAAACAATTCAAAAAACTTGCCCTCAGTGGGCATCAAGCGTCCAAACATGTCATTCTCCGTTAAGCATTGAGTCGTGTTATTTACTACAGAAAACCGCCCCGGTGGAGGGGGCGGCCAATGGAATACCAGTGCTGCTGTGTTAGTCGCCTTGGTAAAGCGCCAGGCCACCACTGTAATTGCCAAATTTGGTGTACTGCCCCATGAAGGTGAGGCGGATGCTGCCGATTGGACCGTTACGTTGTTTACCGATGATGATTTCGGCCGTTCCCTTGTCTGGGGAGTCGGGGTTATACACCTCATCGCGGTAAATGAACAGGATCACGTCGGCATCCTGCTCAATAGCGCCCGATTCGCGCAAGTCGGACATGACAGGACGTTTGTTCGGACGCTGCTCCAGCGAGCGGTTCAGCTGGGACAACGCGATCACGGGGCAACCAAGTTCTTTCGCCAGGCCTTTCAAGCCCCGCGAAATCTCGGAAATCTCCGTGGCGCGGTTGTCGCCCGGGCTATTGGCCGACATCAGCTGCAAGTAATCGACGATGATCAGGCCCAGCTTGCCGCATTGGCGCGACAAACGGCGCGAGCGGGCGCGCAATTCGATCGAGTTGAGCGCCGGCGTTTCATCGATGTACAACTGCGCGTCGTTCATCTTTTGAATCGCATTCGTCAGGCGTGGCCAGTCTTCGTCGTTCAGCCGGCCCGTGCGCAAACGATGCTGGTCGAGCTGTCCGACGGAGCCGAGCATACGCATGGCCAACTGGGCGCCGCCCATCTCCATCGAGAACACGGCCACGGGCAAGCCGCTGTCGATCGCCACGTTTTCGCCGATATTGACGGAAAACGCCGTCTTGCCCATCGACGGACGGCCCGCCACGATCACCAGGTCGCCCGGCTGCAGACCGGAGGTCATACGGTCGAGGTCGATGAAACCGGTGGGCACGCCCGTGATTTCACTCTGGTTGTCGCGGCTGTACAGCTCGTCGATACGCTCGACTACTTGCGTCAGCAGGGGCTGGATGGCGGTCCAGCCCTGCGCGCCGCGCGCGCCTTCTTCGGCGATGGCGAAAATCTTCGATTCGGCCTCGTCAAGCATCTGCTTGACTTCCTTGCCTTGCGGGCTGAAGGCCGTGCCGGAGATATCGTCGGCGACGGTGATGAGTTTGCGCAGCACGCCGCGGTCGCGCACGATCTCGGCATAACGCCGGATGTTCGCGGCCGATGGCGTGTTTTGCGCCATGGCGTTCAGGTAAGCGAGTCCGCCCACATCATCGGCCTTGCCGAGCTGGGTCAGGGTTTCAAAAACAGTAATGACATCGGCTGGCCTGGAGCCGTTAATCATCTTGACGATTTGCTCGAAGATGATGCGATGGTCATAGCGATAGAAATCCTCCGCATGCATGAAGTCGGCGATGCGGTCATACGCGGCATTGTCGCGCAGCAGACCACCAATGACGGATTGTTCTGCTTCGATCGAATGCGGCGGAATACGGAGGGAATCCAGTTGCGGATCAGAGGGGGCGTTCATGGCGCGAATTATACCCGCTTCGGCGTGCTGGCAAAAATAAAGGGCTGAAATTGAGCGAAAAAAAGGCCACAAAAAAGCCGGGCGAGCCCGGCTTTTCATACTGCGGCAACGCTTGCGGGCCAGGCCCGCAGACGATTACGCGTTCGCGTCTGGAACGACAGCGATAACAACTTCCACGACCACGTCGGTGTGCAGAGCAACCGAAACGTTGTGCTCGCCAACGATCTTCAGCGGGCCGGTAGGCATGCGGATTTGTGCTTTTTCAACAGCAAAACCTTGCTTGGTCAGCGCTTCAGCGATGTCGAAGTTGGTGACGGAACCGAACAGACGGCCATCAACACCAGCTTTTTGAGCAACTTGAACGGTCAGACCGCTCAGTTTTTCGCCCTGGGCTTGCGATGCGGCCAATTTGGCGGCAGCAGCTTTTTCCAGTTCGGCGCGCTTGACTTCGAATTCAGCCACAGCGGTTGCCGTAGCACGACGTGCCAGGCGTTGCGGGATCAGGAAGTTACGTGCGTAACCGTCTTTGACTTTGACGACTTCGCCGAGGTTACCGACGTTAACAACTTTTTCTAACAGAATGATTTGCATAGTTCTTCTCCAGGAATATCTGACCGATTAAGCGTGGTGCAGATCGGTGTATGGCAGCAGCGCGAGGAAGCGAGCGCGCTTGATTGCGGTGTCAACTTGGCGCTGGTAGTGCGCTTTGGTACCGGTCAGGCGTGCTGGCATGATCTTGCCGTTTTCTTGGACGAAGTCTTTCAGCGTGTCGACGTCTTTGTAGTCGACTTGCTCAACGTGAGCTGCGGTGAAGCGGCAGAACTTCTTGCGTTTGAACAACGGGTTTTGCTGTTTGCGTTTTTCTTTAAGCTTGAGCTTATTTTTGTCGAACTTTTTACCGAATGCCATGTCAGGCTCCTGTATCTAAAATGCGCTAGTCAAAGTGACTGCACTAAAATCAATGATGTGAAACACCAAACTCTTGCTGTTGCGGCTCTTCCTGGCCAGGAAACCCGTGAACTGATATACCCCGCCCAAGCTTGCCTGACTGAAACGGCCTGAGATTTCGCCAGCGGCTAGCGCGGCAACATCAAACTCGGTCAAACGGGCAATCCCTGCTTCCATCTGCTGCGAACTGTGTTGCAATACTGCATTCACAATCGGTAGCCCTGCCGGGGTATAGCGCAATATTTCGCGCTCGGCAATGATGGCGGTGACTTGTAGCTGGTTCAGCGCACGATCCTGGTCAAGAATTAAGCTGCTGCTGCGGCTGGAGCGGCTGCTGGTGCTTCGGTGCGGTGGCTTTTGGCCGCGTCTTCGCGTTGTACCGATTTCATCATCGGCGAAGGAGCTGTTTCAGCTTTCTTCATTTTAACGGTCAGGTGACGCAACACGGCATCATTGAATTTGAATGCTGTTTCCAACTCGACCAGGGTCTCGTTGTCGCATTCGATGTTCAGGCAGATGTAGTGTGCTTTAGGCAGCTTTTGGATCGAGTAAGCCATTTGACGGCGGCCCCAATCTTCCACGCGGTGAACCGAACCGCCGCGGGTGGTTACGCTGGCTTTGTAGCGTTCGATCATCGCGGGCACTTGCTCGCTTTGGTCCGGATGGACGATAAAGACTATTTCATAATGACGCATGCAAACTCCTTCAGGTCGGATTGATAATCGCCCACCCCGGCGTCAAGACGGGTGTGGGAAGGTCAGCCGAAGATTATAACCGCCTTTTGCAAACGTTTCAATCATTCCTTCCACCAGCGCCCGAAAAGCCTGCACTCGCCCCTGCTTTGCGCCCATGGACAAGTATTTCTTGCGAAATTCGCCTGAAACACGGAAATCCCCTTGCATAGTGGGCGATACTGTACAAAAATACAGACTGTTCATATAGACAGCATTTTAGTATGCACCCACCGCTCATGATCAAGCTGACAGCACGACAAGAACAAATCCTGAACCTGATCAAGGACGCGATTGAAAATACGGGTTTTCCTCCCACCCGTGCCGAAATCGCCAATGAACTGGGTTTCAAATCGGCCAATGCGGCCGAAGAGCATTTGCAGGCCCTGGCCCGCAAGGGCGCGATCGAGATTTCGCCCGGCACGTCGCGCGGCATCCGCCTGATCGGTGCGGCGGCGAGTGCGGCCGCCGATGCGCTTGCATCGAAAGTACCGGCGGCGCTGCTGCTGTCGCTGCCCCTGATCGGCCGCGTGGCGGCTGGTTCGCCCATCCTGGCGCAGGAAAACCTGGAAGCGAGCTACAACGTCGACCCCGCCCTGTTCTCAGCCAAGCCCGACTTCCTGCTCAAGGTACGCGGCTGGTCCATGCGCGACGCCGGCATCATGGATGGCGATTTATTGGCCGTCAAAAAGGTCGACAGCGCCAAGAATGGCCAAATCGTCGTGGCCCGCATCGGCGACGAAGTCACCGTCAAGCGCTACAAGAAAACGGGCTCCGTCATCGAACTGTTGCCGGAAAACCCAGACTTCAAGGTCATCACCGTGTCGCCGGAAGATGAGTTCGCCCTGGAAGGACTCGCCGTCGGACTGATGCGCAGCTGGCATTAAATTACATGCCGGGATCAGCGCCCGCCGGGTCTGACCCCAGTTTTTAGTTTGCCTCAAAACTGGCACACGGCCTAGTCACCAACACCGCTCTCAGCCCTCCAGCGCACCACGGAAGTCTTCCAGCAGATCGGCCTCATCCTCGATCCCGACGGATACGCGGATCAGCGATTCGGCGATGCCCATGCTGGCGCGGCGCTCGGCTCCCATCTCATAGAAGATCGTGTGGGCGACGGGAATGACCAGGGTGCGCGTGTCACCCAGGTTGCTAGCCGGAATCGCCAGATTCAGGCGATTCAGGAAATCGAAGCAATCGATGCCATCTTTTAATTCAAAGCTGAACAGCGAACCATAGCTGCGGAACAAGTCCGTCGCCAGCGCGTGCTGCGGGTGCGAGGACAAGCCTGGGTAATGCACTGCCGCCACTCTCGGGTCCGCTTGCAACATGGTGGCCAGCGCCAGGGCGTTCGAGCAGGTACGGTCCATGCGCAAGGCCATGGTTTCGGCGCCGACGGCGATATGGTGCGCCGCTTCCGGACCCAGGGATGCGCCGAAGTCGCGCAAGGCCTTGGCGCGGATTTGCGCGATGCCCCACTGTGCCGGCGCGGCCTTTTTATAATTATCGAAAATGTTTGGATACTGCGTCCAGTCGAACACGCCCGTGTCCGTCAAGCTGCCACCCAGCGCATTGCCGTGGCCGCCGATGGATTTCGTCAGAGCATTGACCACCAGGCCCGCGCCCACCGCTTTCGGGCGGAACAGGTATGGCGTCGTCATCGTATTGTCGACGATGTAAAGGATGCCCTTCTCACGGCACAGCTCGCCGATCTTTGCCAGGTCGGCGATCTGCGTGCGCGGATTGGCGATGGTTTCGACAAACACGATGCGCGTGGCCGGCGTGATGGCGGCGGCCACGTTGGCCACGTCGGTGGCGTCGACGAAGGACACGGCGATGCCCTGCCCCGTCACCGTTTGCCACAGGCTGTTGGTGTTGCCAAACAAAAAGGCTGACGAGACGACATGATCGCCCGCGCGCAGCAAGGATTGCACCACGGCGCCGATGGCGCCCATGCCGGTGGCGAAGCACAGGGTGGCCACGCCATCTTCCATCTTGTTGACCTTGTCTTCCAGCGCGGAGACGGTCGGGTTGCCCTGGCGGCCGTAGCGGAAGCCCGGCTCCTTGCCCTGGAACACGGAAGCGAGCTGGCGCGCATCGGCGTAGCCGAAGGCGACAGAGGTATGCACGGGTTTGTGCAGCGAGCCGTGCTCGATGCCCTTGCGGCGGTCGTTGTGCAGGATGGTGGTGGTGAAGCCGTAGGTTTTTTTGGTGGTCATGGTGGATGCTGGAAACTATTAACCCTAGACAAAAGCTGGGGTCAGTCCCTGCGGGATCGGAATGCGCACCACTGGCGCGCGTTCCCCCGACGAGTCTGACCCCAATGGCAAGGCGGCGATTACGCTTCTGTCGTTGCCAGGTTCAGGTTCAGCTGGGAACGCGGCGTATCTTCGGGCGCTGCCGCCTTCGGATGGTGGCGCGCATATTCCAGGCGGTCCAGGTATTCCTGCGACACGTCGCCCGTCACGTACACGCCATCGAAGCACGACGCCTCGAAGTTGGTCAGGGCCGGGTTGACGTCGGCGATCGCCTGCTTGAGCGCGCCGATATCCTGGTACACCAGGTAGTCGGCCGTGATTTCGCGGCACACTTCTTCCGTCGTGCGGCCGTAGGCGATCAGCTCGTCGCGCGTCGGCATGTCGATGCCATACACGTTCGGGTAGATGACCGGCGGCGCGGCCGAAGCGAAGATGACTTTCGTCGCGCCCGCTTCGCGCGCCATCTGCACGATTTCACGGCTGGTAGTGCCGCGCACGATGGAATCGTCGACCAGCAGCACGACTTTATCCTTGAATTCGGACGGGATGGCGTTGAGCTTCTGGCGCACGGATTTCTTGCGCGCCGCCTGGCCCGGCATGATGAAGGTGCGGCCGATGTAGCGGTTCTTGATGAAGCCTTCGCGATACTCGATGTTCAGCGCCATGGCCAGCTGGATGGCGGCCGGACGCGAGGAATCAGGAATCGGCATGACCACGTCGATATGCACGCCAGGCAACTCGGCACGGATCTTCTCGGCCAGGTATTCACCCATTTTCAGGCGCGTGGCGTACACGGAAGCGCCGTCGATGACGGAGTCGGGACGGGCCAGGTAGACGAATTCGAACACGCACGGGTTCAGGCTGGCATTGTCGGCGCACTGGGCGCTGTGCAATTTCTTGTCGGCATCGATGAAGACGGCTTCGCCGGGACCGATGTCGCGAACGAAGCGGAAGCCCATGCCTTCCAGGGCCACGGATTCGGAGGCAATCAGGTATTCGGGACCTTGCTCCGTTTCATTGATGCCCAGGCACAGCGGACGGATGCCGTGCGGATCGCGGAAGGCCAGCAAGCCCACGCCGGCGATTTGCGCGACGGCGGCGTAACCACCCTTGACGCGGCGGTTCAGCACGGTAACGGCCTTGAAGATGGCTTCCGGGTCCAGGTTCAGGCCCGTCGTCGCTTCCTGGATTTCATGCGCCAGCACGTTGAGCAGCACTTCCGAATCGGAATCGGTATTGATGTGGCGGCGGTCGTTCTTGAACATTTCCAGCTTCAACTGTTCCCAGTTGGTCAGGTTGCCATTGTGCGCCAGGGTGATGCCGAACGGCGCATTCACATAGAACGGTTGTGCTTCCTCTTCGCTCGACGAACCGGCCGTCGGGTAACGGCAATGGCCGATGCCCGTCGTGCCTTGCAGCGAACGCATGTTGCGCGTACGGAAGACGTCACGCACGAGGCCATTGGCTTTGTGCATGGAAAACATACTGCTGTGATTGGTCGCAATCCCTGCCGCGTCCTGACCGCGATGTTGCAGGAGCAACAATGCATCATAGAGCAATTGATTGACAGGTTGATGGGAAACGACGCCGACGATGCCACACATGGTGTGCTCCTAAACTGTGCTACTGATTTTAAAAAAATTCAAAATTTCACATGCTGCGCATAAGCGGCAGGCAGATAAGGCTTGATGGCGCGGGCGCCCTGCTCCGCGAGCGGGCTGAGCTGCGCGTTTTTCCAGAATGGCTGCTGCGGTATGGACGTCATGCCACACAAGATCACGGCGGTCAGCACGATCACAAGGCCCCGCGCCACGCCGAACAGGCTGCCCAGGGTGCGGTCAGCCAGACTCAAGCCCGTCACCTTGACCAGTGCATCGACCGTCATGGACAGCAATCCCATCAAAATGCGCACGCCGATGAACAGCACCACGAAGGCCAGCAACAGGCGGATGGCTTCGCCCGGCACGGCTTCCGGCAGGAATTTCGCCAAGGTGGCGCCATAGGCATTGGCAATGACGAAAGCCACGATCCAGCTGACCAAGGACAGTATTTCCTTGACCAGGCCGCGCATCATGCTGATCAGCACGGACGTCACAAGCACGAACAGCACCAGGTAATCGAAGATCGTCACGCGCGCTCAGCCTTGCAACATCACGCCGGTACCAGGCTGCCGCCCAGGCCCAGCTTTTGCAGCTTGGCGCGGGTCTTTTCGGCGTCTTCGCGGCTGCCGAACGGGCCCACGCGCACGCGGATGCGCTCGCCCGCCGGGCTGGAGACTTTCTGCGTGTACGACTTGATGCCCGCTTCGCGCAGCTTGTCCTGCAATTCATCGACCTTGTCCTGCGTCGCCAGCGCCGCCACCTGCACCACGAACTTGCCGCTGCCGGCATCGTGTGCCTTGTCTTGTGCTTTCTCTTGCGGCTTGTCTTGCGGCTTGCCTTCCAGGATAGCCAGCGCGCGCGCGGCATCGTCGGCCGATTGCGCCGGCTTGGCAGGCTTGGTCTCGGGCTTGGCTTCCGGTTTTACTTCATGCTTGGGCTCGGGCTTGGATTCGTGTTTCGGCTCCGGCTTGGTTTCATGTTTCGGTTCCGCTTTCGGCTCCACCTTGACAGGTTTCGGTTCAGGCTTGGGCTCGGGTTTCGGTTCCACATAGGCAGGCTTGAGCGGTGCAGGCTGGGCGGCGGCCAGCACGGGTGCCGGCGTAGGCGTAGGCTTGGCTGCAGCAGGCAGGGGCGCATCGACGATCTCTTCGGACTGGTCCAGGCCATTCGCTGCGGCCTGGGCCGGAACGGCCGCCACGGGCGCCGGCGCCGGTGCAGGTACAGGTGTGACGGCCTTTTCCTTCGACGGAATGTCGATGGCGATATCGTTGAAAGGCGCTTTCGGCTCGGAATCGAGCAGCATCGGCAAGCCGACAGCCACGCCCAAGGCCAGGGCGATGGCCCCGACCAGGCGGCGGCGTGCGCGCTTTTTTTCAGGCAAGACCGGATCCGGCGCTTCCTTGCCGCCACGGCGCGATCCGCCGCCACCGGAGGTGTTGGCGGCGCGTTTGCGGGTCGGCGACTGTGCTTCGCCAGGGACATAAAAGCCGCTGTCTTCGCCAGAGGATTCTTGCTTGTTTTTAAACAGTTTCGAGAACAAGCCCATGCGTGATTTTCAGTCAAGTGCGTTTCAGTGAAGTGAGGATTTTCGGGCCTTCATCACGCCGGCAACGGTGAGGAAAGAACCAAAGACCACAATTCTATCATTCTCACCGGCCCGGCTCATTGCATTTGCAAAAGCTTGTGCCGGATCATCGAAAATAGACACAGTATGTTCACTGCTGTCGGGCTTATCTTCCAGCATGATCTGCACCTTGGCGGCCAGCTCGGAAGCCGTGGCCGCGCGCGGCGAAGGCAGACCCGTCAGGCACCAGTGGTCGACGTGTTCGCTCATCGCGGCCAGCACGCCATCGATATCCTTGTCTTGCATGGAGCCGAACACGGCATAGGTGTAGGGGTGGAAACCCATATTGCCCAGGTTCTGGTTCAGTGCCGAGGCCGCGTGGGGGTTGTGCGCCACGTCGAGGATCACGCTGGGTCGGCCAGGCAAAACCTGGAAGCGGCCCGGCAATTCCACCGTCACCAGGCCCGTGCGCACTTCCTGCGCGCCCACGGGCAGTTTCAGCTTCAGCACTTCCAGCGCGGCCAGCACGGCCGTCGCATTGAGGATCTGGTTGGCGCCGCGCAAGCTTGGATACGCGAGCGAATTGCGGCGCTGTTCGCGCCCACCGTAGTTCCACTGCTGCTTGTCGCCCGAATAATTGAAATCGCGGCCCATCAGCCACAGGTCCGCGCCGATGGCGGTCGCATGGTCGATCAGCGACTGCGGCGGCACGGGGTCGCTGCAGATGGCCGCCTTGCCCGGACGGAAAATGCCGGCCTTTTCGAAGCCGATCGCTTCGCGCGTGTCGCCCAGGTAATCCGTGTGGTCGATATCGACGCTGGTGACGATGGCCACGTCGGCGTCGATCACGTTGACGGCGTCCAGACGCCCGCCCAGGCCCACTTCCAGGATGGCCACGTCCAGCTTGGCCTGCGACAGCAAATGCAAAATCGCCAGCGTGGTGAATTCGAAATACGTCAGCGGCGTGTCGCCGCGCACGGCTTCGACGACATTGAAGCTGGCAACGAGCTGCTCGTCGCTGGCCATCTCGCCCAGCACGCGGGCGCGCTCATTGAAATCGAGGAAATGCGGCTTGATGTACAGCCCCACTTTGTAGCCAGCACGCAACAGCACGGATTCCAGCATGGCGCAGGTGGACCCCTTGCCATTCGTGCCCGCCACCATGATCACAGGGCAAGTAAAAGCCAGCTGCATGCGTGCCTTGACGGCTTGCACGCGGTCCAGGCCCATGTTGATCTGGGTTTCCGAATGACGGGTTTCCAGCATGGCGAGCCAGTCCGGCAAGGTGGTAGGGAGGTTTTGCATGGGAGACTTCTTGAAAAGAGTGCGCGAGGCCGGAAAGACATGAGACCCAAACCGAAGACTGGGGTCGGATCCTTAGGGTCCGACCCCAGCAGTTCAGGTTTTGGGGTAAATCAAATTACGCAAGTACTTCGACAGCCTGGTTTTGCAGCAAAGCCAGCAGGCGGGCGATTTCTTCGCGCATCTTGCGACGGTCGACGATCATGTCGACGGCGCCCTTGGTGACGAGGAACTCGGCGCGCTGGAAGCCTTCCGGCAGTTTTTCACGCACGGTGTTTTCAATCACGCGCGGGCCGGCAAAGCCGATCAGCGCTTTCGGTTCAGCAATGACCACGTCGCCCATGAAGGCGAACGAGGCGGACACGCCGCCCATGGTCGGGTCGGTCAGCACGCTGATGAAGGGCAATTTCTTTTCCGACAGCTTGGTCAGCATGGCCGTGGTTTTCGCCATCTGCATCAGCGACAGCAAGCCTTCCTGCATGCGCGCGCCACCGGTGGCAGTGATGCAAATGAAGGGCACCTTCTGTTCCAGCGCGATTTGCGCGCCGCGCACGAAGCGCTCGCCCACGACGGACCCCATGGAGCCGCCCATGAATTCAAATTCGAAGCACGCCACGACCACTGGCAGGCTCATGATGGCGCCGCCCATGACGACCATCGCATCCGTCTCGCCCGTCGCTTCCATGGCGGATTTCAGGCGATCCGGGTATTTCTTGCTGTCCTTGAATTTCAAGGTATCGACGGGCAGGATTTCCTGGCCGATTTCATAGCGGCCGCCCGCGTCAAGCAGGCTGTCGAGACGTTCACGCGCGCGGATGCGCATGTGGTGATCGCATTTCGGGCAGACGTGCAAATTCGATTCCAGGTCCGTACGATACAGCACGGCTTCGCACGACGGGCACTTGACCCACAGGCCTTCCGGCATGGTCTTGCGCGCGGCAGCGTCCGAACGCTGGATGCGCGGTGGCAGCAGTTTTTCCAACCAACTCATATTTTCTCCTTGGGCCCTTGTAGGGGTAGCGTCGGTAGACGCCCCCGGCAGACGGTAAACGGCGACGCCCCGCAGGGCGCCACCAAAAATTTTATCTATTGCACAATAACAGCAAAATCAGTGGCCGAAGTGTAGCCGTTTATCGCCGGGCTGTCGAACTTTGCCGCCGACGCATCTTGCGTAAACGGCAAGCTTGCTCAGGCGTCCAGGGCGGCGCGGATGCCAGCCGTAAAGCTGCGCACGGCGTCGACGGCGCCCCCTTCCGGGGCATTTTCTATCTCCTGGATGATGCGGCTGCCGATCACGACGGCATCGGCCACCTTGGCAACGGCCTTGGCCGTGGCGCCATCGCGGATGCCGAAGCCCACGCCGATGGGCAATTTTACATGCTGGCGGATAGCCGCGAGGCGCTCTGCCACCTGTTCCGTATCAATGTTACCGGCACCCGTGACGCCCTTCAGCGACACATAATAGCTGAAGCCGCCGCCAACCTTGGCCACTTGCGCGATGCGCTCTTCGGTCGAGGTGGGCGCCAGCAGGAAGATCAGGTCGAGTCCCGCTTCACGCATGGCGGCGCCGAACTCCTCACACTCTTCCGGCGGATAGTCGACGATGATGGCGCCGTCGGCGCCGGCCGCTTGCGCTGCATCAATAAACGCGGCGCTGCCGATGCGCTCGATGGGATTCGCATAGCCCATCAGCACCACGGGCGTCGTCTGGTTAGTCTCGCGGAACTGGCGCACATAGCCGAACACATCGTGGATGCCGACATTGAATTTCAAGGCCCGTTCGCAGGCGCGCTGAATGACGGGGCCTTCAGCCATGGGATCGGAAAACGGCACGCCGAGCTCCAGTATATCGGCGCCGCCCTCGACGAGCGCATGCATCAGGGGCACGGTGGCGTCAGGGCCGGGGTCGCCGGCGGTGATGAAGGTGACCAGGCCGGTCTTGTTGTTCGATTTTAAGTTGGCAAAGGTGGTGGCGATACGGGACATGGATATCTCTTTTCTGAGGGAAATTGAAGGCTGGGTCAGACGGGGACGCCGAGTCCCGGCGGGTCTGACCCCGGTAGTCAACAGCTAACGATCAGCTAAAGTTGAGTCCCATGCGTTCCGCCACGGTATGCATGTCCTTGTCGCCACGGCCCGACAGGTTGGCCAGCACGATCTGGTCTTTCGGCAAGGTGGCCGCCAGCTTGGCCGCGTAGGCCAGCGCGTGCGACGATTCCAGGGCCGGGATGATGCCTTCGATATGGCAGCAGTCATGGAAAGCCTGCAAGGCCTCGTCATCGGTGATCGACACGTATTGCGCGCGGCCCAAGTCTTTCAACCACGCGTGTTCCGGGCCCACGCCGGGATAATCGAGGCCGGCCGAGACGGAATGCGTCTCGATGATCTGGCCGTTTTCATCCTGCAGCAGATAGGTGCGATTGCCATGCAGCACGCCCGGAAAACCGGCTGCCAACGAGGCCGAGTGCTTGCCCGTATTCAATCCTTCACCGGCCGCTTCCACACCGATCAGTTTGACATCCTTCTGGTCGATATACGGGTAAAAGATGCCCATGGCATTCGAGCCGCCGCCGATGCAGGCCAGCACGTAATCGGGCTGGCGGCCCGTCATTTCCGGCATTTGCACCAGGCATTCCTCGCCGATCACGGACTGGAAGTCGCGCACCATCATCGGATAGGGATGGGGGCCGGCCACGGTGCCGATGATGTAAAAAGTGTTTTCGATGTTGGTGACCCAGTCGCGCATGGCTTCGTTCAGCGCATCCTTGAGGGTCTTGGAGCCGGATTCGACGGGCACGACAGTAGCGCCCAGCAGTTTCATGCGGTACACGTTCTGCGCCTGGCGCTTGACGTCTTCGCTGCCCATGTAGACCACGCATTCGAGGCCGAAGCGGGCACAGATGGTGGCCGTGGCCACGCCGTGCTGGCCGGCGCCCGTCTCGGCGATGATGCGCGGCTTGCCCATGCGCTTGGCCAGCAGGGCCTGGCCGATCACGTTATTGATCTTGTGCGCGCCCGTGTGGTTCAAGTCTTCGCGCTTGAAATAGATTTGCGCGCCGCCGGCCATTTCGGACCAGCGCTTGGCGTGGTAGATGGGCGACGGACGGCCAACGAAGTGCTTGAGCTCGTAGCGGAATTCTTCGAGGAATTCCGGGTCGACGCTGTAGCGGGCGTAGGCGTCTTTCAGCTCGGCCAGCGCATGCGTGAGCGTTTCGGCAACAAATGCGCCGCCGTACGGGCCGAAGTGGCCCCGCACGTCAGGAAATGGGTAATCGGTGGCGTGGAACAATGCGGCGGCGGCGCCGGGCATGGTGGTGTGGTCATTCATGGTTGTTTCCTCTGGCAATGATGGCATCGGCATCCTGCACCGCGGCGATGAACGCGCGGACACGGGATGCGTCCTTGATGCCCTTGGACGCTTCGACACCACTGCTGATGTCGACGGCGTAAGGGCGCACGCGCACCACTGCGTCAGTCGCGTTTTGTACGCTCAAGCCACCACTTAAAACGACCCGAGGCGCGAGTTCTTCTGGAATGAGGGTCCAATCAAATACCTTTCCTGCACCGCCGTAGGCATCCACATAGGTGTCCAGCAAGAGGCTGGAAAACAAGGGACTGGCGGCGCGGTAGCGCTGTTCGTATTCTAGCAAATCTTCAAAGGAGGTGTCGGGTTTGATGCGGAACACTTGCGTAAACGGCGTATTCACGGCGCCGGCGAGCGCCGCGCTGTGTTCGGGCGTCTCATCGCCATGAAATTGCAACAGTGACAAGGGCGCCACGGCCTTCGTGGCCCGTACCTCGTCCACGGTGGCGTTGACGAACAGACCCACCGTCGTCACATAGGGCGGCATGGCCGCGATCAGACTGGCCGCCTGCTCGGGCGTCACATAGCGGGGGCTTTTCGGATAAAACACGAAGCCGATGGCGTCGGCGCCCGCCGCCACGACCGCCTGGATGTCTTCAACGCGGGTCAGGCCGCAGATCTTGATGCGTGTGCGTGGCATGTTATTCCTTGAGGTTATTGCTTGATGCGAAACGTCAGAACCAGGGCAAGGCGCTGCTGCTATCTTGCGGCAATGCCCATTTCGGGTCGTAATCGATCTGCGCCAGGTACAGTCCATCCGGCATGAAGGTGGGCGCGGCCGCGTGGCGATCCTTGCTTTCAAGCAAGTGCCCGAGCCAGTCCGGTTTTTCGCGCCCCGTGCCGATGTAGACGAGCGAACCGACCAGGTTGCGCACCATGTGGTGCAAAAAGGCATTCGCCGTAATGGTAAAGATGACGCAATCACCGCGCCGCTCGATGCGGATGTCATGCATGAGCTTGACGGGCGACTTGGCCTGGCATTGCGCGGCGCGGAAGGCCGTGAAATCGTGCCAGCCCAGCAGCGGCTGCACGGCCTGGCGCATCAGTTCCACGTCCAGCGGACGGAAAAAGAAGCCGGCGCGCCCTTCCACCAGCGGCGAACGGGTGGCGTTGTTATACAACACATAATGATAGGTGCGCGCACGGGCGCTGAAACGGGCGTGGAAGAAGTCATTGACCGTCGGATCGCCTTCGAGTTCCCTGGCCCAGCGCACGGCGATGGATTTCGGCAGGAAGGCGTTGACACCGCGCACCCACGAGTGCACGTCGCGGTTCAGTTCCGTATCGAAGTGCACGACTTGCTCGAGCGCATGCACGCCCGTATCCGTGCGGCCGGCGCAGGTGGTGGCCAGGCGCACGCGGGCAAACTGCTCCAGCGCGTTTTCCAGCTGGTCCTGCACCGTTTGCCCATCTTCCTGTTTCTGGTATCCGTGCCAGGCCGTGCCGTCGTACTGCAGGCCGAGGACGATACGCTTCAATGGCGTTGCTGTCGTAATATTTTGCATCGAAGCATTATACCGGCGCAAAGGCGGCCACGCCTTCTGGCCACACAAGCGCCTGAGACGGCGTTCAGGGCAAGGCGCGCGGTCGAAGACAGTACGAATAGTACGGCGAGACCGTGCAACGCAGCCATGGACGTCGTATCAGGTGCTTAGCTCAGCAGCGCGCGCATGGTATTGGCCTTGGCAACCTGTTCGGCGCTGCCACCCTTGATGACTTCATCGATCAACTCGCGCGCGCCTTCCTTGTCGCCGATTTCCTGGTAAGCGATCGCCAGGTCCAGCTTGGTATCCATTTCCATGTGGATGGCCGACAGCGGGTCGTCCACGCCGACGCTGGCCGTCTTGCCATCGTTGAGGTCCAGGTCGATGCCGGACAGGTCGAATTCCTGTGCCGGCGGTATGGCTTCCGGCAAGCTCGCTGGCGTTTGCGCGTCGTCGAACAGGCTGTCGAGGGAAGGCTCGGCCGCCGCGACCGGTGCGGCAGCTGGCGCCACCGGTTCGTCGAGATCGAAATGGGCCAGGTCCACGTCCTTCAATGGATCGGGCAGCGGCGTCAAGCCGGCGCCCACGCCGTTCACGGGACCGGCCGGCGGTTCCAGGTCCAGGCCGAAATCCATGCTGGCGTCATAGTGCGCATCCTGCGTGGCGGACTGCGGCTTGCTGTCCGGTCCCGGCATGACGATCGGGTCGCTGGTGGAAACGGGCTCGAAATCGAGGCTGTCGAGGTCAAAATCGAGTGGGGCGCGCGCATCGCGGGCCGTCACGGAGGACACGGGCTCGGCCGGCGCCAAGTCGGCCGATGGCACTGACTCAGGAGTAGACAGATCGTCAGGCAAGTCCATACTCTGGCCATGCAAATCGTCGCCGGCAGCCTTGCTCAGGCTGACAACGGCGTCGTCTTCCGTATCGCCATACAGGGGATTGGCAGGATCGAGCGCCAGGCCCAGGGCGGCCGCCTGCGGCCACTCTTCACCCTGGCCGCGCGTCAGGCTGTACAGCTCGCTGGCCTGGTCTTCAAATGCGCGCACGTCGTTGCGGGCCGAATAGATTTCCAGCAGCTTCAGGCGGGCCGCATGGCGTTCCGGGTGGATGCGCAAGGCTTCCTTGAGGATATCTTCGGCCTGGCCATCGCGGCCGTAGGCAATATACACATCCGCTTCGGCGACCGGGTCCGTCTCATTCGCATCGAGCATGCTGGCACCCGCCGCCGCGGCCACGCCGGCAGCGGCGGCGCCCGTGCCGAACAGGTGGTTGCTCGCTTCGGACTGCTGGTCTTCCGGCGCCAGCCCGGCCGGCGGCGCCACTGGCGCTTCCGGCTCGAACACGGGGGCGATATCTTCGGCGGGCGGCGGCGCGTCCTTGCGGCGGCGCGCGATCACCAGCGCGGCCACGGCGGCCAGCAGCGCGGCCAGGCCGATGCCGATGGCACCCAGGTGGTCGCTGATCTTGTCGGCGAAGGTCGGTTCCAGCGGCGACGGTTTTTTCACCAGCGGTACCGGCTTGGCTTTGGGCACGGGAGGCTGGGCTTCGGCCGGCGCGCTGGCGATGGCACTGGCCGAAGCACTGGCCAATGCGCTGGCAGCGACCTCGGCCGGTTTGGCGGGCGCCGGGGCGCTCTTGTCGGCCATGGCCTTGCTCTTGACCGCCATCAGCTTTTCCAGGTCGCTGACGTTCTTTTCCAGCTCTTTTACGCGGGCAGCCGCTTCATCGACCTGTTTCGCCTTGGCGATCTTGTCTTCCTCGCTGGCGACGGCGCTCTTGCCGGCAGACTTGGCCGCCGGCTCCGCCTTCGACAGTTTCAGCTTGTCTTGCGACTCACTCACGGCCGTCGGCTTTTCCTGCACCTTGGTCGGGCCGATCTTGCCGGCCGTGCTTTGCGTCGCTTGCGCGGCCTTGGTCGGCTTGCTTTGCGACACCTGGCCTGCCAGCTTGTTGCGGTAGGCTTCGAAATCGATGGCGTGCGCCGTCACGATGCCCTTCGCTTCAGCCGCAGCGGTAGCGCGCACCGTGTCCGCACCCGGCACGGCCAGAATGCGCCCGGCCTGCATGCGGTTCATGTTCTCGCCCTTGAAGGCGTCGGGATTGGCGCGGTACAGGGCCACGAGCATCATGTCGAGCGAGACGCCCGATGGTTTCAGTTCGCTGGCGATGCGGCTCAGGGTGTCACCCGCCTTGACCTTGTATTCACCAGCCGGCTTCTTGCGTGACTCTTGCGCCGCCGTCGGCTCCACATTGCGCCCGGCCCGGCCAGGTTCGGCCGGGGCCGTCACTTGCGCGCCGCGCGTCTGGCGCGCTTCGGGCGTGTCGAGCACGAACGCATATTCGCGCACCTGGCGACCGCTCTTGCTGCTCAGTTCCAGCAGCAGGTCGACCATGGGTTCGGCCACAGGTTGCGCCGAACTGATGCGGATGAAGGACTTGCCGTCGCGGCTTTCCACGGCAAACGTCAGCGCGTTCAGGGCGGGATTGAATTCCACGTTGGCCTGGCGATACGCGTCCGGCGGCGCCAACTTGGCCAGCAGGCTCGGGGCCTCGCCTGGCTTGACGGCCGATAATTCAACCTCGGCGCGCAGCGGCTGGCCGGCGGCGGACAGCACCGTGATCTTGCCCAGCTCGGCTGCGGATACCGCCGGTGACAAGAACACCGCACAGGCGACAGCGCTGCTGAGTGTTTTAATGGCAAGGGAGGCGACCCGGGGACGAGTGTGTACAGGCATAGTTGGCGGCATCTTAGTTGACATGGGAAAACTGTTACTTTTCCAGAGGTATCAACATATCATCATGCCCAGAGCTATGCAAGCTCCGCATGGTTGAGCCTTGACGGGCTCAGGGCGAAAAAAAAGCCGGGAAAACAGCCCCGGCTTGATTTTGATCAGCACTTTATTGCCATTACGCGTCGAGCAAAATGCGCAGCATGCGGCGCAGCGGCTCGGCCGCGCCCCACAGCAACTGGTCACCCACGGTGAACGCGGACAGGTATTCACCACCCATGCTCATCTTGCGCACGCGGCCGACAGGAATCGTCAGGCTGCCCGTGACCGCCGCCGGCGACAGGTCGCGCACGGACGCTTCGCGCGTGTTCGGCACGAATTTCACCCATTGATTATTGCTGGCGATGATGTCGTTGATTTCATCGAGCGGCACGTCTTTTTTCAGTTTGATGGTCAGGGCTTGCGAATGGCAGCGCATGGCGCCGATGCGCACGCACAGGCCGTCGACAGGAATTTCCTTGGTGCCGAAATCGATGCCGCGACCGAGGATCTTGTTCGTTTCCGCGCCCGCCTTCCACTCTTCCTTCGACTGGCCATTGCCCAGATCCTTGTCGATCCACGGGATCAGGTTGCCGGCCAGCGGCGCGCCGAATTGCTTGATTTCATCCGGGGAATAGCCGTGCTGGGTGGCCAGCACCTGGCGGTCGATTTCCAGGATGGCGGAAGCCGGGTTGTCCAGCAGCGCCTTGACGGAGCCGTTGATGGTGCCAAATTGCGTCAGCAGTTCGCGCATGTGCTGCGCGCCGCCGCCCGATGCCGCCTGGTACGTCATCGACGTCATCCAGTCGATCAGGTCGTGCTGGAACAGGCCGCCCAGGCCCATCATCATGCAAGAGACGGTGCAATTGCCGCCGATGTAGTTCTTGACGCCCTTGCCCAGCGCATCCTTGATGACGTGCAGGTTGACGGGATCGAGCACGATGACGGCGTCTTTTTCCATGCGCAAGGTCGAAGCCGCATCGATCCAGTAGCCATTCCAGCCGCTAGCGCGCAGCTGCGGGAAGACGGCGCTGGTGTAGTCGCCGCCCTGGCAGGAAATGATGATGTCGCACTTGGACAGTTCGGCAATGTTGTTGGCATCCTTGAGGATGGTTTCATTCTTCGCCATGGCCGGCGCCGCGCCGCCCGTGTTCGAGGTGGTGAAAAACACCGGTTCGATATGGGCGAAATCACCCTCTTCCTGCATGCGCTGCATCAGGACCGAACCGACCATACCGCGCCAACCTACCAAGCCAACTAATTTCATTACCATTCCTCAAGATGAGACGGCGACTGCCGTCATTAGACTATTTTATCCCAGTGCTTTTACAACTGCATCGCCCATCGCCTCGGTACCGACCAAAGTCGTGCCCGCTTCGTGGATGTCGGCCGTGCGCAGACCCTGCGCCAGCACTTGCTTGACGGCTGCCTCGATGCGGTTTGCCTGCTCTTCGCGGTTGAGCGAATAGCGCAGCATCATGGCGGCCGACAAAATCGTCGCCAGCGGATTGGCGATGCCCTTGCCGGCGATATCGGGCGCCGAGCCGTGCGATGGCTCATACAAGCCCTTGTTGTTGGCATCGAGCGAAGCCGATGGCAGCATGCCGATCGAGCCCGTCAGCATGGCGGCCGCGTCCGACAAGATGTCGCCGAACATGTTGCCCGTTACCATGACGTCGAATTTCTTCGGCGCCCGCACCAGTTGCATGGCCGCGTTATCGACATACATATGATCGAGCGCAACATCCGGGTATTCCTTGTGCACGTCGGTGACGATGTCTTTCCAGAACTGGAACGTTTCCAGCACGTTCGCCTTGTCCACGCTGGTCAGCCGCTTGTCGCGCTTCTGAGCGGCCTGGAAAGCCACGTGGGCGATGCGGCGGATCTCGCCTTCCGCATAGCGCATGGTGTCAAAACCTTCGCGCTGGCCCTTGAACGGACCGTCCGGGCACTCGCGCACGCCACGGGGCTGGCCGAAATAAATGTCACCCGTCAATTCGCGGATGATCAGGATGTCCAGGCCGGACACCACTTCCGGCTTCAGGGTCGAAGCGCCCGCCAGTTCCGGGTACAAAATGGCCGGACGCAGGTTGGCGAACAGGCCCAGGTTCTTGCGCAAACCCAAAATCGCCTGCTCCGGGCGGAACTGGCGCTCCAGCTTGTCGTATTGATAGTCGCCAACGGCGCCGAACAGCACGGCATCGGCCGCTTTTGCCAGCGCCAGGGTGCCTTCCGGCAAAGGATGGCCGTGGGCCGCATAGCCGGCGCCGCCGACCGGTGCTGTTTCCAGCTCGAACGATTCGCCCAGCACGTTCAACACCTTGACGGCTTGCGCGACGATTTCAGGACCGATGCCGTCGCCGGGTAAAATTGCAATTTTCATATTTTTATCGATTAGATGACGTTGGCGAGCCAGGGCTGACTATGTAAGTGACGCTCTTCGAAGGCGCGGATGTCGTCGGCATGGCGCAGGGTCAGGCCGATATCGTCGAGGCCATTCATCAGGCAATACTTGCGGAAGGCATCGATCTCGAACGGGTACGAAACGGAACCATTGCTGGTGCGCACGCACTGCCGTTCCAGGTCCACCACCAGCTTGTAGCCGGGGAAAGCCTTGACTTCATTGAACAGGTGCTCGACCTGGCTTTCCGACAGCACGATGGGCAGCAAGCCGTTCTTGTAGCAATTATTGAAGAAGATGTCGGCAAACGAGGGCGCGATGATGGCGCGGAAGCCATACTGGTCCAGCGCCCACGGCGCGTGTTCGCGCGAGGAGCCGCAACCGAAATTCTTGCGCGTCAGCAAGATCGACGCGCCCTGGTAGCGCGCCTCGTTGAGCACGAAATCGGGGTTCAGCGGGCGGCGGCTGTTGTCCTGGCCCGGTTCGCCATGGTCGAGGTAGCGCCATTCATCGAACAGGTTGGGGCCGAAACCGCTGCGGTGGATCGATTTCAGGAATTGCTTCGGGATAATCGCGTCGGTATCGACGTTGGCGCGGTCCAGCGGGGCCACCAGGCCTTCGTAAATCGTAAATTTATCCATGCTGTTTCTACTCGGTAGGACGCGCGGCGCAGGGCGCCGTCACGTCACGGTTTATTTTCCGCCGGCGCCAGTGACGACCTGGCCGACTTTCTGCACATCGCGGCCGATGCCGGAGACGGTGTTGCAGCCAGACAGGATGACGGTGGCGATGAGGAGGGCGAAGAGTTTTTTCATGATGATTTCGTTTATTTCAGGGGAATGGATGGCGTTAGTGTAAACCAGCAACTGAAAGCTGGGGTCTGACCCCAGAATTTAGCTGCGTTGCCACGCAGCACCCTTAATTCATCGCAATCCCCGCACGTCGACAAAGTGGCCGGCGATACCCGCCGCCGCCGCCATCGCTGGCGACACCAGGTGGGTACGCCCGCCCTGCCCTTGCCGGCCTTCGAAGTTGCGGTTCGAGGTCGAGGCGCAGCGTTCACCCGGTTCCAGACGGTCCGCATTCATGGCCAGGCACATGGAGCAGCCCGGCTCGCGCCATTCGAAACCGGCATCCTTGAAGATGCGGTCCAGGCCTTCGCGTTCGGCCTGGTCCTTGACGAGGCCGGAACCGGGCACCACCAGCGCCAGGGTGACGTTCGAGGCGCGGTACTTGCCGCGCACCACGGCGGCGGCCGCGCGCAAATCCTCGATGCGCGAATTGGTGCAGGAACCGATGAAGACCTTGTCGATGCGGATGTCTTCGATGGCGGTGTTGGGCTTCAGGGCCATGTAGACCAGCGCCTTTTCCATCGCATCGCGCTTGACGCTGTCTTTTTCCTGGTCAGGGTCCGGCACGCGGCCATCGACGCCGATCACCATCTCGGGCGACGTGCCCCAGGTCACTTGCGGCACGATGTCTTGCGCGTTGAGGGTGACGACCAGGTCAAAACGGGCGCCCGGATCCGAATGCAGGGTGCGCCAATAGGCCACGGCGCGTTCCCAGTGCGGCCCGGCCGGCGAAAACGGACGGCCCTTGACGTAATTGATGGTGGTGTCATCCACGCCGATGATGCCGGCGCGCGCGCCCGCCTCGATGGCCATGTTGCACACCGTCATGCGCCCTTCCATCGACAGGGCGCGAATGGCCGCGCCGCCGAACTCGATACAGTAACCCGTGCCGCCGGCCGTGCCGATCTTGCCGATGATGGCCAGTACGATATCTTTCGCCGTCACGCCGGCCGGCAAGGCGCCGTCGACTTGCACCAGCATGGATTTGGATTTCTTTTGCAGCAAAGTTTGCGTGGCCAGCACGTGTTCCACTTCAGACGTGCCGATGCCGTGCGCCAGCGCGCCAAAGGCGCCGTGCGTGGAGGTGTGCGAATCGCCGCAGACGACCGTCATGCCGGGCAGGGTCGCGCCCTGTTCAGGGCCGATCACATGCACGATTCCCTGGCGCTTGTCGTTCATGTTGAAGTAGGTCAAGCCGTAGTGCTTGGCGTTCTTGTCCAGCGTCTCGACCTGCAGGCGCGAGACGGGGTCGGCAATGCCGTCAACCCGGCTGGTGGTCGGCACGTTATGGTCGGCCACGGCCAGGTTGGCGGAAATGCGCCACGGCTGGCGGCCCGCCACGCTGAGGCCATCGAAGGCTTGCGGGCTGGTGACTTCGTGCAGCAGGTGCCGGTCGATATACAAAATTGTCGTGCCATCATCTTCGGCCCGAACAACGTGGGAGTCCCAGAGTTTGTCGTAAAGCGTCTTCATCATGATTTATGCAGCGTTGCCACAGCCTGTTTAAGTGATCTGTCGTACTGATCGAAGGGATCGGCAATGATTATGCCATATTTTGTGCAATGCAGAACCAAAAGCCGCCCCAGCGTGGGATGGGCGATACAAAATTTGGCGCGCTTTGCCGATATGGCGAAAAAATTGCTGATACGAAAATCCGCCAAAATGCCGGCGGGGCGAATAAAAATCGAAAAAAACCGAAAAAAAAGCCCGCTGCAGAGGTCTGCAGCGGGCTGGGTGTGAACTGGCCTGTGTCGTTAGGCAGCCATGCGCACACTTCCCCTGCAACCATCCATCAGGAAAGATAGGCCCACGACTAGCACCAGCTCGCCTTCGGCCGAGCGAGCGGTACCGGTAATGCCTTCCACGGTGATGGCCGTCATCGGCTTGATCACCAGGTCGGCCGTGCCATCGACGGCTTCCACGGCGAGAATGTACGGCTGTGGCGCAGCGACCACAATGCCGACGCGCTCGCTGCACGATTCGTAGCCCAGGGCGCCGGCCAGCGAGCGCACGGGCAATGGACGACCCTGGTCTTTCAGCACGGGCGCACCGCCCACTTCCATGAAGGTTTCCGGCAATTCGACGACGCGCTGCACCACCGCCATCGGCAGCGCCAGCGCGGCGCCCGAGGTCGACACCAGCATGGTCGGCACGATCGACAGTTCGATCGGCAGGCGGATGGCAAATTTCGTGCCCTTGCCCAGCATGGATTCGATGTGGATGGCGCCGCGGTTTTTCTCCACGGCCGTTTTCACCACGTCCATGCCCACGCCGCGCCCGGAAACGCTGGACGCGACTTCCTTGGTCGAGAAACCCGGCAGGAACACCAGCTGGAAGCATTCGTCGTTGCTCAACTGCGCGTTTTCGCTGATCAAGCCCTTTTGCTGGGCCTTGCTGCGCAGGAAGGCCGGATCCATGCCCTTGCCATCATCCTGCAGCACGATCATGACACTGTTCGCTTCCTGCCAGGCTTTCAGCGAAATATACGATTTGGCGGGCTTGCCGGCAGCCAGACGCGCTTCCGGCGATTCGACACCATGGTCGAGCGAGTTGCGCAGCATGTGCACGAGCGGATCGTACAGGCTGTCGACCACCACGCGGTCGACTTCCGTCTCCGCGCCTTCGATGGTCAGCTCGACATCCTTGCCCAGGTCTTTCGCCAGCTCGCGCACCAGGCGCGGGAATTTCTGGAACAGACGGCCGACAGGCTGCATGCGCGTGGCCAGGGTGGCCCGCTGCAGTTCCGTCGAGTAGCGCGAAGCGCGTTCCAGGGTTTCCGCCAGGGTCGCCATCAAGGTGGCGGCCTGGCCTTCGAATTTGAATTGCAGCAAGCGCTCGAGCAGCACGGCAGCCTGGTTGGCAGCCTGCACGGATTCGCCGGCCACTTCCAGCAGCGCGTCGAGCTTGACGGCGTCGACACGGATGCTATCTTCCTTGACGGGCGCGGCATGGCGCACTTCCGGCCGCTCTTCACGGCGGTCCACGCCATCCCATGCCTTGCCGGCCGGCTTGGCGGCAGCAGCCGGCGCCGCGACCACGGCGGCAGGAGCAGCAGCGACGGCGGACACTGGTGCGGCAGCGAGCCGGCTAGCCTCGGGCACGACGGTGTTATACATGCCTTCCCAGTCCAGGCCGTCGGCGCTGGCAGTGGCAACGGCGGCGGCAGGCGCGGCCACCACAACTGCGGCGACCTCAGCAACGACCACGGCGACTTCCGCCACCACGGCGGCGGCCGGCGCAGGCGCATCCATGCCCTTGCCTTCGATGGCGTTCGTCAGGATATGTTCCAGCTCTTCCGGCATGGCCGGCAAGCTTTCCGGCGCGGCGCCATTCGCCAGTTCCGTCAGCTGGTCGGCCACGAAACCGGACGCTTGCAGCGCTGCCTCGATGGCGATCGGCGTCACCGGCGCGGCGCCCGTGCGCAAGGCGTCGAACAGGTTTTCCGTCAGATGGCAGGCCGCCACCAGTGCGGGCAGACCCATGAAGCCGGCCCCACCCTTGATGGTGTGGAAGGAACGAAACACGGCATTCAGTGTTTCCTTGTTGTCAGGATCACGCTCGAGGCGCAATAAGTGCTCTTCAACATTAACCGCAAGATCCATCGCCTCAACGACGAAATCCTTGAGCATATCGTCCATTAGAATCCCAAATCCGCAAGAAGGTCGTCTACATTATCCTGGTCCAGCGCCACCGACGGCACGGACGGGCCCTGCATCAGCGGCACCGGCTTTTGCGCCAGTTTTTCGCGCACTTCAGCCGGCGCATTGTCGCGCAGCAGCTGAGCCAGCTCGTGCTCCACCGTCTTGGTGATGTTGACCACTTTTTTGATCAGCTGGCCCGTGATGTCCTGGAAGTCCTGGGCCATCATGATTTCCAGCAAGCGCGCTTTTTCCGCTTCCGTTGCCTCGGCAACGGCTTGCGCGAACTGGCGCGAGTCGCCGGCCAGGGCCTTGAATTCTTCCAGGCTCAGCTTGCCATCGAACAGCGCCGTCCAGCGGCTGTCCATGTCCTTGGCTTTCTTCGACAGCACATCTTGCGCTGGCATGCCTTCGTCGAGCGTATTCAAGACCTTGTTGGCGGCCTGTTCCGTCAAGGTGGCGACATACTCCAGGCGGTCCTGGGCATCGACAATCTGCGACGACGCTTCCGTCAACGCCTTGTCGTAGCCCAGTTCGCGCAGCGAATCGTGCAGCAGGCGCACGATGCCGCCCAGACGCTCGAACATCGGCTTGTCGGACTGGTCGACCGGATCGGCCGCTTCGCCAGACGCGCCGGCACTGGCCACGGGGGCCGCTTCCGGTGCGGCTGGCGCGGCAGCGACCGGCGCCGCGGCGACTGCCGGCACGGCGGCGCTGGCCGACACGGAGTCGAACAGCGCGTCAAAATCATCATCCGCGATCACGGCGGGAGCGGGCGCCGCGGCAGGCGCCGGCGTGGCTGCGGCCGCGCTTTGCGCGGATACTTCATCGAATAATGCATCGAAATCATCAGCGGCGTTGGTCATATCCCTGCTTCTCCATAATTTGTCAAAATTCCGCCTGAACTGTGCGCTTTACAGACTGATACCCACAATTTCTCGATTAAGATGATTTGAGGCAATACCGCTGCGATGGTGCGAGTGTAGCAGGGCGCCGCCCTGTTGGTAAATCTCAAAACGCGCTTCCTGGTGCAAAGCGGGCCTACAAGAGCTTTTCCGCCAGGAAATAAGTGTTCCTGCTGTTGTATTTTGAAATACTACCATTGGCGTGCGTGCAAGACCACGCGCCGCACAAGAAATCCTGCTTCCGGGCGGCTGCGCAACAGCCCCATATGGATATCGCTGGGACATCGTTGCAGCTAAAACACGATCTTTCTGCCAATGTTATCTATACTGAAGGTGCAATAGTATTGACAATTATCAAGTCTTAACATGAATACCATGCTGCCGCCACGTCTACAATAAGAGGCGTTGTGCGCGCTGAGTCACTGCCAAAGGACCTGCCATGTATAAGAAAATTCTGATCGCCACGGACGGCTCCACCGTCTCCAACTTGACGGCCTGTGCCGGCGTCGCCTTTGCTGAACAGATGCACGCCGACATCCTTGCCGTGTACGTGGCACCCGAGTACCAGTACCCGGTGTACATCGAAATCATTCCACCAAGTTATCCCAGCGAAGAGGAATACCGCATCGCCATGCGCAAGACGGGCGCCGAGCATTGGCAACCCATCCTCGACGCGGCCGCCAAGCGTGGCCTGCAGGCGACGGGATTGACGGCCTTTTCCGACAGCCCGGCCCTGAAAATCGTGGAAGTAGCGCAATTGCAGCAATGCGACCTGATCTTTATGGGCTCGCATGGCCGCAGCGGTTGGGGCCAGTTGCTGCTGGGCAGCGTCACCAATAAAGTGCTGTCGCACTCGAAATTGCCCGTTCTCGTGCATAGGCTGATCAAGGAACCGCCAGCAAAATAAGGCGCCACATGGCCACGCGGGCGGCCATTGCCGGCGCATCAAGAAAAAGGCACAATGCGGCAGCTTCGGTTAAAATGACAACATTTCTCGTTTCTTAACATTTGATTGTCCGGTGACGGACACCGCAGATTACACGCCACCAGATTGCCCGCCTATGATACGTATTGTGATTGCCGACGACCACACCATCATGCGTGAAGGATTAAAGCGCATCCTTGACGGCGCGCCGGATATCGACATCGTGGGTGAGGCCATCGACGGCTTTGAAGTACTCAACCACGTGCGCCAGGGCGGCTTCGACCTGCTGCTGCTCGACCTGTCGATGCCGGGCCGCAGCGGCGTCGACCTGATCCGGCAAATCCGCAGCGAGGCGCCCAAGCTGTCCATCCTGATCCTCACCATGCACGAGGAAGAGCAATATGCGGTGCGCGCCATCCGCGCCGGCGCGCAAGGCTATCTGACCAAGGAAAGCGCGGGCACCCAGCTCGTGGGCGCCATCCACAAGGTGGCGTCGGGACGTCCGTACATCAGCGCCGAAGTGGCGGAGCAACTCGTGCTCAACATCATGATGCCGAATGAAAGCTTGCTGCATAAACAGTTGTCGGACCGCGAATTCGAAGTCTTTTCCCTGCTGGTGGCAGGCAAGTCGATCACGGAAATTGCCAACAATCTGCACCTGAGCGTGAAGACGGTGAGTACGCACAAGACGCGCATCATGCAAAAAATGGGCATGAGTTCGCTGTCGGAAATGGTTCAGTACGCCGTGGCGCACCGCCTGCTATCCCCCTTCAAGACGTGAGTCCGGCGACGCGCGCCCGCGCGTCAGCTGTAGGAACAATCCTACTTCATCTACCGCGGCTCCTACTGCCATATTCAGCCACTGCTGATATTAATTGCATGCGCTTGTTGGCATACTGAAACCAGCCATCAAGTTGCTGGAAAGTTATTTCATCACGCAGCAAGTCTTTAGCGAATTGAGCATTACCTGCCTGGACGCGCGCCGCCGACCCTTGCCCGCCCGCCGTCCCGCGCCTCCCGTCATTCAACTCTGAACTACCTGTCACCAGGAGATGAACATGCTGTCCACGCAAACGCCCGACACCCGCGCTGCCGCTCCATCGCTGGCCCCCTCCTCTCCGATGGAAGCGGGGCGCCAGCGCCAGGGCCGGCTCTGGTCGAACCTGAAGGAGGTGTGCGACCTGCTGCATATCTCCAGCGCCTGCACCATCGCCGCCGACGAGCTGCTGTTCCAGCACGTGCAATTCAAGACGGGCCAGCGCGTGCACACCATCGGCCAGCCCTTCGACACCCTGTACATCGTCAATTCGGGCTTCCTGAAAACCGTGCTCATCGATGAATTCGGCAATGAGCAGGTGCTCAGCTTTCCCATGAAGGGCGACATGCTGGGCGTCGACGGCATCCACTCGCGCCATTACTCCTCGGAAGCGGTGGCCCTGTCCGACTGCGACCTGATCCTGCTGCCGTTCAAGAAACTCACGGCGCTGGGCAGAGTCCACTTGGAACTGGAAAACGTCATGTATGGCGTGATGAGCCGTGAACTGGTGCGCGAACAAGCCATGATCGGCATGCTGGGCGCCCTCAGCGCCGAAGCCCGCGTGGCGCGCTTCCTCGTCTCGCTGGCGGACCGCTTCGCGCAGATGGGCTACTCGAGCAAGCTGTTCAACCTGCGCATGACGCGCCATGAAATCGGCAGCTACCTGGGCCTGACCCTGGAAACGGTGAGCCGCACCTTGTCCGCCTTCAATGAAATTGGCCTGATCACGGTCGACCAGCGCACCATCGGCATCAAGGATCCGGACGCCCTGAAAACCCTGCGCCGCCTGCCGCCGTCGCGCTCGCGCGCCAAGCAACTGGCCGCCGCCAAACTCAAGGCCGACAGCACGGCTGCCGCCAGCGCCTCGGCGCAATTGCTGGCCACCATCTAGTTTCCTGCCGATTTACTCTCGCTTGGCACAGGCTTGACCCGGCAAGGCGCACGACGCCTTGCCGGGTCTTTTTTGCTGCCGTCCCCCTGCTACGCCGCGCTGCGGCCACCTTTGCGCCGCTGCATCCTCGACGCTGCCATGCCAGCGTAAAAAAGCGCGGATTGCGCACAAATAAGCCTTGCTTTTCGGGCCACATTCAACAATAATGCAAATACGAATCATTCTCAACTGAGATAAAGAAAGCCCAACATGCAAAGCTCAAAACCAGCCTTGATCCAGGATGCCGCTACGGCCCACGTCCGTCCTCCCGTCAGCATGACCCAGCCGGCGCGCCGCATCACCAGCGAAGCCTTGCTGCAGCAGGGGCGCGAAGTGGAGATTGAGCACAGCGGCAAGATCTATCGCCTGCGCGTCACCCAATTGAACAAGCTGATCCTGACTGCCTGACGCAGCACGGCAGCCAGTCACCACACTCGCCAGCCAGTCGCGCTCCGTGCGCGCAGCCAGCCAAACCACCGCACAGGAGTGTTTGATGGCGAACGACCGACCTTCCCCGATGTTTCCTTCCCCGCAAGGCCAACAGCCTGAACTGCTGCTGTCGGCCGTGCTGCACCTGATGTCGCACTACCATGCGGGCAGTCCCTGCGAGAAACTGGCGGGCGTCATCGAACGCCATCTGCAAGTGCTATCGAGTTCGCCCGGCCTGGGCCCCGTGTTGCAAGCGACCTGCCAGCAACTGTCGCAGCAATGGGCCGCCCTGGTGGCGCTGCACCGGCCCGCACCGCCCAGGAGTACCTTGTTTGAGCGCCTGGCACGCATGCTGAGCGCCAAGCGCCCTGCCTCGCCCCTGCCGCAATAATTTCTTTTCAATACCCCACCGCCCAACAGGATATCGCCATGTGTGACAAAGACCAGTCCCTGCCCGTCATCAGCAATTGTTCCAGCGACGGGGCCGAAACGGCCGCGCTCGCTTCGCGCCGCCGCCGGCTGTGGGAACTGTCGCATACCTGCCATTGCCCGCTGGTCGGCGTGGGCTTGCCATTGGGCTACCTGCGCAAGCTGGTGGGCAAGATGACGGGCGGGCGGGTGCTGGCCGACGACTACGAAGTGCACGTGGGCGCCGTGACGGAATGCGGCGCGCGCAACCGCCTGTCCGAAGCGCTGCAAAAGGAACTCGAACGCCGCTACGCCCCCGTGATCCTGCGCTTTCGCGGCGCCAAGACCACCGAGCAGGTAGCGCAACTGTGGCGCACGGCCGTCGCCAACGGCGACGTGTCGGGCGCCTTCTGGGCCGGCCTGACGCACCCGCGCTGCGACGCCGAACTGGAAGAGCAGATGTGCCGCGACTTGCACATGATCCAGCACCAGGCCGGCGCCTGCGTGCGCGCCGACATGGGCAAATTTACGGCCTTGCAGGAAGAAAATGCGCGCCTGGCACACGAACTGGCCAAGCTGCAACAGCGCAGCCAGGCCGCACTGATGGAAAAAACGGGCGAACTGGAGCGCCAGGAGGCCGTGCTGCTGCGCACGCGTTTTGATTCCATCAGCAAGGATAGCGTCATAGAGGAGCTGCGCGCGGAACTGGCGCAATTGCAGGCCGCCATCCCGGCGCTGGAATCGCGCACGCGCCTGGTCGAGCGCCTGGCGCAAATGGATGAGCGCGAAAAGGAATTGCGCCAGCATATCGCGGAATTGAAGCAAGCCCAGCCACGTCAGGCCGCTGTCGCGCCGCCACCGGCGCCGAAGCTGGAAGTACCGACCGGCGGCAAGCTGAAAATGCCGATCCGCCTCGTCGATCAAAGCGTCTTGTGCGTGGGCGGACGCAGCGGCAATGTCGCCACCTACCGCGCCCTGATCGAGCGGGTCGGCGCGCAATTTGCCCACCACGACGGCGGGCTGGAAGACAATGCCAACCTGCTCGATTCGAGCCTGGCAGCGGCCGACCTGGTGATTTGCCAGACGGGCTGCATCAGCCACAGCGCCTACTGGCGCGTCAAAGATTATTGCAAGCGCACGGGCAAGCGCTGCGTCTTCATCGACAACCCCAGCATTTCCAGCCTGGCACGCGGCTTGCAGGAAGTGAGTGGCGAAATGGAAGCGACGCCGCTGGCCGCGATCCAGCCGTAAGCATCCCCTTCTGTATTAATACACGTCGCGCCGGTAGCGCCCTTCGGCCGCCAGCGTATCGAGCGCGGGCCGGCCCAGCATCTCTTGCAGGGCCTGGTCGACGCCGCCCGCCATGCCCGCCAGGCTACCGCAAATATAGATGGCCGCGCCCTGCTTCAGCCACAGCTTGACTTCGTCGGCGTTGCCGCGCAGGCGGTCCTGCACGTACATCCGCTCGGCCTGGTCGCGCGAAAACGCCAGGTCCAGGCGCGGCAAGTCGCCGCTGGCATGCCAGCCTTCAATTTCATCGCGATAATGGAAATCGTGAACCGCGTTGCGCTCGCCAAAGATCAGCCAGTTGCGCCGCTGCCCCGCCAGTACGCGGCTTTTCAAATGCCCGCGCAAGCCGGCGATGCCGCTGCCGTTGCCGATCAGTATCAGGGGCCGCTCGGCATTGTCTTCCAGGCGGAAACGCCGGTGCTGGCGCAAGCGCAGCTGCACCACGTCGCCGACCTTGGCCTGCGCCGTGAGCCAGCCCGAGGCCAGGCCCAGGCTGCCATCGGGATGCGCATGCTGGCGCACCAGCAAGTGCACGCCGCCGTCGCGCGGGATCGAGGCGATCGAATATTCGCGCGGCTGCGATGGATCGGCGGGCGCGGTCACCTGCACCAGGTCGCCCGACTGCCAGTCAGGCAAGCTGCCCGCCACGGGCGCCAGCTCCACATGATAGATGGCGCCGCCGGCGCTGCCAGGATTGAGGTGGCGCCGCTGCGTCAAACGCCAGTCGCCAAAAGCGGGCGCGCTCCAGTCCGGCGCGTCGCTGGTGCCAGCCAGGTGGCTCAGGTGCTGGAACCATTGCTCGATGGCGGCGCTGGCGCTGCGGTCGACCTCGATGCGTTCGAACAGGCGCGACGCGCCCTGCGACGCCAGCCAGGCATCGAGCGCACGGCCAAAGCCGCAAAACTGGCCATAGCTGCGGTCGCCCAGGGCCAGCACGCCATAATGCAATTGCGGCAGCGCCAGTTCGCCCGTCATCAGCCTGCCCATGAAGGCGGCAGCATTGTCGGGCGCATCGCCTTCGCCATACGTGCTGACTAAAAACAAGGCCCGTTCGGCTTGTTGCAGATCAATGGCCGTGACTTCGGCCAGCGCGCACAGGCGCACGGGAATGCCGGCCAGTTGCAGGCTGCGCGCCGTTTGCGTGGCCAGTTCCTCGGCATTGCCCGTCTGGCTCGCATACGCCACCAGCCAGGCGGCACTGTTGGCCAGCGCCGCCTTGGCGGCGTCGGACGCGCGGCGCTTGGCGCGCGCGCGCAGCCAGGGCGCCAAGCACACGCCCGCGTAACTGAGGGACAGGGCAGCCAGCAAGGCCAGCCGCGTCGTATCGTGCGTAAAAATCATGGAATCAATCGTTCATTCGTCGAGCATGGCCAGCATGTGGCTACTCAGCGTTTCATGGTAGCCATCGCCATCGCGCTGCAGGAAGCGTGCGGCCAGGCCCTGCTCTTCGGCCAGCGCCATGCCAGCTTCTGGCCCCAGCACCGTCAGGGCCGTCGACCAGGCATCGGCCGCCATGCATTGCGCGTGCACGACGGTGACGGAAGCGAGTTGATTGGCGATCGGCATGCCACTGCGCGGATCAATGGTGTGTGAGAACCGCACTGTGCCGTCCTGGAAGAAACGCCGGTAGTCGCCCGAGGTCGCCACGGACAAGCCATGCAGCGCCAGCAACATTTCTGCCGGATGCCATGCATTATCGGCACGATCGGCAGCGCCATCGACCTGCTCCAGCATGACCCACCACGGCTGGCCGTCGGGCTTGCTGCCGGCGCCGCGCAGCTCGCCCCCCACTTCCACCAGATAATGATGAATACCCTGGCTGTCCAGGTAGCGGGCCAGGCGGTCCACGCCATAACCCTTGGCGATCGCGGACAGATCGAGCTGCAAGCCGCCAGGCTGGCGCGCGCGGCGGGCCGGCAAGTCCAGTTCCAGGCGCTGGCGCTGCGCCAGCAGCAGTGCCACGCTAGCGTCTTTCGGCGGCAGGAAGCCCGGCTCATCATAACGCTTGCGGGGGCCGAAGCCCCACAGGTTGACGAGCGCCCCCGCGCACGGATCGTACGCGCCACCGGACGCCTGCGATACGTGCATGGCAAAGCCCAGCACCTCGCAAAACGCGGCAGGCAGGCTGTGCCAGCTGCCGGGCTCGGCCCGGTTGAAGCGGCCCAGGTCGGACTCTTCGCTCCAGTGGCTCATTTGCGCCACGACCAGATCCAGCTGCTGCTGCAAGCCCTGCTGCAAGTCGACGCTGCCGGCGCGTCCCGGCATGGCGGACTCCAGCAGACGCACCGACCAGCTGGTGCCCATCGTCAGGCCGCGCAAATCCCGGATCGCGGCGCCGGGCGGCGCGACCTGATCGGACATATGTTGCGGCAGCAGGACCCGGCGCATCGGTGCTCTCGTGACGATGCCGCCGCTTACTGCGGCAACACTTCCACGGTAGCCGCATACGTCATGCGGCGCTCGGGCATGGCTGGCGGCTGGCCGGCCACGGCCGGTGCGGCCGCCGGCCAGGTGCTGCTCAGGTAATACATGCCGGCCGCCGGCACCGTGAACGTGATCTCGCCCTTGGCATCCGTGCTCTGGCGGATTTCACCCAGCACGCCACGGTAGCGCACGCCACCTGGCACCAGGCTGAAGGCCTGGTTCGCCGCCGGCTTGCCATCAAGCAGGAAGCGCCAGGTGGCTTTCTCGCCCGCGCGCAAGTCGTTCGGGTGCGTCACCGGCACGAATTCCAGGCCCACGCCCGTCGGTTTGAACACTTCCGTGCTGGTTTCGCCATTGCTGAAGAAGGTTTCCAGACGCGCTGCCGTGCGCGTGATTTTCAGCTCTTGCGCATCGGCCGGCACATCCTTCTTGAAGGTTTCCTCGTTGCCGCGGAAACGCTTCTGCTCGCCGTTGACCTTGTAGCTGGCCATGACGTTTTGCGACACGATGGCCGCCTTGTACGTGCCCGGCTTTTCCATTTTCACATCGAAGACGCTGCGCAAACGGCCCGTGACGGTGTTCGCCGGCGTCACTTTCGCGCCATCGGGAGCGATGACTTGCAGCGCGTCCAGGCGCAGCGGCTGGTGATCGATCTCGAACAGGCCGTCAGAGATGGCGGCGTCCACCGTCACCCAGGCGTCCTTGCTTTCCACCATCGTGCTCGAAGGCACCATCCAGCCCCGGTGGGCGTGGGCATTCATGGCCAGGCCGGCCAGGGCCAGGGCGATCAGCGGTTTATTGAGTTGCTTCAACATGGTAGAGGCGCCTTAAGGTTTGAGTTGGACGACGACATTGCCGAGTTCTTCCTTGCCTTTGGCAGGCACGGACTGGGCCGATTTCAGCGGCCACTGGAACGGCACGCGCACCAGTTCGCGTCCGCCCGCTTCGCGTGCCGCCTCCACCACCACCTGGTATTCCCCAGCTGGCAGCTTGTCGAGCAAGGCCTTGGCACCGGGGAAAGTCAGCGTGTGTTCGCCAGGCGCACGCGTAGCGCCGCTGACGCCATCAACGGGCATGGCCAGGTCGCGGCCGCTCTTGCGCCACCATTGACGCATATCCTTCAGCCACTTCTCGCCTGCCTTGTCCTTCTTTTTCACGTCATACAGCACCGTCAGGTTGCCGACGACCTTTTGATCGGCCGTTTCCAGCCACGCCGCCACGTAGGGACGGTGGTATTCCGCCACGTTCAGTTGCGGGATTTCAATCTTGAGGGCCAGGTCGGCTGCCATCGCCGACGTACCGATCAGGGGAAGGCCAAGCGCCAGGGAGTAGCGTAATTTCATGGTGTGCCTGTAAAAAGGAAAAAATAAAACGATCAGTGAATAAACAGCAAGGCGATCGCGCAAGGTATCAAGATACCGAGACCAACCATCGGCCAGGTAAATGGCCGGTTGGCCGCGTGGAACTTCAAAATCAATAGCCCCGTCAGGCAAAACACGATGCAGGCGCCGGCAAAAATATCGATGAACCAGCTCCAGGCCACGCCAGTGTTACGGCCCTTGTGGACATCGTTGAGCCAGGATACCCAGCCCCGGTCCGTCAATTCATATTCGGCGGCCCCGTCTTCCAGGCCGATGCGCACCCAGGCGTCGCCGCCCGCCTTGGGCAGCGGCAGATACACTTCGTCGATCGACCATTCGGCGGGACGACCGCCCGCGTTGAGCGACCATTGCTGCCTGAGCCAGGCTTCGGCGGCGGCCGGCATGGGCGCATTGGCGCCATCGTGCTTGGCGGCATACGCAGCCAGTTGCGTGACGAGGGGGGCCGGCAATTGCGCCTTCTGGCGCGTGATAGCCGGCTTGGCTTCGATCTGGCCGGCGTGGTTCAGGGTAATGCCGGTGATGGCGAACAGAAACATGCCCAGCAGGCAAAGCGCCGAGCTGATCCAGTGCCATTGATGCAAGTTCTTCAGCCAGACGGCGCGGCTGGCGTTGTTCTTGGCCTTGTCTGCGGCGCCCGCATTACCCATCAAGCGCTCCCGGCAAGGAGCGAGCCAGGTGGCGCGACAAGTCAGTGTGCTTCATTCCCATCCTTCAATCAAAGTTCATGCGTATATTTTCAAACAAATGATAATGATTATCATTTATTAAGTCAATACATGGGGCGGCTCTCCAGGCCAGCGTTTTGTAACAGCGTTGAAACATGCACAGCGCCGCCCGCAGCATGCACCGCTACGTAAGCTGCCGTACAGAGCCGTCTGTCAAGTCCGCCTATGCTGTTGTTCAAGACAATCAACCAGGAGCAACCATGCAAGCGTATTCCAGCGAACAACTGGCCAGCATCGCGGCCAGGATCAAGGACGTCAAATTCGGCATGCTGACCACCAGCGACGACATGCGCACCCTCACCAGCCGGCCGTTAACGCAGCAGCAGGTCGACAGCGAAGGGCATATCTGGTTCTTTGTCTCGGACGAGGCCGCCTACACGCGCGACTTGCTGAACAATCCACAAGTCAATGTCAGCTTTGTCGACACGGGCGACAGCCTGTATGTATCCGTCTGCGGCCACGCGCAGCTGCTGAAGGACCGCGCCAAGGCCGAGGAATTGTGGAACCCGCTGATAAAAGCCTGGTTCCCGGGCGGACTCGACGATCCGAAGCTGTCGCTGATCAAGGTGACGATCCAGTCGGCCGAATACTGGGATAGCAGCGCCAGCAAAATGATGCAATTCTATGAAATGGCCAAGGCCGCCATCACTGGCGAGCCGCCGAAGGACCTGGGCGAACATGGACGGGTCGACCTGTAGCCGAGCATACCTGCGCGCCGGCAGAAAAGGCCAGCCGGCGTGCGCGAACACGCCTGGCGGCTGGCCCTGTGGGAATTGTCAGACGGTGAAGAAGGGAAGCTCAGACGCCGGTGCTGCCCGTGGTGTCTGGCGCATCATCGGCACTCTGCCGGCTCTGCCCGCCGGAAGTGGACTGATGATGGGGCAAGCGGTCGGCGCGCCGCACTTCGCCGATGGAAAACAGATCGTCGCCGATATCGAGGCCTTGCCCGCTATCGACCAGCACAAAGTTTTCGGCTGAGTCAGCCGTGCTTTGCTTGCTGCCCGCCGTGGTTGACGTGCCGCCCTGGCTATTGCCCGGTTGCGGCGTATTCGAGTTGCCCATTATCTTCTCCCTGATCATCCATGCGAGGTGACTGCGAGGTGACTGCCAGCTGATTGCACATTGGCGACGCAGCTCATTCATCATAGTCCATGCCTGCTGCATTGCATCAAAATTTTGCGGCAACCGGACAGATGCTGCCATGACCAGCGGCGTGCCTGCCGCTGGCCATGATCAGTGCGACTACTCATTACTACTTGCTAATGCTTGTTGCGCGACCCGGAGCTCGATCCCGAAGTGCCGCTTTGCTTGTTGCCACTGTCGCGGCTGCCTTCCTGATGCATGTTGGCATTCTCGCGCGCACCACCGGAGCCGGCGGCGCTTTGCCGGTTGGCATCGTTCTTGTGGCTTTGGCTGCCTGCGCGGCGTGCCTCTTCCGATGTGAATTCATGCGCCGTGCCCTTTTCATGCGCGGCACGTCCGCCTTCGCTGGCGATTTCGCGCTGCTGGGCGGGGTCCATGGAAGCGAAGCCCCGTTTGCTGGTATCGCTTTGCTTGTTACCGCCGCTGCTGCTACTGGTCTTACTACCTTGCTGTTTATTGTCGCGCGATGTGGCCATGATGATCTCCTTGATCGATGGAATCGGAAAACAGTGCAAACCATGCAATTCTTCCCCCTCGCATGGCAAGGGAACCCTCATCTTAGTGCGCATATAGGGCACAAGAAATAGGAGGATGGCAAGAGCGCATGTAGGATGAGTCCCGCCCACGGTAGCGTAGTTACTTTCAGTTTTCCACCAAAAGTACCAAACACTCAGCAGTTAGCGGGTAGCGGGAAAATCGCCGCGTCGGCCGTCACGTACACGCGCTCGCCAGCGGCCGGCTGCACCGCATGGCCCCCCGTAAAGGCGCCAAACGAGGGCAGGATGGCGCGCTGCCGGCCCAGCAGAAAACACGGCAGGCGCAAGCCGCCCCCATGTAGTCCCCTCCCTGTTGCGCGCAAGTGAAACACGGGATGCACGTGGCCCGCCAGCACATAGCCGGGCGCGACGGTATCCGGGTGATGGCAGAACGACAGATGGCCCACCTGCTGCGGTTCATCGACCATGCGTATCCCCAGCGCGGCGGCCGGATCGCCCGCATGCGCATCGTGGTTGCCGCGCACCACCGTCAGGCGCACCTTGGGATGGCGCGCGCGCCAGGCCAGCATGGCCGCCACGGTGGCGGGCGCATGCGCGGCGCGCGCGTGCAGGAAGTCGCCCAGAAAGACGATTTCCCCGCAGGCATACGTGGCCAGCAAGACGTCGAGCGCCAGCAGGTTTTGCGTGGTGGTGCCGCGCGGCACGGGTACGCCCAGCGCGCGGAACGCGGCCGCCTTGCCAAAATGGATGTCGGCGATGACCAGCATTTCGCGCGCCGGCCAGTACACAGCCTTGTGCGCCAGCAGCCACAGCGTCTCGCCGGCCAGTTCCACCACACAATAAGTTTGGCGCTGGTCATTCATGCGGCCGCCTTTTCCAGCGCGCTGACCAGCCGTGCCACCCGGTCCGACAACTTTTCTGTCGTCAGCTGTTCGCGGAAGCGCTCGACCATCAGGCCGAAGGCAAAGGGCGATGCCCGCTCCAACGCTTGCAGGGAAATCTGCCGACCATGCAACTCGCGCAAGGTGGCGCGCAAGCGCGTCAGTTCCAGTTCCTGTTCCAGCACTTCGCGCTGCGCCTGCGTGAGCAGCAAATTGGCCGCGTCGTGCTTGCGGAACACGTCAAAGAACAGCGAGGACGAGGCCTGCAACTGGCGCGCGCTTTTCGGCTGGCCCGGATAGCCCTGGAACACGAGGCCGGCGATGCGGGCGATTTCGCGGAAGCGCCGCTGCGACAATTCCGTCGCGTTCAGGCTGGCCAGCACGTCTTCCAGCAGATTGTCCGTGCTGAAGAGGGCAATATCGGCGCCGGTGGTGGCCGCCAGCAGCGGCGCAAATGCGATATCGTCCGCGCCCAGCAACTCAAAGCCGTAATCGTTGACGGCAATCGACAAGGTCGCCGGCCGCACGCGCGCGATGCGGTACGCCAGCAGGGACGCCAGGCCCAGGTGCACCGAGCGGCCCGCGAACGGATACACGAACAGGTGCTGGCCTTCGCGGCTGGACAAGGTTTCGAGCAAGAGGCTGGCACGCGTGGGCAGGCTGGACCATGTCTGCTGGATGGCCAGCAGCGGCGCCAGCGCGCGCATTTCCGGCCCGCTGGCACGCCCTTCTTGCGCCAGCTGCAACTGGTCCAGCACGGCATGCGCGAGTTCCGACGATAGCGGCATCTTGCCGCCCTGCCAGCGCGGCACGGCGCCGCGGCTGCCCGTGGCGCGCCGCACGTAGGCCGTCATCTCGTGCACGCGCACGAATTCCAGGATGCGCCCGCCAAACAAAAAATGGTCGCCCGGCTTCAGGCGCGCGATGAACGATTCCTCGATGCTGCCGATGCGTCCGCCGCCGAGGAACTTGACCTGGATCGCCGCCTCCGAGACGATGGTGCCGATGCTCATGCGGTGGCGCCGCGCCAGCGCCACGTCCGGCACGCGGTACACGCCCGCCTCATCGGGTAGCACGCGCCGGTATTCCGGATACACGGTCAGGCTTTGCCCGCCGCGCGCGACGAAATCGAGGGCCCATTGCCACTCGTCCAGAGTCAGGTGGCGGTACGACCAGGCGGCGCGCACTTCCTGGTACAGCGCCAGCGACGCAAAACCGCCGCCCAGCGCGATCGTCACCAGGTGCTGCACCAGCACGTCGAGCGGTTTGTCCGGCACGGACCGCGCTTCCAGGTGGCCCTGCGCCAAGGCAGCGCGGGCGGCGGCCGCTTCCAGCAATTCCAGGCTGTTGGTGGGCACCAGGGTGACGCGCGAAATGCGTCCAGGCGCGTGGCCGCTGCGCCCGGCCCGCTGCACCAGGCGCGCGATGCCTTTCGCGCTGCCCACCTGCAGCACCCGTTCGACGGGCAGGAAATCGACGCCCAGGTCCAGGCTGGAGGTGCACACGACGGCTTTCAGTTCGCCCGTTTTCAGGTGCTGCTCGACCCACTCGCGCACTTCGCGGTCGAGCGAACCGTGGTGCAGGGCGATCAGGCCCGCCCAGTCGGGCCGCGCATCGAGCAGGTGCTGGTACCACAGCTCGGCCTGCGAACGCGTATTCGTAAACACCAGAGTGGTGGCGCTGCCCTCGATCTCGGCGATCAGCGGCTGCAGCATCTGGATGCCCAGGTGCCCGCCCCAGGGAAAGCGCGTGAGGTTGACGGGGATCAAACTGTCGACGAGGATGCGCTTCCTGACCTTGCCTTCCACCAGCACACCGGCGTTTTCCTCGCCCAGCAAGACGTCCTGCGCCTGCTGCAAGTTGCCCAGGGTAGCCGACAGGCCCCACGTCATCAATGCGCCATTCCAGCGGCGCAAGCGGGCCAGGGCCAGCTGCACCTGCACGCCGCGCTTGCTGCCCATCAATTCATGCCACTCGTCGACGATCACCGTTTCCAGCAGGCTGAAGCGTTCCTGCGCATCGTGCTGGCTGAGCATCAGGGACAGGCTTTCCGGCGTCGTGACGAGCACCTCGGGCCAGGCCTTCGCCTGCCGCGCCCGCAGCGCGGCGCTGGTATCGCCCGTGCGCGCCTCGATACGCCAGCCGGGAGCGAGCTCGGCACCAGAGGCTTGCAGGGCGCGCACGGTGTCGGCCGCCAACGCCCGCATGGGCGTGATCCACAGCACGCGCAAACCCTGCTTGCGCCCCTTGCGCGCCAGCCGCTCGGCGCGCAGCAAGGCGCCGAACCAGACGGCATACGTCTTGCCGGAACCCGTGCTCGCATGCAGCAGGCCGGAGCGGCCCTGCGCGCCAGCGCGCCAGACGGCGCGCTGGAATGGAAACACCGTCCAGCCGCGCCCGGCAAACCACGCATCGATGCGCTGCACCAGCGCGCTTTTGCTCATGTGGTCTGGGCCAGCATGGCCTTCAGGGTGGCCAGCGTGTCCGCGTCGGCGATGGCCTTGTCTACACGCCGGCGCAGGATGCGGGGAAAGCGCACGGCGATGCCCGCCTTGTGGCGGCTGGACGCGGCGATGCCTTCGAAACCGATCTCGAACACCATCGTCGGCTGCACGCTGCGCACGGGGCCGAATTTTTCTATCGTCGTCTTGCGGATGGCAGCGTCGACTTGCGCGATTTCCGCATCCGTCAAGCCGGAATACGCCTTGGCGAACGGCACCAGCTTGCGCTCTTCACCACCCTCACCCCCCTCGTCATCCCATACGGCAAACGTGTAATCCGTATACAGCGACGCGCGCCGGCCGTGGCCCGCCTGGGCGTAGATCAGCACGGCATCGATGGCATACGGGTCGATCTTCCATTTCCACCAGGTGCCCACGTCTTTCGTACGGCCCACGCCATACGCGGCCGACACGGCCTTGAGCATCAAGCCTTCCACGCCGCGCGCCCGCGATTCAGCGCGGATGCCCGCCAGCGCGTCCCAGCTCGCTGCGGCGATGCGCGGCGACAGGCGCAGCGCGGGAGCATCCACCTGCGCCACGACGCTTTCCAGCAGGGCGCGGCGTTCCAGCTGGGGCAAATGGCGCACGTCCACGCCATCCATTTCCAGCACATCGTAGGCCACCAGCACGGCAGGCAGCTCGGCCAGCAGCTTGGGCGACACCGTCTTGCGGCCCATGCGTTGTTGCAAATCGGCAAATGGCGCCGGCACGTCGCCCGGCTGCCAGATGAGGATTTCGCCATCGAGCACGGTGCCCTCGGGCAAGACCAGCTGCGCCAGTTCGGGAAACCGCTCCGTGATCAATTCCTCGCCGCGCGACCACAGCCAGTTCACGCCCTCGCGGCGTAGCAGCTGGGCACGCATGCCGTCGTATTTCCATTCAGCAAGCCACTCACTGACGTCGCCCAGCGTCACCGGCTCCGCCTGCAAGGGGTGCGCCAGGAAGAAGGGGTAAGGCTGGCCGCCGCGCAGCGCATGTTCGCCCTCCGACTGCGCGGCGATCAGTTTGAGAAAGCCCGCGCCCGTGGGGCTGACCTTGCCATCGGTCCAGCCCATCAGGCGCTGGGCGATCAGCTTGCTGTCGACGGCGGCGATGGACGCCAGCGCGCGCGTCACCAGCAGTTTTGACACGCCCACGCGAAAGCCGCCGCCGATCAATTTGATCAGCAGGAAGCGTTCGCGCGTTTCCAGCTCGTCCCAGTAGGCCAGCAGTGCCGCGCGGATGGCGTCGGGCGCCGCGCCGCGCAAGGGCGCGATGCGCTGCTCGACCCACTCGGCCAGGCCGATATCGCTGTGCCTGGCGGGCGCGGGCAGGATCAGGGCGATGGTTTCGGCCAGGTCGCCCACGGCGTGATAGGCCTCGTCGAACAGCCAGGCGTCGAGGCCCGCCCTCTCGGTCGCGTACTCGCGCAGCAACTTGGTGGGCACGGCCTGGCGCGGCTTGCCGCCGGCCAGGAAATATACGGCCCAGGCAGCATTCTCGGGCGAGGCGCCGCGAAAATAGGCTTGCAGCGCCGCCAGCTTGCGGCTGGTGGCGGTGGTCTCGTCGAGCTCCGCGTAGAGCCGGGCAAAGTCACGCATGGGTGACGTCCTGCGCTGCCGTGGACGCACCGGGCGCACTGTCATCGGCTTCGTCATCGCCATACTCCGTCTCGAAGCCGCCCGCCTGCCAGCCGTTTTGCTGCAGCCAGCGCACCATCACGGCTATCGAGCCGTGCGTGACGATGATGCGTTCGGCCTGCGTGGCCTGGATGGCTTGCATCAGGCCGGGCCAGTCGGCATGGTCGGACAGCACGAAACCCCGGTCCACGCCACGCCGCCGGCGCGCGCCGCGCAGCAGCATCCAGCCGCTGGCAAACGCATCGCTGTAGTCGCCGAAGCGCTTCATCCACGGCGAACCGGCCGCCGACGGCGGCGCGATCACCATCGCCGTCTTCAGGGCCGCCTTGTGCGTGACGTCGCTCACCATGACGGTGGCGGGCAAGGCCACGCCGGATTCGCGGTAGACCTGCGTCAATGCCTGCGCCGCGCCATGGCAGATGATGGGGCCGATGCTGGCATCGAGCCCCGCCAGGATGCGCTGCGCCTTGCCGAAGGCATAGCAGAACAGCACGCTGGTGCGCCCTTCGGCCGCATTCCCACGCCACCACTGGTTGATGTCGTCAACAATTTCCTGCGGCGCCTGCCAGCGGTAGATGGGCAGGCCGAAGGTCGATTCCGTGATGAAGGTGTCGCAACGCACGGGTTCAAACGGTGCGCAGGTGGGGTCGGGCTGCAGCTTGTAGTCGCCGGACGCCACCCACACTGCGCCGCCATATTCCATGCGCACCTGGGCCGAACCGAGCACGTGGCCGGCCGGATGCAGCGACACTTGCACGCCGTGGTGTTCGATGCTGTCGCCATACGCGAGGGCCTGGATGGAAACGGCGCCCAGTCGCGCGCGCAGCACTTGCTCGCCGGGCGCGGCGCACAGGTAATGCCGGTGCCCGACTCTCGCATGGTCGGCGTGCGCATGCGTGATGATGGCACGTTCGACGGGTCGCCACGGGTCGATGTAGAACTGACCCGGCACACAATACAAGCCTTCCTTGCGCACCACCACCATGTCTGCCATGCCCTGCTCCCTCTGTAAAAAACGCATTGGAATGGACTGATTCTAGCGCTCTTGCGCCAGATCACTGTTCGACAGCGCACCATGGCCTCACGCGGGGACAGGGAATTGCGCCATGAAAGTAGGCGTGGTGTTTTCCGGAAAGGCAATGCTGACCTGGTCGCCCGCCACGGACAGCACGGTGCCGATCCGTTAGCGGGGCACGCGCACGCGGCTGCCGACGGCGATCCGGGGCACCGATGCTGGCGCCTCAGCAGGCGCTGGCGGTAACTCGTCCAGGGTGATGGGCGCGGCCAGCGCGGGCGGCGACTGGCAATTATCGCAAGTGCAGCAGCGCTCGACATCGCCGGTATCGCCAAAGTCATCGAGCAGCGGTTTGCAGCGGCACAGGCCACTTTGCGCATACGAAGGCGTGGCCGGCGAGGAGGCTTTCAAGCTGTAGCCCAGCTTGCGGTCCTGGCGCAGCAGCTTGCCGTCTTTCAAGAGTTTCAGGCACACCTTCAAGTGGCCGTCGGAAAACCCGTGCAGGATCGCTGCCAGCGCAGCGAAAGCACACCTGGCGGGCAATTCTTGCGCGGCCGCCACGATGCTGGCCAAATCGTCAGCCGTGGGATAGTGCTACGCCAGAATGAATTGCTGCACCCGCTGGTCTTCCTGGAAGTACAGCAAGGTGCAGTCGGCGGGCAAGCCATCGCGCCGCCAGGTCTTCGACGGCCTTGAGGGTGGCCGCATACACGATGCCCACGCCTGGTGTCTCGCGCAGCAGGCGCTGGATGTGTCGTCCAGACATGTACACTGAAGCATGCATCATTACCGTCCCGAAAGTAGCACTGCCGGCGCCGCGGCGCCAAGGTGCAGCTACTTTACGGCCGGGCCTGGCGCGCCGCCATAGGACGGGTGCCACAGCTGACGCAGGAATTCAGGAAGCAAACAGGATGGCCCAGAACAGCATCAGCAAACCGGCAATCGACACGCACCAGACGAGCGTGCGCACGACGGGCACGCCAAACGCGTACAGGGGCACATACAGTACGCGCGCGGCCAGGTACAGGGCGGCGCCGTACAGGGTCAGCGCGCTTTCCTGTGCCGTCACGTGGGCGATCAGCACGGCGGTGGCGAACAGGGGCAGGGTTTCGAACAGGTTCGCCTGGGCCCGCCGCAAGCGTCCCGTGATCTTGCCCACAGGCGGCCCGTCGCCGTCGCGCGCGCTCACGTTATAGGCCGTGCCCGTTTCGCGCGTGCGAAACAGCGCGGGCAGGAGGATTTGCACCAGCGCCAGCACCAGAGTACAGGCCAGCATCGTCAGTTCAGGGGTCATGCTTTACCTCTGCAGGGTGGGACAGGCAAGCCGTGCCAGCGCTTGCCCGTCAGGGTTGGTCGAGTGCCGCTTGTAACTCCAGCAAATCATAGGGCTTGCGCAAGACGCTGGCGGAAAAGCCCAGTTCATCCATCGATTCCTTGCCATAACCCGTGGAAAAGATGATGCGCATGTCCGGTTTATCGCGCAACACCATGCGTGCCAGGGCGATGCCGGACATGCCGGGCAGGCTGACATCCGTAAACAGGATATCGAAGTCTTGCTCGTTAAGCAACTCCCACGCCGCCTCGCCATCGGACACGCCGCTGACCGTGTGGCCCAGCATGCCCACCAGCTCGCACACCATCAGCTGCGAATCGAGATTGTCTTCCACCACGAGTATTTTCATCGATGTCGGCATATCCCCCTGCGGGACTAAAGCATGCCCCGTCAAATCCAGCCCCGGCGTGCCGCCTCCCAGCACGCTGGCCGCCGTGCTGCCGGCCGCCTGCATGCCAGCCACAGGCGCGCCGGACTGTTCAAACTGGCGCGCGCGCATTTGCTGCTGGCGATTGGCCAGCACATGGCGCAACTTGCGCGCCAGCTCTTCGCGCCGGTACGGTTTGCTGAGCAATTCCACTCCCGCGTCGAGACGCCCCTCGTGCACGATGACATCCTGCGCGTAGCCCGACGTAAACAGCACGGCGATATCGGGCTGCAATGCGCGCGCCTGAAGCGCCATCTCCGTGCTACTGACGGGACCGGGCATGATCACGTCCGTAAACAGCAAATCGATCTGCGCCCCGCTATGCAGCACGGCCAGCGCGCTTTCGCCATCCTCGGCCTTGAGCACCTTGTAACCGAGCGCGCCGAGCATGTCGACCACGGTGGTGCGCACGCCCACGTCGTCTTCCACCACCAGCACCGTTTCCGTGCCACCCGTGACGACGCCGCTCAATTCCAATTCCTCGTCCGCTTCGGCCATCAGGGAACGGGGCAAATAGATTTTGACTCCCGTCCCTACGCCAGGTTCACTGTAAATGCGAATATGACCACGGCTTTGCGTGACAAAGCCATACGCCATCGACAGGCCCAGGCCCGTGCCCGCGCCTTCCGGCTTGGTCGTGAAGAACGGCTCGAACGCGCGCTGCAGCACGGGGCCACTCATGCCGCGCCCCGTATCGGTCACCGACAGCATCACGAACTGGCCGGCCGGCACGTCGACCAAGTTGTGCACATACTGTTCGTCGAGCACGACATTACCCAGCTCGATGGTCAGCTTGCCCACGCCATCCATGGCATCGCGCGCATTGATGGCCAGGTTGAGGATGACGTTTTCGATCTGGCTGCGGTCGACCAAGGTATTCCACAGCCCACCGCCGCCCACCAGCACGATGTCGATCGCTTCGCCCAAGGCGCGCCGCAGCAGTGCATCCATGTTGCGCACCACGCGCGCCAGGTCGGCCACCACGGGTTGCAAGGGCTGGCGCCGCGCAAACGCCAGCAAATGCGACGACAGCTTGGCGCCCCGCTCGACGGCGGCAATCGCCGTGTCCAGGCGCTGGCGCATCAAGCCATCCGTGCCCGCCATGTGATGCAACAGATGCAAATTACCGGAAATAATTTGCAGCACATTGTTGAAGTCGTGCGCGATGCCCCCCGTCAACTGGCCCACGGCTTCCATCTTTTGCGCCTGGCGCAAGGCCTCTTCGGCCTTGGTGCGCTCACCCACTTCCTGTTCGACACGGTGTTCCAGCGTTTCGTTCAATTCATGCAGCGCTTTTTCCACGCGGCGCCGGTCTGTGATGTCCGTCTTGACGGCGATCAGGGAACGCGTATGACCCTGCTCATCGACCAGGCGGCTGACATTGCTCGACACCCACACTTGCGAGCCATCGGGCCTCAGGTAGCGCTTTTCCAGCGAGAACGACTCGCCCGTTTCCACCAGGCGCTGGAACAGCACGCTGTTGCCGGGCACGTCCGCCGGATGCATGATGTCGTTCATGTTTAGGCTCAGCAGCTCTTCGGCGGAACGCCCCAGCATGCAGCACAGGGCGCCGTTAACGCGCTGGAAAGTACCATCCAGACCCAGTTCGGACAAGCCCACCGAAGCCTGGCCGAAAATGGCGGCCATGCGCTCCTGGCTGGCGTTGAGTTCATCTTCGATGCGGTGCCGCTCCGTCACGTCGAATGACACGCCCACGTAGCGGCGCTGGCCCGGCACGCGGCCAGCCACCACCTCGCCCTGGCGCGCGATCCAGCGCAACGCGCCATCGGCGGGACGGCGAATGCGGTATTCCACGTATTCGAGGGGATTGGGCGCCAGGTCAAGCTTGCTGGGTCCGACCTTTTGCTGGTCGCGCGCATCGACCAGGTCCACCAGCAGGCGTTCCGTCACTTCTTCCTCGTCGGTAATGCCCCACAGGCGGCGGAAGGTGGGCGACACCAGCATCGCGCCCGTATCGGGGAACCATTCGAAGGTGCCGATGCCGCCCGCCTGCTGGGCCAGGCGAAAGCGCTCCTCGCCTTCCATGCGCTCGGTGACATCGATACCATCGACGAGGATGCCCGTGACCACGCCCTCGTCATCCTTGATGGGCTGGTAGACGAAGTTGATCTGGCGCTGCCCCGTCTGCCCATCCGCCGTCTGCAAATCCAAGCTGACCTGGCGCCCTTCGAAGGGCACGCCCGTGCGGTAGACCTGATCGAGCAACTCGATGAAACCTTGCGACTTGACTTCGGGCAAGGCCATTTCGACTGTCTTGCCGAGTAAATCGCGGTGCCCCACCAGACGCAGATAATGTTCATTCGCCAATTCGAACACGTGCTGCGGCCCGCGCAGCAGGGCCATGAAGCTGGGCGCCTGCTGGAACAGGGCGCGCAGCAGCGCGCGTTCCTCGCCCAGGCGGCGGTTGGCCGCGCGCACGGCCTCGCTCTCGATCTGCAAGGTGGTGTTGAGTTCGCCCAGCTCGGCCGTGGCCAGCTTCAGCTGGCGTCCCTCTTCCATGCGCGCCGTCAATTCCAGTGCCGTGCACAGCACGCCGTCCACCTGGCCACCGGCGCCATGCACGGGCGTGTAAAACAGGTCGAAACAGACGTCCGTGCGCTGTCCGTCACGCAACAGCGGCAGGCAGCACTCGCGGTGCACCTGCGTCTCGCCGCGCAATCCCGCTGCGAGGATGCGCGCGTTCCAGTCCCAGATCTCGGGCCAGACGTCGGGCACCGTGCCGCCCAGCGCCGCCGGATGGCGCGCCCCGGCGATCTGGATGTAGTCGTCGTTGTAAATCATCACGTGCTGCGGCCCCCACATCAGCACCATCGCCATCGGCGAATGGAGCAAGATGTCGACGCTGGTGCGCAAATGGGCCGGCCAGGACTCAAGCGCGCCCAGGCCGGTGGCGGACCAGTCGTGCCCGCGCACCAGCTCGCCCATGCTGCCGCCGCCGCGCGGCCAGGCTGGCGCGCTCATGTGGACAGTCCCGCTTGCACGCGCACCTGGCAATGGCGCGGGATGCGCACCGTTGCCAGCGTACCCTGCGCGGCCGTCGAACTGAGCTCGACACTGCCACCATGCGCCTTGACGAACATCTTCACCGTGTACAGGCCCAGCCCAAGGCCCTGCCCCATCCTGCGCTTTTCACCCGCTTGCTGGAACGGTTCGAACAGGGTCGGCAGCAAGGCGGCGGGGATGACGCCACGATTGGCGATGCGCAATTCAATGCTGTCGGCGGCGCGTCCGTCCAGGGCCAGGTGCACCGGCGTGCCCGCCTCGCCATGCGTGAGGGCATTGCATAACAGATTCGAGATGACTTGCGACAGCAAGCCCGCATCGCATTGCCCGTGCAACTCGCCGACACTGCTGAGCTCGACAAGCGGAGCCTGGCCGGCCGTCTCGCATTCCTCGACGATGGCGCGTGCCAGCGCCAAGTAGTCGTGCGTGCTGCTGCGCAACTCCATCGTGCCGGAACGGATGCGCGCCAGGTCCAGCAACTGGTCGACCATGCACGCCATGCGCTTGGCGCTGCTTTCGATGCGCTGCGCCGTGACGATGACCTTCGGGTGGTCGCTCATCATCGGCAACAGCATGGCGCCATTCATCACCACCGACAGGGGCGTGCGCAAGTCGTGGCCCAGCACGGCCGTGAACAGTTCATTGAGGTGCAGCGCATGCTTAAGCTCGTCAAGCTGGGCCGACAATTCGCGTTTCTGCTGGTACAGCTGGACCAGCACCGCCACCTTGCTTTGCAAGGCTTTCACGTCGATGGGCTTGTACAGAAAATCGACGGCGCCCGCCTCGTAGCCACGGAAACTATAACTGGGTTCGCGCGATGCGGCCGTGAGGAAAATCAAGGGGATGCCGCGCGTGCGTTCGCTGCCGCGTATCAGTTCGGCCAATTCGAAGCCATCCATCTGCGGCATTTGCACGTCGATCAGGGCCAGTGCCACTTCATGCGTCAACAGCAATTCCAGCGCCTCGGCGCCCGAGTTGGCCTTGAGGATGAGAATACCGGGCCGTGCCAGCACGGCTTCGGCGGCCACCAGGTTTTGCGCAATGTCGTCAACGACGAGGATATGGATAGGTGCGGTCACGGAATCATCTTCAAGCATCGCAACGGCAAGATGCCATCGTGTTTCGATATGGACATAAACATTGTTTCAATTCTCACATATATTACACGCACTGCTCGACTCCCACTCACTTGTGTTCGCCATCGCCGAGCAAGGCCAGGCTGGCAGCCATCTGCGGCAAATCGAGCACACGGTCGGCGCCGGCCTGCTTCAGCGCGGCGGCCGGCATGATGCCACAACTGGCCCGCTGTGGGTCTTGCACCCAGGCACTGCCGCCCAGCTGCCGCACGCGCGTCAGTCCCGCCGCGCCATCGGCCGAGGCCCCCGTCAGAATAATGGCCAGCATGGCACGCCGGTAGGCGTACGCGGCCGTTTCCAGCAAGACATCGATGGATGGGCGCGAAAAATACACGGGCGCTTCCTGCGACAGGGAAAAACAGCCCTCGGGTTCGACTTGCAGATGGTAATCGGGTGGCGCGAAATACACGACCCCCGCCTCCAGCGGCTCCTTGTCCTGCGCCTCGCGCAAGGGCAGCTGGCAACGTTCCGCATACAGCTGCGGCAACTGGCTCGAGCGGCCAGGCGCCAGGTGCAGCACCACCACCACAGTTGCACGGCAGGTGGCGGGCAAGGCGCGCAGCACGATGCCCAGCGCTTCCACGCCGCCGGCCGAGGCGCCGATGGCGATCAGGCGCAGGCCGGCAGGCGGTGGCGCGACGTCGCTGGTCGGCAGCATGTCAGGCACGCTGGAAGATGCGTACAGCCGGGCTCAGCTCGTTGAAGCTGGACGCATGCCGGCTGAAGTGCAGGCTTTCCTTCATGCCCAGGCCCAGGAAGCCCCGGTTCACCAGCGCTTCATGGAACAGGCCCAGGCTGCGGTCTTGCAAGTCTTTATTGAAGTAAATCATGACGTTACGGCAGGAAACCATGTGCACCTCCGAAAACACGCTGTCCGTCGCCAGGCTGTGATCGGCGAAGACGAACTGGCGCCGCAAGCGCCGCTCAAAGATGGCGCCCTTGTAAGCGGCCGTGTAATAGTCGGACAAGGAGCGCTTACCGCCCGCCAGCTGGTAATTCTCGCTGAACTGGGCAATGCGCTCGACCGGATAGATGCCCGCTTCGGCGGCGGCCAGCGCTTCCACATTGATGTCGGTCGCATAAATCATGCTGCGCTCAAGCAAGCCTTCTTCTTCCAGCAAGATGGCCAGCGACCACACCTCTTCCCCGCTGCTGCAGCCGGCCACCCATATCTTGATCGAGGGATAAGTGTGCAGGATGGGCACGACTTTTTCGCGCAAGGCGCGGAAATACGCGGGATCGCGGAACATCTCGCTCACTTGCACCGTGAAAAACTGCAGCATCTGCGCGAACATGGCCGGTTCGTGCAAGATGCGGTCCTGTAACTGCGACAGGCTGGCGCAGCCGAAGCGCTCCATGGCCTGGCGCATGCGCCGGCGCAGAGACGCCACGGAATAGTCGCGGAAATCGTGCTGATACCGGAGCAGTATTCCCTCAAGCAATAACTTCAGTTCTATATCAAAAATATCGTCATCTAACAACATCCACCTCATCGGATACCAGAGCGTTGGACACGGTGCACATTACACCTTGCACCGCGCAGTCACTGCCAAATGCTAGCAGATCGTCACCGATTATCCCGCAAGGAAAGTGTCTGTTAGGTACGCTGGCGTACACTGCGCCATCTTTTTCAGGCATCCACGCCCTTCATGCCTTCCGCCGTATAGCGCGCGCCCGCCGCCATGCCCAGGGGAAAGGCAGCGTTCATCGCCGCCAGTTCGGCCCCGTCCAGCCGCACGGCCAGCGCGCCGAGGTTATCGTGCAAATACGCTATGCGCTTGGTGCCGGGAATGGGAATGATGTCATCGCCTTGCGCCAGCAACCAGGCCAGCGCCAGCTGGGCCGGCGTGCAGCCTTTTGCGCGCGCGAGGTCCCTGACCTGCGCGACGATGGCCTGGTTGCGTCCCAGGTTATCGGCGGCAAAGCGGGGATTGAACTGGCGAAAGTCGCCCGCGTCGAGACTGGCCGCATCGGCAATGGCGCCCGTCAGGAAACCGCGCCCCAGCGGGCTGTAGGCAAAGAAACTGGCGCCCACGTCGCGGCAGGCGGCCAGCACGCCCTGCTCCGGTTCGCGCGTCCACAGCGAGTATTCGCTCTGCACGGCGGCCACGGGACAGATCGCCGCCGCGCGCCGCAAGGTTGCGGCGCTCACTTCGCACAGGCCCACGGCGCGGATCTTGCCCTCTTGCCGCAGTTGCGCCAGCGCCCCCATCGAGTCTTCCAGCGGGGTGTCGAGGTTCAGGCGGTGCAGGTAAAACAGGTCGATGGCGTCCACGCCCAGGCGCGCCAGCGAGGCTACACACGCCTGGCGGATGTAGGCGGGGGAATTGTCGACACGGCGCGCATAACTGCCCGCTTCGCGCGCCAGGCCGCACTTGGTGGCAACCAGGGCTTGCCCGCGATGGGCTGCCAGGAAGCGCCCCAGCAATTGCTCGTTGTGGCCGAAACCGTAGGCGTCGGCCGTGTCGAACAGGGTCACGCCCGCCGCCAGGGCCGCTTCTAGCGTGGCCAGCGATTGCGCCTCGTCCGTGGCGCCGTAGAATTCCGACATGCCCATGCAGCCCAGGCCCAGTGCCGAGCTGGTCAAGCCGCTATGGCCAATGCGTCGTTGTTGCAGTTGCATGTTGATCTCCCTCACGTTGACTCAATGCAGCCAGTCTAGGCCGCGCCGGCTGGCGGGGGAATGCGCAATTTCGTGATACCTTTCTGGTATGAGAGCCCTCGATACCCATGCCTTGAGCCTGTTTTGCGCCGTCGCCCGCTGCCTGAACTTCCGCCAGGCGGCGGAGCAATTGCACATGACCCAGCCGCCCCTGTCGCGCGCCATCAAGGCGCTGGAAGAGCGGCTGGGCGCGCGCCTGTTCGAACGCGACACGCAGGGCGTGGCCTTGACGCAGGCGGGCCATAGCCTGCTGCCGCAGGCCCTGCACATCCTCGCTTTGCTCGATACCGCGCAAGCGTCGCTGCAGCGAGACAGCGCGCCCGAGCGCCTGCGCCTGGGCCTGACGAGCTCCGTGGCGGCCTGCCTGTTCCGTCCGCTGCTGGCGGCGCTGGAAGGGCAATTGGGCAATGTCCGCCTGGAACTGACGGCAGCCCCGTCGCCGCGCCTGGTCGCGGCCGTGCGCAAGGGCCAGCTTGACGCGGCCCTGCTTGCGCTACCCAGCGCCACGTTCGAACTGGCCGTGCAGCCGCTGGCGCGCCAACCCATGATGCTGGCCCTGCCCGCCGGCCACCGGCTGGCAAAAAAGCGCAAGCTCAGCCTGTTTGATATCGCCGATGAATCTGTCTACTGGTTCGAACGGGCGCGCCAGCCCGCCTTCTTCGACCATTGCCAGGTCGTTTTCCGCCGGCATGGCTTCGCGCCGATTTTCCTGCGCGAAGCGCCCGACCACCATGTGCTGCTCGGCGACGTGGCCGCTGGCAAGGGGATGGCCCTGCTGGCCGACTCGTTCCGCGCGCTGCGCCTCGCTGGCGTGCTCTACCGGCCATTGGTCGAAGGCGAGGAACTGGCGGCCGGCATCGGCCTGGCCTGGCGGGAAGAGCACGGCCATGTGGCCCTGCCCCTGCTGCGCCGGCTGGCGCAAGACCATCTGAAAAAGTGAGGGCCGCGCGCAGATGCGCCAGACGCGCTACCATGGCGCCTTCCCCATTTTCGAGCGCCACCACAACCATGACGTTTACCATCAGCGACGCCGCCTACGGCACCGATACCCCCGCAGCCAAGCAAGCCATGTATGCGGACCTGCGTTTGCAGCTGCAAGGCTTGCTGTCGGGCGAAAGCGACTTGATTGCCAATACGGCCAACTTCAGTTCGCTGGTCTTCAACACCATGCCTGGCCTGAACTGGGCCGGCTTTTATTTCCTCAAGGGCGAGGAGCTGGTACTGGGACCGTTCCAGGGCAAGCCGGCCTGCATCCGCATCAAAAAGGGCCGCGGCGTGTGCGGCACCACCGTGGTCGAAGGCAAGTCCATCGTCGTGCAGGATGTGCACGCGTTTCCCGGCCACATCGCCTGCGACGTCAATTCACGTTCGGAACTGGTGGTGCCCGTCTTTGCGCATGGCCAGATCATCGGCGTGTTCGACCTCGACAGCCCTTTGATCGGCCGTTTCGACGAGGTCGACGCACAGGGCGTCGAATCGCTGGTGCGCGTGCTGGAAGCGGCGATCGCCGCAGAGTAATCAGTTACCGGACTTGACGGCGATGAATTCGCCCTTGCCGACAGTCGCCATGCAAGTCGTGTAGCGGCTGTCGGCGCGGATGGTGTCAAGGAACTGCGCCATGTCCGCGTAATGCGAACTGGCGTTGTCGACCACCAGCACGCCGCCAACCGCCAGTACGCGGTCCAGCTGCGGCCACCACTGCGCGTATTGCTGGCGCGCGGAATCGAGGAAGATCAAATCGTAGGCGCCATCCAACGCATCGCGCAGCACGTCGCCCGCGTCCGCCAGCAACTGCCCTATCACGCCCTGCAATTGCGCGCGCACAAAATTGGCATGCGCCATGTCGAACTTGTCCTGCGCCTTTTCCACCGTCACCACGCTGCCGCCCAGCGCCTGCGCCGCGCGCGCCAGCCACAGGGTGGAATAACCGTTCGAGGTGCCGATCTCCAGTACCCGGCGCGCACCGTGCGCGTGCACCAGCACGGCCAGCAATTCGCCCGTGTCGCGCGTGATGTTGAGCATGCGGCTGGCGCGCTCCACATGCGCCGCATCGTTGCTGCTGCCAAATGCTTCGAGTTCACATAATAGGGTATCGAGGGTATCGAGGGTATCGATGTCCGGCATGATGACTCCTTGTTCAAAACACCAGCATAGCACTAGGCGCTGGCGCGGCGCAGGGGACGTTTCAGGTATTGCACCATCACCACACCCAGCAGGGTCACGCCGCCGCCGATCACATCGTAGCTGTGCAAGGTTTCACCGAGGAACAGCATGGCGATGATTACCGTAAACACGGGCAGCAGGTTCATCAATGTCGTCGCGCGGCTGGGACCCAGCTTGGCCAGGCCATGCATCCACAAGAACGGCGCGATGATGGACGCGGGGATGCCGGCAAACAGCACCAGCGGCAAGCCGGCGCTGGTGACGGGCGGCGCGGACTGGCTCAGGTAATACACGAACAGCACGGGCACGGCGCACCAGACCTGGATCAGCAGCGAATGCCAGTTATTCAGGGGAATCTTCCAGCGCTTGAGCAGCACGCCATAGCCCGCGTACGACAAACACGCCAGCAGCATCAGGGCGTCGCCCACGGCCGCGCCATGGGCGATCAGGGCGGCCGGGTCACCATGGCTGAGCAAGTAGCCCAGTCCCAGCAGCGACACGAGGCCGCCAACCACCCCGCCCACGGTGGGCGCCTCTTTCAACAACAGTACGGACAGGCCCACGGCCAGCAGCGGCATCAGGGAGGCGAGGATGCCCATGTTGGTAGCCGTCGTCGTTTGCGCGGCGATGTAGGCCAGGCATTGGTACATGACCATGCCCAGCATGCCCAGCACAAACAGTTTGCCCAAATACGGTTTCACCACGGCCCGCTGCTTCCACACGGCGCGGCCAAACACCAGCGCCAGCAGGACGCCGGCCAGCAGCCAGCGGTAAAACGAGATGGCGGCCGGATCGATCACGCCCACGGCCATCTTGCTGACGATGGTATTGATGGCCCAGATCAGCACGGCGATCACGGGAAACAGATAATGCTTGGCTTGCATGCGAAGAACTCCATTATTCAATGAGCGCCATTTTCGCATGGTCCGATTCCATGGATATAATGCATACCGGACAAACGATGCGAAGAACAGGACAAAACGGGAGACACGATGGCCAGCAACCAGCATTTCCCCGCCATTTCCGACGCCCTGCCCTACCCCGTGTATTTTCGCCTCGACGACTATCACGCGCACCAGCAATTCGATTACCAGAGCCATCCCTGGGGCCAGCTCACGTATTGCTCCACGGGCGTGATGGAAATCATGGTGGCGGGCCAGCGCTACCTGTCGCCACCCCAGTACGCCGTGTGGATACCACCCGAGACCTTGCACGACGGCTATATCCGCCAGGATGTGGTGTTTCACTCGGCCTATATCGATGCCAGCCTGTGCACGCAACTGCCCACGCAACCGTGCGCGCTCGTCCTCAGTCCCCTGCTGAAAGCCATCCTCGGCGACTTTGCCGAACGGGGCGTCACCACGCCCGCCACCTTGGCCGACCAGCGCCTGGCGCAGGTGCTGGTCGACCAGTTACAGCTGGCGCCGTGCAGCCGCAACTATCTGCCGGGTAGCGACGAGCCCGTCATCGCGGCGCTGCTGGCGGCCCTGCAGGCGGACCCTGGTAGTAATCGCTCACTGGCCGAGTGGGCCGCGCAATTGCATGTGACCGAGCGCACCCTGGCGCGCCGCTGCCAGCGCGAACTGGGCATGCCGTTCGGCGAATGGCGCCAGCGCCAGCGTTTCCTGGCCGCCCTGCCCCTGCTGGAACGGGGCGACACCGTGCAGGCGATCGCGCTGGAACTGGGTTACAGCACGGCCTCCGCCTTCATCGCCATGTTTCGCCGCCAGAGCGGCGGCACGCCGGACCAGTTCCGCCGCGGCCTGCGCTGAAAAACGTGGCCTAAGCTGCATGTTTTCCAGGCATGGATGCTAAAATTCAAACATCTTTCCAGAGAGCAAAAGGACGCGCATGAACCCCAGTACCGAGACGGCCACCGACACTGCCGGCAGCACAGACCTGCCGGCAGTGCCAGCATCGACCGTGACGGCGCCTGCGCCCATCCGCCTGGACAAGGAAGAACTACCCACGGTGCTGGGCAAGCTGCGCACCCTGGTGCAGGACAAGACGCGTTTCGAGCCGCAGGACATCACGCCGCTGGGCGAGGAAGACGTGCTGCAGGATTTTTCCTTGCAGGCAAACTATGCGCTCGAGGCGCGCTTCGAGCAGCGCGTCATCAACGGCTATTTCGCGCCCTCGGGCAATGACTGCCACTGCGGCCTGCATGAGGTAGTAGCACTCGCTCACGCGCAGGAAAAGGAACGCCTGCGCCGCGCGGCGGCAAAGCTCGACAATGCCTTGCGCCAGCCGGGCCAGGCCTACAACGGCATCGAGGCGGGCGTCTACCTGCCGCACGCCGTCAAGTACTGGCACCTCGATACCTGCAGCGCCTGTTCCGGCAAAGGCCGCATCGGCTGCCACACCTGCCACGGGTCGACCACGGAAACCTGCTGGAGCTGCCATGGCGGGCGCACCGTCAGCTGCGACGCCTATGGCTGCTACGGCAGCGGCAAGGTGTCGTGCTCGTATTGCAGCGGCAGCGGCACGGTGTCCGAGCAAGTCACCGATTACATCACGGTGCAAGTGCCCACTACCACCTACAGCAACGGCAGTTCGCACACCAGCTACCACAGCGAAACGCGCCCGCAGTACCGCACCGAGTACCGCTCTTGCTACCATTGCAGCTATGGCAAGGTCAGTTGCAGCACCTGCCACGGTTCCGGCAACATCAATTGCGGCACTTGCCGCGCCAGCGGCAACGTCACCTGCCGCACCTGCAGCGGCGTGGGCGACTTGCGCTGCACCCCCTGCGACGGTTCCGGCAAGGTGGGCAAGGCGGCCTGGGTCGACGTGCACGTGGCGCCCGGCTACAGCGTCAGCCTGCCCAAGCAGGCGCCCGACGACGCGCGCCGCATCCGCGACAAGGAGAGCGTGCACTCACTGGCCGCCATCGCCAGCAGCATGGGCCTGGCGAAAGTGAGCATTTACAATGAAGACCAGCCGCAGGAAGTCGACGCCCTGTACGGCGCCAAGCTGCGCATCGTGCGCCTGGACGCATCGTGCAACGCTGAAAAGCACCACCTGGTGGCGTACGGCACGGACTTGCGCTGGCTGACCCTGGACGACATCGTGGAAAAGCTGCTGCGCGGCGACCTCAAGGCGCTCAGCGACGCGCTGGCCAGCAGCGCCGACGACGGCCTGTTCTCGGCCCACGTGCAGGGTTTGTTGACGCCGCTGCGCGACGTGGCCGCCTCGGAACTGAATGCGGACGTGATCGAGTCTGTCCTCAGCGGCGACGCGGACCACGCGCACGTCGATGTCGTCTCCGCCGAATATGCGCAGAATGTGCGCACCTGCGTGCTGGGCGCCCTGCGCCAGGTCTACACGCGGCTGGCCAAGCAGTTCTGGTGGAAAAGTGCATTGGCCGCCCTGGCCGCCGCCATCGCCACCTGGTTCTTCGCCGGGCGCGGTGCCGCCGCCTTGGCCGGCTTGCTCGTCACGGGCGCCGGCTACTGGCTGTTCAAGCGCAAGGTGAAAGCCGTGCTGAGCGAAGCGCTGGGCGGCGAACAGCAAGCCGAACGCGCCATGGGCATCGCCGGCAAGGGCCGCCGCAACCAGCTGGCGCACGTGCTGATCCTCGCGCCCGCCAGCCTGGCCGTGCTGGCTGCCAGCTATGGCTTGCCCGTGCGCGTGCGCCCGGTTTCTGCCCCGCCGCAGGCAGCCATGGCCTCGGCACCCGTCGCGCCCCATGCGCCAGCCGTCGTGCCGCAGGACGCCACTAGCGCCAAAGCCGTCAAGCTGTACGAAAATGGCGACAAGGCGCAGGCGCTGGCCATGCTGGAAAGCCTGGTCGGCAAGGGCGACGCGGGCGCGTATGGTCTGTATGGCTGGATGCTGCTGATGGGCGAAGGCAAGCCCGGCCCCGTCACCGCGCCGACGGCGCAGCAGCGCGAAGCGCGCCAGGTGGCCGCCAAGCCCCTGATCGGCAAGGGCCTGGTGAAGAACGACAGCTATGCGCTGACGGCGAAAGGCGTGATGCTGGCCGAAGGCTGGCAGGAAGCGCGCAACATGGCGCGCGGGCTGGACCTGCTGAAACAGGCCGCGAACAAAGGCAATGCGCAAGCCATGCATTTGCTGGGCCTGTACCACGTGCGCGGCTACCAGATCCCCGTCAACCACAAGGAAGCGCGCAAATGGTTCACCCTGGCCGCCGACAAGGGCAGCGCGGGCGACATCTACAACCTGGGCCTGATGGACTGGGAAGGCGCGGGCTTGAAACGCCCCGACCGCGCCAGCGCCATGCAGCGCTGGAAGATTGCCGCCGCCATGGGCGAAGAGCGCGCGACCAAGGCCGTCGCGCAGGGAAATCCTTAAGCGGCGGCGCCCGTCCATGCCTGCAAGGCCGCCGGGTTTGGCGTCGGGTGCTTGCCGCCATTGCAAGACGCAGGCCGCAGTCAGGGAAAGAGCGCGATGTGGCCCTCGATGAACAGCAAGGCTGCTGTCGCCAGTGCCGGGCGCTGCGTCTGGAACAGGGCCGCGTCGCGCGTCTGCAGCAAGGTGGCGGCGACGTCAGGCAGCTGCAGCGCGCCGCCGATCAGCGCCGCCACCGCCTCGATGTTTGCGTACCGGGCGCTGTCAAAGCCTTCCCAATCCACGTAGGCCAGCCACTCGGCCAGCGTCACCATGCCAGCGACTTGCGGCGCCAGGGCCGCAATGCGTGCGGCACGCAGCACGCTGTCGCTGCGAATGCCTTCCTGCTGCAACACGGCCAGCGCCACCTGCTGCAGCGCGTCTTCCGGGTCTTGCCGGTATTTGTTCAGCAAGCGCTGCGTCAGCGTGGGCGTGGACACGAGCCTGGCCGCCTGCATGCTTACACCAGCGGATCGGGCAAGCCGGTCAGGGTGAAGATTTCAAAGCCCGTTTCCGTCACGGCCAGCGAGTGCTCGAACTGCGCCGACAGCGAACGGTCTTTCGTCACCGTCGTCCATTTGTCCGGCAAGACCTTGACCTGGTAGCTGCCCACGTTGAGCATCGGCTCAATCGTAAAAATCATGCCCGGTTCCAGCACGATGCCCGTGCCGGCGCGGCCATAGTGCAGCACTTGCGGCGTGTCGTGGAAGACCTGGCCCACGCCATGGCCGCAGAAGTCGCGCACGGAGGAAAAACCCTGCGCCTTGGCCACCGCTTCGATGGCGGCGCCCACGTCGCCCAAAGTGGCGCCCGGGCGCACGGTGTGGATGCCGGCCATCATGGCTTCATACGCCGTGTTGACGAGGCGGTTGGCCAGGATGGAGACGGCGCCCACCTTGAAGGTGCGGCTGGTGTCGCCGAACCAGCCGTTGAACTTCGGCGTCACGTCGATATTGAGGATGTCGCCCACCTTCAGGATCTTGGTCTCGGACGGGATGCCGTGCGTGACCACGTGATTGACGGAGATGCAACTGGCGTGCTTGTAGCCGTGGTAGTCGATGGTACCGGGGATGGCGCCGGCGGCGCGCATGAATTCTTCGCACAGGGCGTCGAGTTTGGCCGTCGATACACCCGGCTTCACGAAGGGTGCGATGTAGTCGAGCGTATCGGCGGCGATGCGGCCGGCGGCGCGCATGCCGATGAAACCTTCTTCATCGTGCAGGGGGATTTTCTTGCCGTGTTCAAGCTGGGTGGAATAGCGCATGGATGTCTTCTTTGTTAGTGTGTGGTGTGGGCGGCCCAGCCGCGCACGGCGTCGTGCGAGGCGCGCAGCATGGCGTCGACACTGGCAGGTATCGGCCGCTCCTGGGTCAGGTAAGGCTTGACGACGGCCACGGGGGCGTCGATCAGCACGAATTTGAGCAGCATGTGGTCGAGGTCCAGCTCCGTGGTGGCGGGCATGGCTTCGGCGCAGCGGACAAAGCAGGCGTCGAGCGCGGCCTGCTCTTCTTCCACGGCGGCCAGCAATTGCTCGCTGAGACCACTGCTGAAATCGGGACTGTCCGCGCATTGCAGCAGGAAGCGCGCATACACGGGCTTGCGCCGGCACCAGTCCAGCAAGCCGTGCACGCCCGCCCAGGTATCTCCGCCTAGCCAGCGGCTGGCCACTTCCTCGCGAAAATCGCTTTTCACGCGCAGCCAGGCGCGCGCCAGGATGGCGTTGCGCGAATCGAAGCGGTGATACACGGAGCCGATGGGCGCACCGGCCTTGACGGCGATGGCAGCCATCGAGACAGCGCCCACGCCGCACTGGGCGGCGACGGCAATCGCGCTGTCGATGAAGTTGTTTTCGTTAAATTTTGCGAGTCTGACCATTCAAATAGAATACAGATTCTATTTGAATTCGTCAAGCGGCCCAGCCAGGCAAGAAACGCGTCCAACGCGAGTTGCGCCGCTGCCTTACAATGGTACGCACGAACCGCTAAAGGAGAATCCGCTTGCTCACGCCCCCTTTCATCGCCTCCTCCCGCTTCGACGATCCACGCCTGGCGTTGGAACAAGTGCAAGCCATTTACCGCAGCAGCATCGAGCACTTGCGCGATGCGCTGCAGCGCTTTGTCGCCGGCGAAGACATGCACGAACGAGTGCGCGCCTGCTACCCCTTCGTGCGCATCCAGACGGACACCGTGGCGCGCGCCGACTCGCCACTGGCCTACGGTTTTGTCGCCGGTCCCGGCGTGTTTGAAACCACCCTGACGCGCCCCGACCTGTTCGGCGACTATTACCTCGACCAGTTCACCCTGCTGCTGAAAAACCATAACAGCGGCCAGAAGGTGCACCTGGAAGTGGGCGTGAGCGCCCAGCCCATCCCCGTGCATTTCTCGTTCGCCGAGCATGACCATATCGAAGGCAATATGAATGCGGGCCGCCGCCTGGCCATGCGCGACCTGTTCGACCTGCCCGACCTGTCGGCCATGGACGACGGCATCGCCAACGGCACGCACGAACCGGCGCATGGCGAAGCGCAGCCGCTGTCGCTGTTCACGGGGCCGCGCGTCGATTACTCGCTGCAGCGCCTGCGCCATTACAGCGGCACCTCGCCGCAGCATTTCCAGAACTTCGTCCTGTTTACCAATTACCAGTTCTACATCGACGAATTCATCCGCCTGGGCCACGCCATGATGGAGCGCGCACCCGACGTGCAAGCGCCCTCGGACGACGACGGCTACATCGCCTTTGTGGAACCGGGCAACGTGGTCACGCGCCGCGTGGGACAGACCGTCGAAAGCGAGGATGCGCTGGGCGCCGCGCCGCCGCGCCTGCCGCAGATGCCCGCCTACCACCTGCTGCGCGCCGATGGCAGCGGCATCACCATGGTCAATATCGGCGTGGGACCGGCCAATGCCAAGACCATCACCGACCACATCGCCGTGCTGCGCCCGCACGCCTGGCTGATGCTCGGCCATTGCGCGGGCTTGCGCACCACGCAAAGCCTGGGTGACTACGTGCTGGCGCATGCGTATGTGCGCGAAGACCATGTGCTCGACGAAGACTTGCCGCTGTGGGTGCCGATCCCGCCGCTGGCGGAAATCCAGCAGGCGCTGCAAACGGCCGTGGCGGAAATCACCCAGCTGACGGGGCATGACTTGAAACACATCATGCGCACGGGGACCGTGGCCAGCACGGACAACCGCAACTGGGAATTGCTGCCGCAGCGCACGCCGGAGCGCCGCTTCAGCCAGAGCCGCGCCATCGCGCTGGACATGGAAAGCGCGACGATCGCCGCCAACGGCTTCCGCTTCCGCGTCCCGTACGGCACCCTGCTGTGCGTCAGCGACAAGCCGCTGCACGGCGAAATCAAGCTGCCCGGCATGGCCAACCACTTTTACCGCGAACGTGTCGACCAGCATCTGCGCATCGGCATCCGCGCCGTGGAACTGCTGCGCCGCCAGGGCGTGGACCGGCTGCATAGCCGCAAATTGCGCAGCTTTGCGGAAGTGGCGTTTCAGTAAGCGAGCGTCAGGGGAAAAACCGGGGATCGTAGCTCCATCGCCGGATGGTGCCGGCGGTGATCGCTGCGGCATCGGCATGCCGGGGATTGAGCAAGACATTGTATTCGTCGGGCACGATCACGGAAGGCACCAACAGCAAGGCGGATTTTCCCGCAGCCATCCAGCCATCGCCAGCCCGCTTGCCCGCCAGGCCGGCAGGTATGGCGTCCCAGCCGCCGGGAAATGGATCGAGTACCTGGCGCGCATTCCACACGACATCGGGAATGGCGATACGCACCAGGTAACGGTTGAACGGCAGGCCGCCGCCCCGCAGGCAATGCACAGTTTCCAGGGTAGCCAGGGCGATACTTGTCGAGCAATACACGACGGGCGCGCCCTTGCTGTTCCAGCGACCACCCGTGATCCTGGCGCCGGTGCCGCTCAGGTCACTGGCGGCATAGGCTGGCGTCTCGACGGCAATACGCCAGAGCACATTCATGCATAAGCCCCGCTCTGCGTCATGGACAGTAGTTCCGCCACCAGCTTTTGCCCCTCGAAGGTATCCATATAGCTGGCCGGCGTGGCGCCCGCCAGCGCAGGCAGCGGTTTGCTCAGCCAATTGGAGACCCAGCGCGCCGCGTCAAAACCGGCGGGATCGCCCGATTGTTCGACCATCACCTGCACCATGCCAATCAGGGTTTCAATCCCCAGCACGCGTTCCGATTCATCCTTCGACAGCAAACTGGCGTCTTTCTCCTTGCGGCTGATGGTGGCACGCGACAGCCCCAGGCTGGACAACAGGAATTCCTTGCTCATGCCCATGCGCGCGGACAGGCGGCTGATCGTCGAGGCTGGAATGCCCCGCCGTATCAGCGCAATGCGCGCATCAGTATCAAAGCCGTACAGCGCCATGCCTTCGTACAGCGTCCTCGCTTGCTGAGCCGGGACGGGAGCATCAGTGTGCCGTTCCATAACCACCTCCTTTAAGACGTAAGTATAGCTCAAATGAGGCGACTCACAAGGAAAGCGCAAGGTCAAAAAAAAATGCCGCTCAGCGCAAGCTGAACGGCATGAGCGGTCGCACCGCACCGCATTCCAGGGTGTTCCTTACAGGAAGCGATCCAAAATTTTCCGCGTCGTCTTGTCGATATTGAACATATCGCGAATCAGGAAATGAATGCCGTGGTTGTCGGCGATCAGCAGCGAAGTGGCGCCGATGCGGCGGATGTCTTCCTCGCCCTTCAGCACGAATTGCGTCTCGCCCCGGTCCGTGTCCACATGCCAGGTGCATGGCGTGGCAAAGCTGGAAACGCTTTTCACGCGCGCGATTTCGGGCATGAATTCGCGCCCTTCCAGCTCTTCCTGCAGCAGGCTGCGCGCCGGCTCGGGCAAGTCGTCGAGGCGGTCGATCCACGCCACTTCCTTGCCATTGCCCAGCACCAGCGAAATGCCTTCATCAGGCGACTGGATGGGGAAGGCGCGCACGGGCGCCACGCCTTCAAAGACCTGGCCGTCCGTGTCCGTCATCACCAGCTTGCCGAAGGTGTCGCAGCTTAATGTAAAAGTTGTACTGGCCATGCTTATTCCTTGTCATCCAGGGCGAGTTCGTTGTTGCGCGCCTGTGCTTCGTAGAGGCGGAAATAGGCGCCCTCTTTCGCCATCAGTTCATCGTGACTGCCCACTTCGACGACCTGGCCGCGGTCCAGCACCACCAGGCGGTCGGCACGGTGCAAGGTCGACAGCCTGTGCGCGATGGCGATCGTCGTGCGGCCTTGTACCAGGTTGTCCAGCGCCTTCTGGATTTCTTTTTCCGTTTCCGAGTCGACCGACGATGTCGCTTCATCCATGATCAGGATGCGCGGGTCGATCAGCAGGGCGCGGGCAATCGAGATGCGCTGGCGTTCGCCGCCCGACAAGCCCTGGCCACGCTCGCCCACCATCGAATCGTAGCCTTGCGGCAGGCGCAGGATGAATTCGTGGGCATGCGCGGCGCGCGCGGCGGCGATGATCTCCTGGCGCGTCGCATGCGGCTTGCCGTAGGCGATATTTTCCGCGATGGTGCCGAAGAACAGGAACGGTTCCTGCAGCACCAGGCCGATATTGCGGCGGTAGTCGGACACGGCGAACGAGCGGATGTCGACGCCGTCGAGCAAAATCGCGCCTTCCGACACGTCATAGAAACGGCAGATCAGGTTGACCAGGGTGCTCTTGCCCGAGCCGCTGTGGCCCACCAGGCCGATCATCTCGCCGGCCTTGATGTTCAGCGTGATGCCGCGGTTGACGGCCCGGTTGCCGTAGCGGAAACCGACTTCGCGCAGGTCGATCCGGCCTTCGATCTTCTCCAGTTTGACGGGTTGCGCCGGTTCCGGCACGCTCGACACGTGGTCGAGGATGTCGAAGATGCGCTTGGCGGCGGAAGCCGATTTCTGCGTCACGGAGACGATGCGGCTCATGGAATCGAGGCGGCCATAGAAACGCGTGCTGTAGGCGATGAAGGCGGTCAGCACGCCGACGGTGATTTCGCCGCGCGACAACTGCCAGATGCCGAAGCACCAGATGACCAATAAGCCCATCTCCGTCAGGAAGGAGACGGTCGGCGAGAACAGCGACCAGACTTTATTGAGCTTGTCGTTGACGGCCAGGTTGTGCGCGTTGGCGTCGCGGAAGCGGGCCGCTTCGCGTTTTTCCTGCGCAAACGCCTTCACCACGCGGATGCCCGGGATCGTATCGGCCAGCACGTTGGTCACTTCACTCCACACGCGGTCGATCTTTTCAAAACCCGTGCGCAAACGGTCGCGCACCAGGTGGATCATCCAGGCGATGAAAGGCAGCGGCGCCAGGGTCATGATGGCCAGCCAGGGGTTCATCGACCACAAAATCACGCCCGTCATGATGATCATCAGTACGTCGGAGGCAAAATCGAGCAAATGCAGCGACAGGAAGACGCAGATGCGGTCGCTGCCGCTGCCGATGCGCGCCATCAGGTCGCCCGTGCGCTTGCCGCCAAAGAATTCCAGCGACAGTTTCATCAAGTGTTCATACGTGGCCGAGCGCAAATCGGCGCCCATGCGTTCTGACACCAGGGCCAGCACATAGGTCTTGCCCCAGCCCAGCAGCCAGGCCAGCAAGGCCGAGCCGAGCAAGCCGCTCATGTAGTACACCACCAGCCATGGGTCGATGTGCTTGCCGTTTTGATACGGAATCAGCACATTATCCATCAGCGGCGCCGTCAGGTAGGGCGGAATCATGTGCGCGGCCGTACTCAGCAGCATCAGCATGAAGCCCAGGGCCAGCTGGCCACGGTAGGGATGGGCGAAGCGCCACAGGCGGAACAGGGTCCAGGTGGATGGCGGCGTGTACAGCACCTTGGCGCAGATCGGGCATTCTTCCTGCTCGGGTTCCAAGGGCGCCTTGCAACTCGGACACACTTCCTGCTCTGCTTGCAGCACGGGCTGGCCCGTCAGGTGGCTGTCGAGGCGCTCGACGAACTGCTCCAGCACGCGGATGGCGTGCAGATTCTGGCCCAAGGTGAAGCGCCACGAGGCCAGGCGGCCGTGGTCGTCGAACAGTTCCAGGTGGCCGACACCGGCGTGGTCGTGGTGCGTCAGGCGCAATCCAGGGCGGAAAGACCAGCTTTTCCAGGCAGTATCGCCCGGGGAACGGGCCAGTAAACGCTTCTCGGTGACAACAATTATGCCTTTTGTGAAACGTAATCGCGCATCGAGGTCAACCTCAACGCTACTTAAAACGTTCTCCCCTGGAGAAAGCTTGCTCTCCACTTCCGCCAGCCAGTGTTCCGGCAGCGAAGTGAGGGGAATAGTTGTTGCAGGAACACTCAGTTCAGTTGTCATCGTAAAGCATACTCCGGCTCGAGGCCAAGCCCTTCAGGGCGGGATTTGGGGGGATGGGGCAGACGCCCGATCAATGTTTGTGTACTGCGCGATGGCGAGGTAGATGCACCAGTGGCAATTTCCTGTATTGTATCGAATGGATGCCTGCCGGTAAGGAATGATGGTAAAACGGCGCAAAAAAATGCGCGGCCATCGTACACGGACAAGTATACAACAGCCCGCTGTTGCGCAAATGCGCCAGCTTGGACCAGAGTCGGTATCTTTATAACAAGCATAGCAACAATTAGTAACAATTAGAATGACAACACCAGCAGAATAAGGGAAGCAAACGCGACAAGGGGCTGCTAAAAGTGGCACACTGCGCATACCCGGGATAGAGAACCAAGCACGAGCCTGAAAAGACTCTGTAGAGCCAACATAAAGTATCTGGCGCCCAGACGCCTGGCCTGTTATCAAGAAACCACTTACATGATCAAGAAGAAGAACATCGAATTTGCCCGCGTCACCCACTTGCGCGGCCCCAACATCTGGACATATCGCCCGGTGATTGAAGCCTGGGTCGACATCGGCGAGCTGGAAGACTATCCATCCAATACCCTGCCCGGCCTGTACGAGCGCCTGGTGGCGTGGCTGCCCGGCATGATCGAGCACCGCTGCGGCGTGGGCGAACGGGGCGGCTTTTTCGAGCGCCTGCGCGAAGGCACCTGGTCGGCCCACATCCTCGAACACGTGGTGCTGGAACTGCAAAACCTGGCAGGCATGCGCACGGGCTTCGGCCAGACGCGCTCGACCAGCCAGCGCGGCGTCTACAAGATGGCCTTCCGCACGCGCGAAGAGCACGTGGGCCGCGCCGCCCTGGCCGCCGCGCGCGAACTGCTGATGGCCGCCATCAACGATGAAGCCTATGACCTGGAAGCGGCCCTGGCGCCCCTGCGCGACATGGTAGATTCGCGCTGCCTGGGCCCGAGCACGGCCAGCATCGTCGATGCGGCCACCGAGCGCGGCATCCCTTCCCTGCGCCTGAATGACGGCAACCTGGTGCAACTGGGCCACGGCGCCGCGCAGCGCCGCATCTGGACGGCCGAAACGGACCGCACCAGCGCGATTGCCGAAGGCATCGCCAGCGACAAGGACCTGACCAAATTCCTGCTCAAATCGTGCGGCGTACGCGTCCCTGAAGGCAGCCTGGTGCGCAGCGCCGAAGCGGCCTGGGAAGAAGCGCAAGACATCGGCGTGCCCGTCGTCGTGAAACCGTATGATGGCAACCATGGCCGCGGCGTGTCGCTCAACCTGATGACGGAAGCGGACGTGAAAGCGGCCTACGAACTGGCCGCGCGCAAGGGCGACAGCTCGGCCGTGCTAGTGGAAAGCTTCATCACGGGCGACGAACACCGCCTTCTCGTGGTCGGCAACAAACTGATCGCGGCCGCCAAGGGCGAATCCCTGTGGGTCGATGGCGACGGCGTCTCCACCGTGCTGGAACTGGTGAACACGCAGATCAATACCGATCCGCGCCGCGGCGAAGGCGAAGACTTCCCGCTGGGCACCGTCAAGCCGCATGAATCGGGCGAAATCGTGCTGGAACTGCAGCGCCAGGGCATGACCGCCCTGTCCGTGCCGCAGGCGGGCCAGAAAGTGCTGATCCAGCCGAACGGCAACGTGGCCATCGACGTCACGGACGACGTGCACCCGTCCGTCGTGCATGCAGCCCTGCTGGCCGCCAGAGTCGTGGGCCTGGATATCGCCGGCATCGACCTGGTCACCACCGACATCACGCGTCCGCTGGAAGAGCAGCGCGGCGCCATCATCGAAGTCAATGCCAGCCCTGGCTTGCTGGCGCACATCAAGCCGGGCGTGGGCCAGCCCCGCCCTGTGGGCGCGGCCATCGTCGATCACCTGTTCGCGCCCGGGGAAACGGGCCGCATTCCGCTGATCGGCGTGACGGGCACGCGCGGCGCCAGCCTGATCGTGCGCATGCTGTGCAAACTGCTCAACCTGTCGGGCCTGCACACAGGCGCCGTATGCAGCGAAGGCATGTACCTGGACCAGCGCCGTGTCGTCAGCAGCGATTGCGTGAACTGGGATGCGGGCCAGCGCCTGCTGCTCAACCGCACCGTGCAGACAGCCCTGTTCGAGAGCAATCCGCGCATGATCCTGGCCGAAGGCCTGGCCTACGACAAATGCCAGATCGGCATCGTCACCGACATGGGCAGCCTCGACAGCGTCAAGGATTTCGACGTGCTGGACGATGCTGGCCTGTACAAGGCAGTGCGCAGCCAGGTCGACGTGGTGGTGCCGACGGGCGTGGCCGTGCTGAACGCCGCCAACCCACACGTGCTGGAACTGGCCGAACTGTGCGACGGCAGCGTGACCCTGTATGCGCAGGATGGCAGCCTGGCCGCCATCGCGGCGCAACTGGCCGCCGGCCAGCGTGCCGTGTTCGTGCGCGGCAACCACATCGTGCTGGCCGAAGGCGGCATCGAAACGGTCTTGCTGTGCCTGGACTTGCTGAAACCGGCCACGGCCGGCAATGTTGACAGCGTACTGGCCGTGGCGGCCGCCGCCTGGGCCCTGAACCTGCCCGTCGACCTTATCTGCGCAGGTTTACGCACGTTCGATGCGGCCCCGGGCTGCATCGGCAACTAATCGGCAACCAAGGTACAGGCAAAGCAGCACTCAAGCCCGGCCAGGACGGCCGGGCCCACAAGAACACAACAGGATTACGGTTTAATTATGGAAGTATCTCGCGTACGGGCCTTGCGGGGCCCTAACCTCTGGAGCCACGACACCGCCGTGGAAGCCATTGTTTCCTGCACCACGCAGGAACTCGACATCGCCCAGCTGCCCGGCTTCGAAGCCCGCCTGCGCGCGCGCTTTCCGCAACTGAGCCCGCTGCAACCGCTGGGCAACTACAACGCGGCGCCGATGGCGCAGGTGCTGGAACTGGCGGCGCTGGGCCTGCAGGCGCAAGCCGGCTGCCCCGTCACCTTCAGCCGCACCACGCCGACCCTGGAAACGGGTATCTTCCAGGTCGTCGTCGAATACTCGGAAGAAGCCGTGGGCCGCCTGGCTTTGACCCTGGCGCAGCAGCTGTGCCAGGCCGCGCTCGACGATGCGCCGTTCGACCTGGCCGGCGCCCTGCACCAGTTGCAGGAACTCGATGAAGACGTGCGCCTGGGCCCATCGACGGGCGCCATCGTCAACGCCGCCGTGGCGCGCAACATCCCGTTCCGCCGCCTGACCGAAGGCAGCCTGGTGACGTTCGGCTGGGGCAGCCGCCAGCGCAAGATCCAGGCTGCCGAAATGGACGGTACCAGCGCGATTGCCGAAGCCATCGCGCAAGACAAGGAACTGACGAAAAAACTGCTCGATTCGGCCGGCGTGCCGGTGCCGCACGGCCGTGTCGCCGTCGATGCCGACGACGCCTGGGCCGCCGCCTGCGAGATCGGCCTGCCCGTCGTCGTCAAGCCCAAGGATGGCAACCAGGGCAAGGGCGTGACCGTCAATGTCACCACGCGCGAACAGCTGACGGCCGGCTTCCTCGCGGCGCAGGAATTCCGCGACGACATTCTCGTCGAGCGCTATCTGCCGGGCCACGATTTCCGTTTGCTCGTCATCGGCAACAAGATGGTGGCAGCGGCCCGCCGCGACCCGCCGCAAGTGGTGGGCGATGGCCAGCACACGGTGCGCGAACTGGTCGACCAGGTCAACCTGGACCCGCGCCGCGGCAGCGGCCACGCTACCTCGCTGACGAAAATCCGCTTCGACGACATCGCCCTGGCCAGCCTGGCCAAGCAGGGTTATGTGGCCGAATCCGTGCCGCCCGTGGGCCAGCGCGTGATTTTGCGCAATAACGCCAACCTGTCGACGGGCGGCTCGGCCACCGACGTCACCGTCGACGTGCACCCGGAAGTGGCGGCGCGCGCCGTCGCGGCCGCGCACATGGTGGGCCTGGACATCTGCGGCGTGGACATCGTCTCCGAAAGCATTCTGAAACCGCTGGAAGAGCAGAACGCCGGTATCGTGGAAGTCAACGCAGCACCGGGCTTGCGCATGCACCTGGCGCCGTCGTTCGGCAAGCCGCGCCCCGTGGGTGAAGCCATCATTGCCGCCATGTTCGCCGAGGGCGACGATGGCCGCATCCCAGTCGTTGCCGTCACCGGCACCAACGGCAAGACCACCACCGTGCGCCTGATCGCCCACCTGCTGACGGCTTCCGGCCTGCGCACGGGCATGACCAATACCGATGGCGTGTACATCGAAGGACGCCAGATCGACAGCGGCGACTGCAGCGGCCCGCGCAGCGCGCGCAACGTGCTGCTGCACCCGGACGTGGACGCGGCCGTGTTCGAAACGGCGCGCGGCGGCATGCTGCGCGAAGGCCTGGCCTTCGACCGCTGCCAGGTCGCCGTGGTGACGAATATCGGCGCGGGCGACCACCTGGGCCTGAACTACATCACCACCGTGGAAGACCTCGCGGTACTGAAAAGAGTGATCGTGCAGAACGTGGCCGACAGCGGCGTGGCCGTGTTGAACGCCACCGATCCGGCCGTGGCCCGCATGGCCAAGAATTGCAGCGGCACGGTGACCTTCTTCGCCGCCGACAAGACGCATCCCGTGATGGCCACGCACCGCGCGCAAGGCAACCGCGTCGTGTATGTGGAAGACGGTATGCTGGTCGCGGCGCAGGGCAAGGAACGCCACGAGATCGCCCTGTCGCAAGTGCCGATCACGCGCAACGGCGCCATCGGCTTCCAGGTCGACAACGTCATGGCTTCCCTGGCCGCCGCCTGGGCCGTGGGCCTGGACTGGAAAACCATCGCGCTGGGCCTGAAAACCTTTGCCAATGAAGCCGACAATGCGCCGGGCCGTTTCAATGTGTTTGACTACAAGGGCGCCACCCTGATCGCCGACTACGGCCACAATCCGGACGCCATCCTGGCGCTGGTGCAGGCCGTGGAAAGCATGCCGGCCAAGCGCCGCCTTGTCGTCATCAGCGGCGCCGGCGACCGCCGCGACGATGACATCCGCCAGCAGACGGAAATCCTCGGCGCCGCCTTCGACGACGTGCTGCTGTACCAGGACCAGTGCCAGCGCGGCCGCGCCGACGGCGAAGTGGTGGCCTTGCTGCGCCAGGGCTTGAACGGCGCCAAGCGCACCAGCCATATCGATGAAATCAACGGCGAATTCGTCGCCATCGACAAGGCCCTCGCGCGCCTCGGTGAAGGCGATCTGTGCCTGATCCTGATCGACCAGGTGGAAGAAGCGCTGGCGCACATCGCCAAGCGCGTCGCCGAAGCGTAAGCAGCGCATCACTGCGCACGAGGGCGGCCTGCGTGCCGCCCTTTTTATTGCCTTGTGAAATCTATCCGACAGTGGAGTGATCTGGCGCAAAGTGGCGCCGCCGGCGCGCTTTTATGCTGGCAGCCTGACTAGCGAACCCGGCGGGGACAGCATGCGTGATGCACAGCAGGTCGATGCGCAGTTATTTCAACCCGACATCCCGGTGCGGCTCGACATGCGCACGGCGGCACTGGTCGAGCATGCGCTGGCCTTGCAGGAAATGGCTGGCACGGGCGCCGCCGCCCTGTTTTTGCACTGCCACGACGTGCCGCTACCCACCGCCTTGCGCGTGCTGACGACGGGACCGCGCCGCCAACCGGCCGGGCCGCACCTGCTTTCCCGCCTGCGTCCGCGCACGGCCGCCCTGGCGCAAGGCTAGCAGCTACCGGCACGCTGACGAATCCTGTACCATCGCCGCAACCTATCAACTGAGGCACGGCGATGCAGGCAGCGACACCCCACGACTCCTATGCGGCACTGATGGACCTGATCAAGGCGCGCCATGCGGAACTGAGCCCGCAATTCCAGGCCGGCGCACGCTACCTGGCCGACCACCCGGACGAGGTGGCCGTATCCTCGATGCGCAGCATCGCCACGCGCGCGCAAGTGCAATCGGCCGCCCTGGTGCGCCTGGCGCAACAGCTGGGCTTTGCCGGCTGGCCGGAACTCAAAGCCATCTTCGTCGAGCGCCTGCGCGCCGGACCGGCCGGCTACGCGGCGAAGGCGGGCGCGCTGGCCGGCAAGGACGGAGACCTGGTCACCGAAGTGTTCACGGTGCAGCAGCGTAACCTGGCCACCACGGAAAGCGCCAACCACGGCGCCCTGGACGCGGCCGCCAGCCTGCTGCAGGCGGCGCCCCGCGTGCATGTGGCGGGCTTTCGCGCCGCCCACCCCATCGCCTACACCTTGCACTACCTGTACCGCCTGCTGCGCCCCAGCGTGCAGCTGCTGAGCGGCCAGGGCGGCACCCTGGAAATGGACTTGCGCGCCCTGCAGGCGGGCGAAGCCGTCGTCGTCGTCAGCTTCGCGCCGTATTCCAGCGAAGCGCTGCTGGTGGCGCAGGCGGCGCGCCAGGCTGGTTGCCAGGTGCTCGCCATCAGCGACAGCGCCATGTCGCCGCTGGCCCTGCAGGCCGACGCCAGCATCGTCATCACCGTCGACAGCCCCTCGTTCTTCCCCTCCATCGTGGCCGGCGTGGCCGCCGTGGAAAGCCTGGTGGAATTGCTGGTGGCGCGCGCGGGGCCGGATGCCGTGCAAGCCATCGGCGCGGCGGAAAAGCAATTACGGGCGCTGGGCGCGTACGCAAAAACATCGAGTGATGTAAAATAAAAATAAATACATCAATCGTTGCATTGCGGCGCGGCGCATCCTATACTCGGCCATCCCCCTTGCCGACAAGAAAGCGATGTCCATGAGCCATGTCTTCCACCGCAGCCTGACCGCCAATTACCCTGTCGCCACGGGCGGCGATGGCCCTTACCTGATCGATGCAAACGGTAAACGCTACCTGGATGCCTGCGGCGGCGCGGCCGTCTCGTGCCTGGGCCATTCGGATGCGGCCGTGATCGCCGCCGTGCAGCAGCAGATTGCCAGCATGGCGTACGCGCACAGCTCCTTCTTTACCAGCGAACCGATGGAGCAGTTGGCCGATTTCCTCGTCGCCCGGGCGCCTGCCGGCATCGACAGCGTGTATTTCGTCTCGGGCGGCTCGGAAGCGGTGGAAAGCGCGCTCAAGCTGGCGCGCCAGTATTTCGTGGAACGGGGCCAGCCGCAGCGCCGCCACGTCATCGCGCGCCGCCAGAGCTACCACGGCAACACCCTGGGCGCGCTGGCCACGGGCGGCAACGCCTGGCGCCGCCAGCAGTTCGAGCCGTTGCTGATAGGCGTGACGCATGTGTCGCCCTGCTACGCCTGGCGCGACCAGCCAGCCCATGAAACGGATGCTGACTACGTGGCGCGCCTTGGCCAGGAACTGGAAGACAATATCGCCGCACTGGGCGCGGACAAGGTCATGGCCTTCATCGCCGAACCCGTCGTCGGCGCCACGGCTGGCGCCCTGCCCGCCGTCCCCGGCTACTTCCAGCGCATGCGCGACATTTGCCAGCGCCACGGCATCCTCCTGATCCTCGACGAAGTCATGTGCGGCATGGGCCGCACGGGCAGCCTGTTCGCCTGCGAGCAGGAAGCCATTACCGCCGACCTGATCTGCATCGCCAAGGGCCTGGGCGCCGGCTACCAGCCTATCGGCGCCGTGATGGTATCCAAAGACATCCGCGACACCCTCCGCGCCGGCACGGGCTTCTTCCAGCACGGCCACACCTATATCGGCCACGCCACCGCCTGCGCCGCCGCCCTGGCCGTGCAGCGGCAAATCGAGGAACGCGATTTGCTGGCCAACGTGCGCGCCATGGGCGACTTGATGCAGGAGCAGCTGCATGCGCGTTTCGACAGCCATCCGCACGTGGGCGACATCCGTGGCCGCGGCCTGTTCCTGGGCCTGGAACTGGTGCAGAACCGCGCCAGCAAGCAGCCGTTCGACCCAGCCCGCCGCCTGCACGCGCGCATCAAGGCGCACGCCATGCAAAACGGATTGATGTGCTACCCCATGGGCGGCACCATCGACGGCCAGCACGGCGACCACATCCTGCTGGCGCCGCCCTACATCATCAACGCCAGCCACATCGATGAAATCGTCGACAAGCTGGGCGCGGCTATCGATGCCAGCCTGTGTTAACCGCGCCCGCTGTTGCCCACGGTGGACATCAGGCTGGCGCCGCAGCTGGTCTTGTGCCCGTCAAAGGCCACAGGCACGCCATCGATCAGTACCTGCGAATCGCCCTCGGCGATCACGCAACGCACATGACCTTTTATCGGACACACGCAAGGGTCGCCCTTGCGCGCCACGGCCACGCCCAGCACCGTGCTGTTCGGTGCCGCGCCCACCACCTTGCCACCATGGCTGGTGGGGTCGTTCAAGCGAATCACGCCACGCATGTTTTTCTCCCTGGATAACTAAAGCACTTTATTGCGAAAACCCCTGGTAATACTCGGGCGCATCGTGGCGCAAGCCCCACCACGGCAAGTAAGCGTGGTTGCCGCTGCGCGCGCGGAACCACGGCTTGTCGGGCCGGATCGGCCGCACGACGGCCGGCGGCGCCACCACCAGCGCCACGGGGGCAAGCAGGTCGCTGGTGCCGGCCACCAGCACGGGCTTGCCAACGTGATGCGCGTAAGCGATGCCTAGCGCCACGTTCGTCAGGGCAGTACCCGCGCCCGTCTCGCCCAGCACGGCGGTCAAATTGAAGCTTTGTTTTAGGAAATCGAATTCCGGCAATTGC
>NZ_JBNYXT010000027.1:0-71934 GCF_051380795.1 Janthinobacterium leeuwenhoeki
AGCTGATCCATTCGGCTGGCTGCATGATCTGCTCCCTCTGTGGTGAGTATGCAGAGTCAGACAGCACAGCCAAGGGAAGATTCCGGCATTTCCCCTACTTACTGAGGACAGAGCCTTTTTTTGCCCGTACCCTGCGTGCGGCACGTGCCGGCGCAAGCGCGGACACAATCCCTTACAATGATACCCGCCGCATTCCGCGCGGCGGACAGAGGGGCCATCTTGATGACGAATTCGACGACACCGATCAATCAGTTAAATCCTTCGGGCCTGCGCATCGTGCTGGTGCTGCAAGGCGGTGGCGCACTGGGCGCCTATCAGGCCGGCGTCTACCACGCGCTGCACGAACATGGCCTGGCGCCCGACTGGGTAGTGGGCACCTCGATCGGCGCCATCAATGCCGCCATTCTGGCGGGCAACAAGCACGAAGACAGGCTCGTGCGTCTGAAACAATTCTGGCAGCGCGTGGCGCACCGCGACAGCATCGACATGAACCTGGTATCGGACCAGCAGCGCCGCTCGAACATCTGGCTGGCCACGCTCGATACGCTGCTGCGCGGCGTACCCGGCTTCTTCAAGCCGCGCGCCTTCAGCCTGTTTCCCGCCGGAATCGCCGTCAAGCCGGAAGAGGCCAGTTTTTATGACACCAGCGAGCTGGTCAGCACCCTCGAGGAGCTGGTCGATTTCGATTACCTGAACCAGCCTGGCGGCATGCGCCTGACGGTCAACGCCCTGCGCGTCAAATGCGGCAGCCTCACCAGTTTCGACAGCCAGCAGCAGCCCCTGACGGCGGAGCATATCCGCGCCAGCGGCGCCTTGCCGCCCGGCTTTGCCGGCGTACGCGTCGATGGCGATTTATATTGGGATGGCGGCCTGTACTCGAACACGCCGCTGGAAACCGTGCTCGACGATACGCCCCACGTCGATACCCTGGTCTTCATGGTGGACTTGTGGAGCTCGGAAGGGCCGGAACCTACCACCCTCGATGAAGTGCAGACGCGGCAAAAAGACGTGACATTCGCGTCGCGCTCGAAGCGGCATATCGCCGATTATGTCAATACGCATACCTTGCAGCGCAAATTGCGCGAACTGTATGCCGGTCTGCCCGACACACAGCACAACCGCCAGCAGACGGACGAGTTGGTAGCGCTCGGTTGCGACAGCACCATGCACATCGTGCGCCTGCCGTATGCGGGACGCGACTGGCACATGGCGGCCAAGGACATCAATTTTTCCAGGGGCTCCATCGAGTGGCGCTGGGAACAGGGCTACCAGGATGGCTTGCGCGCGATCAAGGCGGCCGGCTGGCTGGCCTTTGTCACGGAAGACACGCCGCTCGTGGTGCACGAGCTACCGCCCTACGAACGCGACGCCGCTTAGTGACGCCTGTCAAAACCTGCTGCGCGTCGGTACAGGCGGCCTGCGATGCTCACCGTACTACAAGTACGGTTGCGCTTCTTGGCCGCCTCTCCCTTCCGCTCGCGACGGTTTTGTCAGGCGTTGCAAGAGTAAAGAGTATGAGTGCGGCGCATCACCGCATCACTGCGGATGGGCCGCTTTGCGCAGTTTTTCCGCGTTTGCCATGTCTAGCCGGTAAGTGTCTTGCGCGTCCTTCATGCAGGTGGCGCGCGCGGCGGACGGTTCCGACCGGCAGGCTTTTTTGGCCTCGGCCAGGGCGGCGGCGATTTCCTTGCGCAGGGTGCGCAGCTGGGCTTGCGCCGTGCTGTCTTCCTGGTACCAGCGTTGCGGGTCGCCCGGCTGCGGCGTGGCCGTCTGGGCCAGTGCCAGTGGCGCCAGGCTGCAGGCGAACAGGGTGGCCAGGAGTGTGTTCTGGAGAGTCATGATATTTCCTCTTTGAAATAAAAAAGGCGCCGCGGCGCCTTTTTTTACAACCTGCCTGTCAGTAATAGCAGGATCAGTATCACGACGACCAGGCCGGCGACGCCGCTGGGGCCGTAACCCCAGTTGCGGCTATGCGGCCAGGTAGGCAGGACGCCGACCAGGGCCAGGATCAAGATAATCAGAATGATGGTGCCCATGGCAACTCCTTGTTATCGTACGATGCATGCGGGATGGCGGATGCCTGCTGGCAAGCTCCGCCGAAAATTAATAGCGGTAGACGCGGCCGTCAACGACGCGCACGCGGTTGCCCGGGCGCAAATCATTCGCGTTGTCCTGCACCACGGTGCGGTACTCGCCGTTGTCGAGGCGCACGCTGATCTGGTAGGCCTGCGCCTGCTGTTTGCGGCCTTCCACCTGGTTGCCCACGACGCCGCCGGCAACGGCGCCCGCCACGGTGGCGGCCGTGCGTCCGCCGCCCGAGCCGATGGTGTTGCCCAGCAGGGCGCCGGCGATACCGCCGACCACGGCGCCGGCGCCGCTGGTTTGTCCGCCACCCTGGACGATCTGGATGGAGTCGACGGTGCCGTACATGGCCGATTCAGGCTGGTTGGCCGGGTAATACTGTTGTGACTGGGAAGGGCCTGTGGCGCAACCGCTCAGTACGGCGGTGGCGGCGAGCATCAGTGCAGCCAAGGTGGCGTTGGTTTTCATTTTATTCTCCTGACGAGGTGAGGGTGTAGTGCCATCTTAGTCATGCCCCTGACCCCGGTCTGTACGCTGCCGCACGTACTTATTTGCGGTCGAAAATGGTATTGTTGGCTGGGGCGAGACAGCAAAACGTTGTTATTTCTCCCAATCGGCCTTCCACTTTCAAAATAAATTACTTGTGTACGGCAGCGTACAGAAGAGCGGCGACTATCCACGTAAAACGGTAGTCATGCCAAGCAGACATGCTTGTCACCACCAGGGAGAAATACAATATGAACAAGAATAAGCTTTTCACCGCCATCGTCGTCAGCCTGGCATGCGCCGCCTGGGGCGGTCAGGCAGTTGCCGCCACGCCGGAAGCGAAAGCAGCTTACAAGGCGGCTAATGAACAGGCGGGCCTGAATTACAAGCTGGCGCATGCCGAGTGCGAAAAAATTACGGGCAACCCGAAGGATGTCTGCGTCGCCGAAGCGAAGGCCGTGCGCACCTACGATGAAGCAGTTGCTCAGGCGCAATACACGAATACCCTGCGTGCCTACACCAAGGCGCGCATCAAGATTGCCGATGCCAACTACGACGTCGACCTGGCGCGCTGCGATGCGTTGACGGGCAACGACAAGGATGTTTGCGTCAAGCTGGCCAAGTCCACCAAGGTGGCGGCACTGGCCGACGCCAAGGCCGACAAGAAAGTCATCGAAGCACGCAGCGATGCGCGTGAAGCAAAAAGAAAAGCCGAGTACAAGGTCGCGACAGAAAAATGCGATGCATTAGCCGGCGCAGCCAAGGATGACTGTATCAAGGCTGCAAAAACCCAGTTCGGTTACTGAGCTCCATCCGGCGCGCAGTCACCACACTGGTATAAGAAGCTCATTGTGAGCACATTGATTGACCACTCCTAAGGAAAAAACCATGAAATTCACTAAATCTATCGCTACTGGCCTTTTCGTCGCTTCCCTGTTCGCCGTCGCAGGTTGCGCTTCGACCCCAACCAAGGAAGGCACGGGCGAGTACATCGACGACGCGGCCATCACCACCAAAGTGAAAGCCAGCATCTTCAATGAGCCGACCCTGAAATCGACGGAAATCAACGTTGAAACCTTCAAGGGCGTGGTTCAGCTGAGCGGCTTCGTTGCCCAGCCAGCCGATGCCGCCAAAGCGGGCGAAATTACCCGTGGCGTCAAGGGCGTGAAGTCGGTGAAAAACGACATCCGCGTCAAGTAATGGCCTGACCTGCCGCAGCGGCCAGCCCCACGGCTGGCCCTGCGGCCCTCCACCGACCGTCGCGGGAATCGCATGCATATCCAGCCTACAGATATCCCGCCCGAGCCGGTGGCGGCTGTCTCCACCGAGCCTGCCGGGCCACCTCCGGGTGCGCCAGTGGAGCACCCGGACGCATCCTTGCGTTTGCCGCTGCATGTCAATGCGCGCGGCTTGGCGCTGGGCATTATCGCCACCGTCAGCTTCATCTTTGCGCTGCAATGGGCGCAGAAATTCCTCATTCCCGTCCTTTTTGGCATTTTCATTGCCTATACCCTCAATCCCGTCGTCGCCTGGCTGGAAAAGTTGCGCCTGCCGCGCGCCATCGGCACCAGCGTGGTGACGGCCCTGATCCTGTTCGGCTCCGTCGTCGTGATCGAGCGCGTGCAGGGCGAATTCGAAGCCATCGTTGAAGAGTTGCCGGCCGCCACCCATAAACTGTCGCGCCTGATCGCCGAGAATACGGGTGGCAAGAACAGCACCTTCCAGAAGATGCAGGCCGTGGCCAGTGCCATCGAGCAAGTGGCCGCTGGCGCCGAGGCGCGCCGCAACATCCGCCGCGCCGCCGCCGCGCCGGATGCGCCGAATTTCAAGATCATGGACTGGGTCTGGGCCGGCTCGCTGGGCCTGGTGGGTTTCCTCAGCCAGGCCGCCATGGTCATCTTCCTGGTGTTTTTCCTGCTGCTGTCGGGCAATACCTTCAAGCGCAAGCTCGTCAAGCTGACGGGCCCCTCGTTGAGCCGCAAGAAGGTCACCGTGCACATCCTGGAAGACATCAATACCTCGATCCAGAACTATATGTTCATGCTGCTTGTCACGAATGGCTTGCTGGCGCTGCTGATGTGGATCGCCCTGAGCGTGATCGGCCTGGAAAACGCGGGTGCCTGGGCCATCGTAGCCGGCTTGCTGCATATCATGCCGTATTTCGGTCCCTTGCTGATCACCATCGCCACGGGGCTGGTCGCCTTTTTGCAGTTCGAATCGCTGGAAATGGTCGTGCTGGTGACGGGCACGTCGATGGCCATCGCCACCCTGGTCGGCACCTTTGTCACCACCTGGATGACGGGCCGCATTGCCCGCATGAATCCTACGGCCGTGTTCGTCAGCCTGCTGTTCTGGGGCTGGTTGTGGGGCGTCTGGGGCTTGCTGCTGGGCGTGCCCATCATCGTCATCGTGAAAGTGGTGGCTGAGCGCGTGCAAGGCATGGAAGCGGTGGCCGAGCTGCTGGGCGAATAGCTTGCGGCAACGCAAACGGCGCCCGCGGGCGCCATTTTGCCATCTTGCAGCCGGTTCAGGATTGGTGGCGTTTGAGTATCTTTATTTGCACATCGCCATCATCGTTCTTCGGCATATTCTTCATGCTGCCCAGTTGCAGCGCGAACTGGCGCGTGAATTCGGCCCCCAGGAAGAAGATTTGCGCCGAGTAATACACCCACAGCAGCAGGGCCACCAGCGAACCGGCCGCGCCATAGCTGCTGGCCACGCCGCTATTGCCGATATACACGCCAATTGCATATTTTCCCAGTGAAAACATGAAGGCCGTACCGATGGCGCCGATCAGCACGTCGTGCCAGGACAGGCGCACGCGCGGCAGCATTTTATAGATGACGGCAAACAGGCTGGCGATGACGGCAAAGCCGATCAGGTTCGACAGGATGGTAAACAGCACGGCCGTGTCCTTCCACACGCCTTCCCAGAAGTTGGCGAGGATGGCCATGGCGGCATTGACCACCAGCGACACCATCAGCAGGAAGGCCAGCACCAGCACCAGGCCGAAGGACAGCAAGCGCGTGCGCAGCATGTCCCAGGCACCCGCTTCCTTCAGCGGCGGCACTTGCCAGATCTCATCGAGACTGGCTTTCAGTTCGGCAAATACGCTGGTGGCGCCAAACAGCAACAGGGCGCTGGCGAGGAGGGTGGCGATGCGCCCCTGATCATGGTTCTTCGCGCCGGCCAGCACCAGCTGGATGGCTTCGGCGCCTTGCGTGCCCAGCAAACCCTGCAATTGACCCATCAGTTCGCCGCGCGCGGCGGCCGGGCCATAGAAAAAGCCGGCGATGGCGATCACCAGCACGAGGATGGGGGCGATGGAAAACAGGGTGTAATAGGCGAGGGCGGCGCCCTTGCTCGAGGCGCGGTGTTCCAGCCATTCGGTGACGGAACAGACGATGACACTGCGCATCTGCTTGCCGAACGGTGCCAGGCCGGCCAGTTTGGGATAGCGGGTAGAAAAATTCATGGTGGCTTTCAATGCAAAAAAGGGGCGCGAGCCCCTTTTTTTATTCACAAGTGGCGTACCACTGTTTGGCTTATTGCACGCGGCGTTCGATGGTGATCTGTTCCACTTCAACGCGGCGGTTTGGTTCCAGGCACTTGATCAGGTCGGCACGCTTCTTGTTATCGCAGGTGACGACAGGACTGGTGGAACCCTTGCCTTCGGCCGACAGGCGGTTGGCGGCGACACCGTGGGCGACCAGGTATTCCTTGACTGCATCAGCGCGCTGCTGCGACAGTTTCAGGTTGTACTTGGCCGTACCGATACGGTCGGCATAACCACTGACGACGACGTTGTTGACGTCCGGCGCTGCGTTCAGCACGCGGGCGATTTCGTCGAGCTTGGTCTGTGTCGGGCCCAGCTTGGCGCTATCGAACGCGAACAGTTCCGTAGCCGCCATCGTCACTTTTTCAAAGCGTGCTGGCGGTGGTGGCGGAGGTGGCGGCACGACCACGACGACTTCTTCACGCACTGGCGGCGGCGGTGGCGGCGGCGCTGCCGGTGTCGGTGGTTTGTCGAATGCGTAGTTCAGGCCCACATTGACATACCAGTTGCTGGACTTGCTTTGATCAAACGTATTGCCGCGCAGGAAGCCATGCACATTGCGCACGTCGACCTGGGTCGACCATTGATCGCTGAGTTTGCTTTGGAACCCCAGGCCGAGGTTGACATACGGCGAGCTCTTGCTGCGTTCGCCCAGGGGACCCGTATCCTTGTCGCGCTGCATGCCTGCGCCAACCAGCACGAAGGGGCTGAACGACGGGCCGCGGTTAAACATGTACAGGCCATCTACGCCCAGCGTGTTTTGCTGGTAGCGGCGGCCACCATCCTTGGAGCGGGCGTAGGTGGTGCCCAGCTGGATATCCCAGTCCGGCGAAACTGGCTTACCAAAACGCAAGCCAGCGCCATAGCCGGTTTTATCGGTGGAAAAATCCGAGTCTGGCTTCATAGCATTGATGCTAGGTTGAATATACCAGGAGGGATTGATTTCCTGGGCCTGTGCGCCGAGGGCGGAGCACAGTACTGCGGCGGCGACGGCGATTTTTTTTAGATTATTCACAAGTAACTCCCAACGTTGATAAGAGATTTTCTCTACTGCATCAATGCGACAACTGCCAGACATGCTATTGCTAGAGATAGACAACCATTCCAGGTGCGCTTTCTTGCGATAAATGCACTGCTGTTGGACTAAGAATACGATTCCAGGTTCGAGAGGTCGGTGCGTTAGCGCACAAAGCATTGTTGTATATCAATGGTGTTGCAGATTCACGACAAATACTGCGGTGTTGAAAAAAACTAATTCGCTTCCTTGAATTTTTGCAATCACGGCCACTTCCTGGCGCCGCAACGGCAGGCAATCGTACGACTTATTACTGGCATGCCACTGTATATTAGCAACAATGATGAGCTTGATAACTACTATTACATTAATGTTGTATTCCTGCCGCGTTCTGTTGCCTTGCCGGGCTTCTCCCGGGCAACTATCGTGCGCCGCAGCCAGCTCCGCCACTTTTCATCAAGGAGTCACCCGTGCCTGACCACCCCCGTGCTGTTTCTTCCCCGCTGTCTGGCAAACTGGCCCCGCTGGGCCTGCTGACTGTGCTGCTGTCGCTGGGCATGGCTATGCCGGCCTTGGCCGATAGCGGCGTGTCCCTGTTTTCACCGAGCGGCACGGTCAAGGCCGTGCGCCAGGTGCGGGCCCAGTTCGCCACGCCGATGGTGCCGTTCGGCGACATGGGCTTGCCCGCGCCGTTCGCCATCGATTGCGGCAAGGCCGAGCCTGGCGTCGTGGCGGGCGCGGGGCGCTGGGCTGACGAGCGCAACTGGAACTACGATTTCGAGCGCGACTTGCCGGCCGGCGTGGCCTGCAGCTTTACCTTGAAAGCGGGGCTGAAGGACCAGGCAGGCAAACCCTTGCAAGCAACGGCGTCCTACCGCTTCTCCACGGGCGGGCCGGCCATCGTCGAGGCCGTGCCATATGACGGCCAGCCGTATATCGATGAAAACCAGATATTCGTGCTGGGCCTCGACGCCGCGCCGAACGCAGCCAGCGTGGCCGCCAACGCGTATTGCCGCGCCGACGGCATCAATGAAAAAATTCCCGTGCGGCAGCTTGTGGGTAAGGAGCTGGAGCAGGTATTGACCTTGCGCAAGAGCTTTCTCGACCGCTACCTGAGCGTGTATTTCAAGAAGCGGGGCACGCTGTGGAAAGTGGGCATGCCCGTCGCCAGCAAGGGCGCGCCGCCGCTGCCTGTCACCGTGCTGCAATGCAAGCGCAGCTTCCCCGCCAACGCCAAGGTGTCGCTGGTGTGGGGCGAGGGCATCGCCAGCACCAGCGGCATCGCCACGGACAAGGCGCAAACGCTGCAGTTCAAGACGCGCCCCGATTTCACGGCCAAGTTCAGCTGTGAGCGCAGCAATCCGAAGGAACAGTGCATCCCGTTCCTGCCCATGCGCGTGCAGTTTTCCGCGCCTGTGAGTGCGGCGCAGGTGCGCGCCATGAGCCTGAAGGGCGACGGCAAGACGTATGCGCCGACGATTTCAAAAGAGGAAGAAAAGGCGGAATTTCTGTATGGCGCCACGTTCAACGGCCCCTTCCCCGTGCAAGCCAGTTTCGTGCTGAATCTGCCGCCGAAGCTGACGGATGACGCGGGCCGCGCCTTGCTCAACCGCGCGCGCTTCCCCATGACGGTGCGCACGGGCGAACAGCCGCCGCTGCTGAAGTTCCCGGCGCCGTTCGGCATCATCGAAGCCAAGGGCGACGGCTTGCTGCCCGTGACGGTGCGCAATATCGAGCCTGTGCTGTCCGGCAAGGAAGTGGCCCAGCCATCCGCTGCCGCCACGGGCGCCACCTTGCGCGTGCCCGACAATGATGACAAGTTTATCATCGAGTGGATGCAGCGCCTGGCCGGCAATGGCAACGGGGGCGAATACTGGCAGCCGTACGCGCAATATGCGGACAATATGAGCAAATCCGTGCTGGCCGGCGCGGCTGGCACGCGGCCCATCAGCATGCCCCGTCCGGATGGCAAGAAAACTTTTGAAGTGATCGGCATTCCTTTGCTGAAACCGGGCTTCTATGTGGTCGAGCTGGCCAGCCCCATCCTCGGCAAAGTGCTGCTGGGCAAACCGACCACGGCGTATATTCGCACCGCCGCGCTGGTGACCAACCTGGCGGCCCACTTCAAGCATGGCGCGCAATCGTCGCTCGTGTGGGTGACGTCGCTGGACAAGGGCGCGCCTGTTGCGAAAGCGCAAGTGGCCGTGCGCGACTGCGCCGGCAAGCTGCTGTGGCAAGGCGCCACGGGCGCCGATGGCGTGGCGCACATCCCCGGCGAGCTGGCCAATTCCAGCTGCAAGAACAATGGCCGTTACTATATTAGTGCGCGCAGCGGCGGCGACATGACGTTCACCCTGTCGGACTGGGTGGGCGGCATCGAAGCCTGGCGCTTCAACTTGCCCACGGACGACACGCGCGCCGACAACACCCTGCTGGCCACGGTATTCGACCGCACCTTGCTGCGCGCCGGCGAAACTGTGCACATGAAGCATTTCATTCGCCAGCACACGGGTGAGGGCATGCGCCTGGTCGACAAGAACAACGGCCCCGGCAGCGCCACCTCCATCGTCATCACGCACCAGGGCAGCGACCAGAACTACCAGCTGCCCCTGCGCTGGTCCGCCAGCGGCACGGCGGAAAGCGACTGGCTCATTCCCGCCGACGCCAAGCAGGGCGAATACAGCGTGACGATGGCGGGCCGTCCGTCCGGCAGTTTCCGCGTCGAAGCGTTCCGCGTGCCGAGCATGAAAGCCGTGCTGCAGGGCCCGAAAGCGCCCGCCGTGCAGGCGAAACAGCTGGCCCTGGATGCGCAAATCACGTATCTGGCCGGCGGCGCCGCCACCAACGCGCCCGTCAAGCTGCGCACGGTGCTGCAGGACAAGAGCGTGAGCTTTGCCGACTATCCTGACTATAGCTTCAGCAATGGCGACGTGAAGGAAGGCCTCGTCAAGCAGGGCACTGGTTACGACGACGATGAAGGCGAGTGGCAGGACGAAGGCCATGGCGGACGCGCCGGCCCCGGCGCGACGGCAGCGCGCACGCAAAGCTTGACCTTGGACAAGGCGGGCGGCGCGCGCATCGTCATCGACCAGCTGCCGCAGCTGTCCACGCCGCGCGACCTGGTGGCGGAAATGGCTTTCCAGGATGCGAATGGCGAGACGGCATCGGTGGCCACGCGCGTGCCGCTGTGGCCATCGAATGTCGTGATCGGCATCAAGCCTGACGCCTGGGCCTTGAGCAAGGAAGCCTTCAAGTTTACGGTCGCCGTGCTGGGCACCAATGGCAAGCCCGTGGCGCATGCCCCGGTCGCCGTCGACTTCTTCCAGCGCAATAGCTATTCGCATCGCCGGCGTTTGATCGGTGGCTTCTATGCGTATGAAAACAGCAGCGAAGTCGTCAAGCTGGGTCCGGCCTGCACTGGCAAGACGGACAACAAAGGCTTGCTGGTCTGCGACGTGAAGGCGCCCGCCAGCGGCAACTTGATTCTGCGCGCCCGCACGCAAGATAGTGCGGGCAATGCGGCTGTCGCCAACCGCGAAACCTGGGTGGCCGGCAGCGGCGAGTGGTGGTTCAACGCCAGCGACAATGACCGTATCGACGTCTTGCCTGAAAAGAAACGCTATGAACCGGGCCAGGAAGCGAGCTTGCAGGTGCGCATGCCGTTCCGCTCGGGTACGGCGCTGATCACGGTCGAGCGCGAAGGCATCCTCGACACCTATGTGCGCCAGCTCAATGGCCGGGAACCAGTGGTCAATATCCCGGTCAAACCGAACTATGCGCCGAATGTGTATGTGTCCGTGTTTGTCGTGCGGGGCAGGGTCGATGGCGTGCAGCCGACGGCCCTGGTCGACCTGGGCAAGCCGGCTTACAAGATGGGCATCGCGCCCCTGAACGTGGGGTGGCAGGCGCATGAGCTGAACGTCATGGTGGTGTCCGACAAGGAGGTGTACAAGACGCGCGACAAGGCGGAGGTGTCCGTGCGCGTGCGCCGCGCCGATGGCAAGCCCTTGCCGGCTGGCGCCGAAGTGGCGCTGGCGGCCGTCGATACGGGGCTGTTGGAACTGATGCCCAACGATAGCTGGAAGCTGTTAGATACCATGATGGCGCAGCGCAGCCTGCAGGTGGAAACGGCGACGGCGCAGATGCAGGTGATCGGCAAGCGCCACTTTGGCCGCAAGGCATTCCCGGCCGGCGGTGGTGGCGGCAAGGGCGCCAGCCGCGAACTGTTCGACACCCTGCTGTTCTGGAAGGGCAGCGTCAAGCTCGACGCCAAGGGCGAAGCGACCGTGCAAGTGCCGCTGAACGATTCGCTGACGGCATTTCGCATCGTCGCCATCGCCAGCGCCGGTAAGGAATTGTTTGGCACGGGCAGCACGGATATCCGCAGCTCGCAAGACTTGATCCTGATGTCGGGCTTGCCAACCCTGGTGCGCGAAGGCGACCAGTTGCGCGCAGGATTCACCGTGCGTAACACCTCGGCCGCCTCCTTGAGCGTGGACCTCAATGCCAGCGCAGCCGGCAAGGCCTTGCCGCGCCAAAGCTTGACCTTGGCGGCGGGCGAAGCGCGCGAAGCGGGCTGGGATTACCAGGTACCGCTGGGTGCGGCAAGCATCGTGTGGGATATCAGCGCGAAGGCGGGCAGCCATAGCGATAAGCTCAAGATCACGCAAAAGGTAGGCCAGGCCACGCCCGTGCGCACATATCAAGCCACCTTGCAGCAGATCGACAAGCCCATCAATATGGCCGTGCAAATGCCGGCCGGCGCCTTGCCGGGCCGGGGCGGCGTCCAGACCAGCTTTGCAGCCAAACTCGGCGGCGAGCTGCCCGGCGTGCGCGAGTACATGGCCGCCTACCCCTACACCTGCTTCGAGCAAAACACGTCGAAAGCCATCGCCCTGCAAGACCAGGAGGCTTGGAACAAGCTGGCCGCCAGCTTGCCCGCCTACCTGGACAGCGACGGCATGCTGAAATATTTCCCCATCATGGAGCAAGGCAGCGACAGCCTGACGGCGTATGTGTTGTCGGCCACCCGGGAAGCGGGCTATGCGATTCCCGAGCAGACGAAAAACCGCATGGAAGCAGCCTTGACGGCCTTCGTGCAGGGCAAGATCGTGCGCCGTTCCGCGCTGGACACGAGCGACCTGGCCGTGCGCAAGCTGGCCGCGCTGGAAGCGCTGTCGCGTTCGAACAAGGTGCCGCCCGATGCGCTGGAGAGCATCAGCATCAGCCCGAACCTGTGGCCCACTTCCGCCGTCATCGACTGGAGCTTGTTGCTGCAACGCACGCCAAGCCTGGCGCGCCGCGATGCGCTGCTGGCGGAGGCGCAGCAGATTCTGCGTTCGCGCCTGAACTTCCAGGGCACGACCATGGGCTTTTCCACCGAGCGCAAGGATAACTGGTGGTGGCTGATGGTGTCCGGCGACGTCAATGCCAACCGGCTGCTGCTGGCCGTGATGGACAATCCGGCGTGGAAGGATGACATCGGCCGCCTGGTGCGCGGCAGCATGGGCCGCCAGAAGAAGGGCCGCTGGGATACCACGGTGGCCAACGCCTGGGGCACCCTGGCCATCAATAAGTTCTCGGCCAAGTTCGAGTCCACCCCCGTGACGGGCGCCAGCGCCGTCAAGCTGGGCGGCGATACGCAAGCGCTCGTGTGGAATGGCGCGGCGAAAGTGGGCCCCGTGTTGCAAGCGTGGCCGAAGGGCACGGATACCCTGGGCTTGGCGCACAGTGGCACCGGTCAACCTTGGGCCACCGTGCAAAGCCTGGCGGCCATCCCGCTCAAGGCGCCTCTGTCCAGCGGTTACACGATCAAGAAAACCATTACGCCCGTGGAACAGAAAACGACAGGCCAGTGGTCGCGTGGCGATGTCTACCGCGTGCGCCTGGACTTGTCCGCGCAGGCGGACATGAGCTGGGTGGTGGTCGACGACCCGATTCCCGCCAGCGCCACGGTGCTGGGCAATGGCCTGGGCCGCGATTCGCAGCTGCTGACGGCGGGCGAAAAATCTACGGGCTGGGTCTGGCCCACCTTCGAGGAGCGGGCCTTCGACGCCTTCCGCGCCTACTATGCCTTCGTGCCGAAGGGTAGCTGGAGTGTGGAATACACGGTGCGCCTGAACAATGCCGGGGATTTCAGCCTGCCGGCCACGCGCATCGAAGCCATGTATTCGCCCGAGATGTTTGGCGAGTCGCCGAACGCGAATGTGAAGGTGGGGCAGTGAAAGGGTTTGTTTTACTGATGGGCGGCCTGCTGGCCGGCCCAGTCTTCGCTGAAGCGATATTGACGCCGGCCCAGGTGCAGGCCGCCTACCGCAGTTCGGAAGCGCAATTGCTGGACCGCAGCGGCGCACCGCTGCAATCGTTGCGCGTGGACATGAAAGTGCGGCGTTTGCCGTGGGTGCCGCTGGCCGACATCTCCCCCGCCGTGCAGCAGGCCGTGCTGCTGGCGGAAGACCAGCGCTTCATGCGCCATGGCGGCGTGGATGTATCCGCGCTGGCCACGGCCGCCTGGGACAATCTGTTTTCCAAGAAAGCCCGGGGCGCCTCGACCATCACCATGCAGCTGGCGGGCCAGCTGGACGCGGACTTGCAGGCGTCCTCGGGTGGACGCAGCCTGCGCCAGAAATGGGACCAGATGCGCGCCGCCCAAGCCATCGAGGACAGCTGGAGCAAGGCGCAGATTTTCGAAGCCTATTTGAACCTGGTGTCGTTCCGCGGCGAGCTGCAAGGCATCGCCTCCGCCTCGTACAGCCTGTTCGGCAAGGCGCCGTCCGGCCTGAACCAGACGGATGCCATCATCCTGGCCAGCCTGGTGCGCTCGCCGAACGCGCCGCCGGCCACCGTCACGCGCCGCGCCTGCGCGCTGGCGAAGGAGTGGCGCATGGACAGCAGCTGCCAGTTGATCGGCCAGCGCGTGCAGACGGCCTTGCAGCGCAACGCGCTGGTCGCGGAGCTGGCTCCGGCGCCGCAAGTGGCGCAGCAACTGCTGAAACAACCGGGCGCGCAGGTGGCCAGCACGCTCGACGGCCCCTTGCAGCGTTTTGCGCAGGAAAATCTGCGCCAGCAGCTGGCGTCCTTGCGCGAGCGCAATGTCAACGATGGCGCCATCATTGTGCTCGACAACCGCAGCGGAGAAGTCCTTGCTTATGTCGGCAACGCGGGCGGCAGCCACGTCGATGGCGTGGCGGCCTTGCGCCAGGCCGGTTCCACTCTGAAACCATTTTTATATGAACTGGCCATCGAGCGCCGGCTGATGACGGCCGCCTCCGTCATGGACGACTCGCCGCTCGACGTCGCCACGGCGTCGGGCATGTATGCGCCACAAAACTACGACCGCAATTTCAAGGGTTACGTCAGCGCCCGCACCAGCCTGGCCAGTTCCCTCAACATTCCCGCCGTGCGCACGGTGTTGCTGACGGGACAGGACGGCTTTTATAACCGTCTGAAGGAAGTGGGCCTGTCCAGCCTGACGGAAGCGGCCGAATATTACGGCCCTTCGCTGGCGCTGGGCTCGTCGGAAGTGACCCTGCTGGAACTGGCCAACGCCTACCGCGCGCTGGCCAATGGCGGGCTGTACAGCACGGCCAGCTTGCAGCCGGGGCAGGCGGGCAAGGACAGGCGCCGCGTGATGGAAGCGGGCGCCGCCTTCATCGTCGGCGATATCCTGGCAGACCGCGCCGCGCGCAGCATGACCTTTGGCTTGCGCAACGAGCTGGGAACGAATTTCTGGAGCGCCGTCAAGACGGGCACCAGCAAGGACATGCGCGACAACTGGTGCATGGGTTACTCGGCGCGCTACACGGTGGGCGTGTGGGTAGGCAATTTCGACGGCAAGCCCATGTGGGACGTCTCGGGCGTGACGGGCGCCGCGCCCGTGTGGCGCGACGTGATGGATTATCTGCACAAGAACGTGCCCAGCCACGCGCCGAAAGCGCCGCCCGGCGTGCTGCAGCAGATGGTGGCGTACCAGCCCGCGCTGGAAGCGCCGCGCCGCGAATGGTTCATCGCTGGAACGGAAAGCCCCGTCATCGCTGTGCTAGGCGACACAGTGAAGCCAGCCGCCATCGTGTATCCGGCCGAGGACAGCATCCTCGCCATCGATCCCGACATCCCGCCAGCCCTGCAGCGCGTCTTCTTCCAGGCCCAGGGCAGCCATGCCTTGCGCTGGGTACTCGACGGCAAGGATATGGGCGCGGCTCTTGACAGCATCAGCTGGCGCCCCGTGCCGGGCAAGCACGCACTGGCTCTTGTCGACGACCTTGGCAAAACGGTGGCGCAGGTGGCGTTCCAGGTGCGGGGGAATGCGCTGGCGCAGAGGCATTAGTTCTGACGGTATTGCGGCTGCCATTCGCCTGTCCTGCTGTTTGAATCATAGCCGTTGACTCATTGATCAGAAAAGTGTGGTGCTGTGCCTGTCATGGATGCTGTCTCTGTTGGAATAGTGTGTGGAATATCACAGTGGAAATATCGGCAAAAATGTGTAGATGAAAAGCTCCAAAAAAAGCGGGAAAAAATAGATACATTTCAATAGGGGGGGGAGTATATTCTTGCTGTCTTCTGCTGTAAGATCGCTAGCGGCTGGTGTATGGCAAAAGAGGATGTGGAACAACCTAGCCTTATTTTTATGTTGAAAATAAATTTCAGAAATATTTTGCGGTAATTAAGATGCGGAACTTCTATTTTCTTGTTATTTTTTTGGGGTTTGGAATAATGCTGCCACCAGGGCAGGCTACAGAGAGAGTAGTAGCTGCTGAGGAAAAAACTGTCAATGTCAGAGCATTGGATTTTAGCTTTATGAAAGAGCCACCTAATCGGAAGATAAAAAACAGGGTGGATCTTTCTGCAATCAAGACTGCCGAAGATTTGGCTGTGGTGAAAGATGCTATTAATCCTGTGATGGACTTTTTCCAGGTTTATAGCCAAGTTCGAGCAACCCCATCATCATTTTCCGCGCTTGCTTCCAGTAACGGGATCAAGCAGATGCGATTTCCTCCGAAAATAGATCACCTAAATTATTACATATCGAAAAAAATATGGAATTGGGTGGTGCACGATCCCCAGACTATTTTCTTGACCGGGGATTTTCGGGGCATGCCGCCCGACACCGGCGTTCATCGCGATACTTTTGTATTTGTGAAAAGGGATGGCGTATGGCTGTTTGATCGCCATGATCTCTAGCTGCGGCGGGGGACGGCCCTATGGTTGGGCCAGTTTTTTGACTGCCAGGCCAGGCGCCAGCCATAGCAGCAATATCCAGAGTAGAAAAGAAAGGCTACGCTGCAGCGGCACGCAGCACAGGCTGAAAATAGTGATCCAGGCCAAAGAAAACGTGCGTGGTACTTGCGCGCAATCGAGCAGCCACAGCGTGGTGCCCATGGCGAGAAACATGACTGGCATGGCAAACCACCATTTGCGTTCGATCGGCGACATGATTTCCTGATAAGAGAAGTATGTGTCCCCGATTCTAACGTAAAAGTTGTCAAAAATTACGGCGCGCTGATGATTTTCGTCAATGCGATACGGTACGCCGGCTGCACATCGCCATCCTTGTCCAGCTTGTCCGTCATGATCACGCCGTAGCCTTGCGCGTACCACACGTATTCGCCGCCTTTGCTTTTTCCACCGACGTCACGCAGTTCGAACTTGCAGGCGTCGGGGAAGCGGCGCCCGCCCAGTTCCAGGCGTTCCCAGCCCAGGAAGGTGATGGAGAAATCGCGTTTGTCGGTGCGCGTGGAGGTGGTGATCTTGTCGGACAGGCCGGCCAGCGGGTAGTGGGTGCTCGTTCGCGTGTCCGTGAACTGCACGCGCACTTCCTGGCCGGGGCGCATCTTGGCGGGGATGGCGGACTGTGGCGTGTAGACGTTCTTGCTGCGCACGCTGCCGTCTTCGTTGTAATGGACCGCGCCTGTCAGGAATACCTGGCCGTCGCGAATGTCCTGGTAGGACGTGGCCAGCAGCACGCCGCCGTCGAGGATCAGCTGCGTGCCCTTGAGTTTCTTGCCCTCGAAGCTATCCTCGACATTGACTTGCGCGTCGCCATTGTTCTTGCTGAACTTGATGCCCGTCGTCAGTTCCATGCACTCGCCCACCGTGGGCGCCGCCTGTACACTCGCGGTGGCCAGTACGCCTGCCGCTACCATCGTTTGCCATGCTGCTTTCATTGTTTTCCTGGCTATTTTGCAAAGGCGAGATGATAGCGTGCCTGGAAGCAACGTGGCGCAGCGCTGGAAGTGGGACTTAGCGGGCCGGTGCTACCGGTGTCGCTGGCGGCGAGATGGCCGGTCCGCTGGCGGCCGGGGTGTCCGGCGTGGCGACGGGCTTGCCGCGCCGCGTGCGCTTGTCCGTGCGCGTTTTGCCGGGCTTGGCGTCGTGCACCAGCTTGCCTTTGTTGTCGAGCTTGTCGGACTGGTCCGATTTCTGACCCGGATCATTCGGATTGTTGGTGTGGTTGCCCGTCTGGTTGACATTTGTCGTCGACTGGGCTTGCACCCAGGCGCCGCCCACGGTCATCAGGGTGGCGGCCAGCAAGAGAGCGGCGGTTTTCATGGCAGTGTCCTGTGCAGAAATGAGTAAGAGCTTGCATTCTCACACAGGAGTCCGCCGGCACGGGTAGGACGCCGCCTCATGGCTGTGTCGGCCATTTGCTTCAGATCAACGGAATTGTTCCGTCGAGATATCGAAGCGCTTGAGCTTGTCGTACAGGGTTTTCTTCGGGATGTTCAGCGCGGCGGCCGCGTCGATGACGTTGCCATTGTGGCGGCGCAAGGCTTCCTCAATGATGGAAATCTCGAAGGTGTCCACCTGCTCGGCCAGGGAGGCTTCGCGGCAGCCGGCCGGGCTCAGGGTGTCGTCGAGCAAGCCCAGCACGAAGCGGTCGGCTACATTGTGCAGCTCGCGCACATTGCCAGCCCAGCGCTGCGCCATCAGGGACGCGATCAGTTCGCCGCTCACGAGGGCGGCCGGCTGGCCATAGCGCAGCGCCGCCTGCAGCACGAAGAATTCGAACAGCAGGGGGATATCCTCGCGCCGGTTGCGCAGCGCCGGCAGGGTCAGGCTGGCCACGTTCAGGCGGTAATACAGGTCGGGGCGGAACTTGCCCTGTTCCGCCAGCACATTCAAGTCTTCCTTGGCGGCGGCAATCACGCGGAAATTGACGGAAATGAGCTTGTTGGAACCGAGCCGTTCCACCTGCCGTTCCTGCAGCACGCGCAGCAGTTTCACTTGCAGGGCCAGCGGCATGCTTTCGATTTCGTCCAAGAACAGGGTGCCGCCGTTGGCGTATTCGATCTTGCCGATGCGCTGGCGCTGCGCGCCCGTAAATGCTCCTTCCTCGTGGCCGAACAATTCCGATTCAAAGATCGATTCGGGCAGGGCGCCGCAGTTGATGGCCACGAAAGGGTGGTCGCGCCGCTCGCTGAAGTCGTGCAGGCAGCGTGCGATCAGTTCCTTGCCGGTACCCGTTTCGCCCAGGATGATGATGTCGGCCGACTTCGGCGCCAGGTTCAGCACCAGCTGGCGCACCTTGGCCATGGCCGCGCTGCGGCCCACGATGCGCGCCTCGATGCCGACCCGCTGCGCGAGTTGGCGGCGCAAGTTCATGTTTTCCAGTACCAAATGGCGCTTGTCGAGTGCGCGGCGGCACACTTCCACCAGCAAGTCGGCGGAAAACGGCTTTTCGATGAAGTCGTAGGCGCCACGGCGCATGGCGCCCACGGCCATCGATACGTCGCCATGTCCCGTGACGAGGATGACGGGCAGGCTGGCATCCTGCGCCACGGCGATATCGAGCAGTTTCAAGCCATCCATGCCAGGCAGCTTGATATCGCTCAATAAAATGCCGGCAAATTCCGGCACCAGATAGGGCAGCGCTTCTTCGGCCGTGGCCACGGCCGTCACTTGCAAGCCCGCCAGTTCCAGCGATTGCCGGGCGCCCTTGCGCACGACGGCATCGTCTTCCACCAGCAGCACTTGCATGCCTTCAAAATTATTCTCGTGCATTTGGTGTTCCCTCTGTCTCTGTATTCTTTTCCCCCGGGTCGCAGCTCAGGGTGATGGTAAATTGCGCGCCGCCCCCTTCCTGCGCGCTGCGGTTGCGCACGGCCAGTGCGCTGCCGGCCGCGCGCAGTATGCCTGCACTGATCGACAATCCCAAGCCCAGCCCGTGTTCCTTGGTGGTATAGAAGGGGTCGAAGATCTTGTCGAGCGAGGCCAGCGGGATGCCGGGGCCATTATCGGTGATATGCAGCACGGCGAGCTCGCCTTCGCGGCGCACCTGGAACCAGATCTGCACGGGCTCGCTTTCCGGCACGGCATCCATGGCGTTGGTGATCAGGTTGGTAAACACCTGTTCCAGGCCGATGGCGTTGCACAGCACGATGATGTCGCCGTCAGGCCAGCTTTCATGCAGGCTCAAGCGCTGCGAATGCTTGCGCGTGCGAATTTGCAGCATGGTTTGCGCAAACGCCTGGCGCACGCTGACGGGCTTGCGCGCATCGTCGCTGCGCCGCGCAAAGCCTTTCAGTTGCGAGGTGACATAGCCGAGCCGCTTGACGAGGTCGGAAATGGTCGACAGATTGTCCAGCGCATCGTCGATGCGACCGCGTGCCAAAAAGACTTTGGCATTGTCGGAAAAGGTTTGCAGGGCGGCCAGCGGCTGGTTCAGCTCGTGCGTGACGCCGGCCGCCATCTGGCCGATGGCCGCCAGCTTGCCGCTTTGCACCAGTTCCGCCTGGGCATAGCGCAGGGTCTGTTCGGCCCGCTCGCGTTCGGCTACTTCCGCCTGCAGGCGGCCATTCGCATGCACCAGATCGGCCGTGCGCTGCTCGACCTTGATTTCCAGCTGTTCATAGGCGCGCGCCAGGGTCTGTTGCGCATTGAGCTTGTCGGCGATGCGGCGCCGGCGCTGGCGCGCATACATCAGGGCCAGCAGCAGCAAGGCCCAGCCCAGCGCGGCGGCGATGGCCGCGTTGCGCGCCGCCTCATCGACCTGGTCGAGCTCGGCCAGCACGGTGATTTGCCATTGCAGCGGGCCCAGCGCGCGGTTCACGGCCAGGTAGTTCACCTTGTCGGCGCTGCCGGACAGGGCCGGCGTGTCGCCAGCCTGCGGGCGCTCCAGGGTCATCACGCTGGCGCCATCGGTGAACTGGCGCTGCACCTGGTGCGGCAGGATGGGCAGATTTTCTTGCAGGAACTGGCGCTGCGCGCTGATATCGTTCTTCGCGGCCGGCGACAGCGGGGCCAGGGTCTTGAATTTGAAGGCTTGAGTGGTGGCCAGGATGATCACGCCATTCGCATCCTTGACCCAGATCTGCTCGCCCGCGCCGGGCGTGCGCCACGATTGCTCGATCCAGTCCAGGTTGACCTTGGCGGCGACGATGCCGATGATGCGCCCGTTGCGCTGCACGGGCTGCGAAATGAAATAGCCGGCCTCGAAGGTGGAGAAGCCGATGCCGTAAAAGCGGCCGATGCCGCCTGCGAACGCATCCTTGAAGTAGGGCCGGAAACCGTAGTTGACGCCCACATACGAGCTGCGGTCTTGCCAGTTGCTCGATGCCAGGGTCGTGCCCTTGTCGTCGAGCACGTAGACGGCAAAGGCGCCCGCGCGGCGGTTCATGTCGACCAGGTAGGCGTTAATCTGCGTGACTTTGTCGGCGCTGGGCTGTTCCAGCAGTTGCGCCACAGCATCGCTCTGAGCCACGGCCAGGGGCAGGAATTCATACTTGTTGAGGGCGCCGCCTATGGACGCCGCATACAGCTCCGCGCGCGAATCGAGAGTGCGGTGCAATTCATCGAGCTGGCGCTGCTGGACCCAGGCATACGAAGCCCATGTCAGCAGGACCAGCGAGCCCATGGCTAGCAGGGGGCCGAGCGCGGGTCTCAGGGGCCATTTGCCGAATGCCATGGTGCTCCGTGTGTCGGGTTAAATACGGCGGTATTGTAAAGCTGAAACCCGCAAGTCGAAGACTGGGGTCAGACCTTAAGGTCCGACCCCGGCACTTGCTTTGGGGTATGGTCGCACGACGACTAATCTGCCGTACTCGCCATCGTTTCTGCATTATGGTGCCTTTGCTGCTCTTCCATCACCATCTCGCCCAGCATGCGTTTCAGACGGTTGAACTCCGGGTCGCTCGGGTCGCGCGGGCGGGGCAGGTCGATGGCCACGTCGCGCTTGATGGTGCCGGGACGGTAGGTCATGACGATGGTGCGGTCGGCCAGGTAGATCGATTCCTCGATCGAGTGCGTGACGAAGACGATGGTGGTGCCGAAGACTTTCCAGATTTTCAGCAATTCATCTTGCAGGTTGCGCCGCGTCAAGGCATCCAGCGCGCCGAATGGCTCGTCCATCAGCATGATCGGCGAATCGAGGGCCAGCACGCGGGCGATGGCCACGCGCTGGCGCATGCCGCCCGACAAGTCTTTCGGGTAGCGGGCACGGAATTCCGTCAAGCCCAGCATGCTCAGCAGCATGTCGACCCGCTCCTTGATCTCCGCCGGCGTCTTGCCGGCGATTTCCAGGCCGAAGGCGATATTGCTCTCGATGCTCATCCATGGGAACAGCGCGTATTCCTGGAACACCATGCCGCGGTCGGGGCCGGGTTCGGTGATCAGCTTGCCGCCGGCCAGGATCTGGCCCGACGTCGGCTGCGAGAACCCGGCGATGGCGTTCAACAGGGTCGACTTGCCGCAGCCGGATGGCCCCAGCAGGCAGATGAACTCGCCGCTGGCGATTTCCAGGTTGATATCCTTCAGGGCGATGACGTCCGCGCCGCCCGTGGTGAAGATTTTATTGACTGCATTGATATTGATCGTGGTCATGGCCGTTCCTCTCAGTGTTCCAGGCCGCGGTGCCACTGCAGCAAATGATTATTCAGGGCATTCATGGCGATATCGATGGCCAGGCCGAACAGGCCGATGGTGAACATGCCGGCGATAATCTTGTCAGACCAGAAGTACTCGCGCGCTTCCAGGATGCGGAAACCGAGGCCGCTGTTGACGGCGATCATTTCTGCCACGATCACGACGATGAAGGCCGTGCCCATGCCAATGCGCGCGCCGGCCAAAATATACGGCGTGGCGGCCGGCAGGATGACGCGGCGGAACATGGTCATCTGGCTGGCGCCCAGGTTGCGCGCGGCGCGGATGTAAATGCCGTCGACCTGGCGCACGCCAGCGATGGTATTCATCAGCACGGGGAAGAAGGAACCGATGCTGATCAGGAAGAAGGCGGGCGGGTTGCCCAGGCCGAACCACAAAATTGCCAGCGGAATGTAGGCGATCGGCGGAATCGGGCGCAGCACCTGCACCAGCGGGTCGAACAGTTTATAGATGGTCTTGTTGGTGCCCATCAGCAAGCCCAGCGGCAAGGCCAGGCCGGCGCCGATGGCAAAGCCGCCCAGCACGCGCGACAGGCTGGCCCAGGCGTCGTGCGGCAATTCGCCGGAGAACATCCACACCAGGTAATTACCCGCTTCGGGTGTGTACGCTTGCATGGGAATCAGGTACTCATACCATTTCACCACCACGGCCACGGGCGAGGGCAGGATTTGCGGGTTGATCCAGCCGAACGTGGACAGCGCCTGCCAGAACAGCAGCACGGCGACGGGCACGGCGGCACCGTGCGCGAAGCGTTTCATCATTTGAATATTCATCGTGATACTTTCAGATTGGCGTGGTCTTGGTTAGCGTGGAGCATAGGATTTCTTGGCTTTTTCCAGCAGATCCAGCTTGACCCAATCCTTGGCGGCAGGCGGTTTGGCCATGCGGCCCACGCCGAATTTCACCATATAGTCGGTGGTCAGCTGCACGTGGCTTTGCGTGATGTCTTCCGTGAAGATGGCATTGTCGATGGCGTCGCGGTAATCCTCGGAGGTGATCTGGTTCTTGAACATCGATTCGCGCACGTATTTTTCCGCCAGTTTCGGGTCGGCCAAAAACGCCCGCGTGGCAGCGACGAAGCAATCCATGAAGCGCTGGGCCACGGCTGGCTTTTCCTTGTACATCTTTTCCGTCATCACGAGCGCGCGCACGGGCTCGCCCAGCGGCGTGTCATACGGCTTGATGATGGCCGCGCCGTATTTCTTGTGGATCGCCTGGGTCGAGTACGGTTCGGACTGGCTCATGACGTCGATGTCGCGGGTCAAGAGCGCCTGGTTCAGGTCAGGGTAGCCCATGTACAGTATTTGCACGTCCTTGCCCGGCTTGTCGGACCAGGTCAGCTTGGCCTTGGTGAGTTCGGCAAACAGCAGGATTTCCTGCGGGCCGCCGCGCGTGACACCGACTTTCTTGCCTTTCAGGTCGGCGATGCCCTTGATATTCAGGTCGGGGCGCCCGACGATCTGCACGCCGCCCTTGGCGAAGCCGCCCACCAGGTACACGGGCAAGCCCGTGGCGCGGCCCGTGATGGCCGCTTCCAGCGCGCTGGCGGACACGTCGATTTCGCCGGCGATCATGGCTGGCACGATGTCGAGACCCTTGGCGAAGATGCGCTCTTCAATTTTCAAGTCGTATTTCGGCGCGATTTCCTTCATGTAGGCGACGGCGCCGTAATGGGCGAATTTCAGGTTGCCCAGGCGAACCAGGTCGGCAGCATGGGCTGCCAGGGGGAATTGCGCGGCCAGTGCGACGGCCATAGCCAGTGCCTTGGTGTTCATGCGGAAGGTGCGTGCCATGCTGTTGTCTCCAAAAGGTAGATGGTTTTATATAGTGGGTCAGGCTACCGCTCTGATGGCGGTTATGAAAATATAAAAGCATCTTCCGTGCCAGTGGAGCGCATTTTGACGTTTATTGCAAGTGATTGTTTATAAAGGTTTAATTTGAATCTATTGAAAATGGGAAATGGCGAGATTCCGTCTTTCCGCACGGCGAGGGGAAAGGCTGTGCGGATCGCCGCATTTTCGCTGGCCGCTACGATGTAGGCTTGCGGGGCCACATGCCGTTGAACCTTCAGGGCGTGGCCGACTCCAATCGTAAAAAAACGCGTTGCAAACAAGCTGGCAACGCGTAACTCCCCCGTGGAGTAGGGATGGCGCCGCGCGGGCGCCGGTCTGAGGCCGTGCGCCGGCTTTACTTTGGCGCGGTGGCGGGCGGCAGGGCGGGCGCGGTGGCGGGATCGGTCAGCGGCGCAGGCGGCGTTGTGCTGCCAGGACCCGCTTCCGGCATGGCTGGCGTGACGGGGGGCGGCATCACTTGTGGGGCGGACGTGGGGTTGGGGGCCGTTTCGGGCAGGGGCGCTTCGGCCGGTTTTTTACACGCGGACAGGGTGACGAGCAAGGCGGCGGCCAACAGGGCAGGCATTTTCATGATGTTTCCTTTGCAAGAGTCCAAGAGTCGAAATATCGCGATGCGGGCGACGGGCGCCGCGTACGAAGCTTGAATTTATTGCAATGGCGCTTCCGCTTCTGTTCGCTATTTCACTTTGCGCCATGAATGGGAGTACAGAGCGGGAGTACAGCGTTTTTAGATGCTTTTTTTAGATGTCATGAGAGAAAGAATTCAGTAGGGCAATATTTTTCACTTTCTTGCTTCTAATGTTCGTTAACGCACAGACCGCAGCCGCCGGTACAGGCATTCTGTGTCCAGACGCTCAGGATTCGTGGTGTTCTGGTATAAAAATTGCCAAGAACTTAACAATCCGGGCTACCGGCAATCGTTTAAAAGGAGTATTCAAATGCATGCAATGACTCAGTCTCACGTGAAGAGCGAATTAAAGGCAGCGCACCAGGAACTTCGTAGCCCCGAAAAAGGCTCGCAAATGGTAGAACGCGCAGCACCCATCCCCCCGGAACGCATGAATCCCATTTCCATGGCACCGATCGAGCGCGTGCGTTCGACGTCGGCCACCCTGCGCCGCATCGAAAACATGCAAAAGCTGATCGGCGAATTGTCGCTGCACGAAATGCTGGCCGACGAAATCGCCTGGTTCCTCAAGTTTTCGCCATCGGGCGCCCGCAAATACATCCGCGACCTGCGCGAAGCGGGCGTGATCGAACTGGCCCGCTACATCGAAGGCACAGCCACCTACCTGGGCAAGGCAGTGTACCAGCTGACGCCAGACCCTGAGCGCGTGCGCGCCTTCCTGGCCGCCATCGTCCAGCCGAAACGCGAAGGCGCGCCACCGCGCAAGGACCGTCCCGGCCTGCGCGAGCAAAGCATGGCAGGCAGCGGCCGTCACTTCCACATCCTGGCCGATGACACGCATTACGCCATCCGCGTCAACCGCGGTCCCGTGACGCGCGATCCGCTGGTGGCCGCCCTGTTTGGTGCGCCTCAGCAGAAGGCTGCGGAGTAAACAATATTGCGCCTGAGTGGCCGCGTGGCGGCTGGCGGGCGTAATGCTTGTGGTTTTGATTCGCAGATGCATGTTGAAAGCCGGGTGATGCCCCGGCTTTTGGCGTTCAGGAAGGCCGTTTCACGTAGTCTGATTGAAAAGACTGCAAGCATCCCCATGTGGGCTGGACTGTTACCCGCAACGCGCGGGTTCACTTGAAGGAGCTTGTCCTTGTCTGCCTATGCCATGTTTTCCTGCCCCATTGCTCTCCTTGTCCTGAAGCGGGTCGCCGCATGAACCCGCTGCTGTGGATCGCCCTTGTCACGGCCGCCATCGTGCTGTCGCTGTGGTTTCCCCGCTGGCGCTTGAAGCGGGTCCTGGCGCAACCCTTGCCGGCCGAAGGCTTGGTCGTGCTGGAAAGCAATATTCCCGTCTACCGGCATATGCCGGCGCCGCTGCAGGAGCAGTTGCGCCGTCTGGTCGTGCAATTTCTGTATCAAAAGAAATTTGTCGGCTGTGGTGGCCTGGAAATCACGGACGAGATGCGCTATACCATCGCCGGTCAGGCTTGTTTACTACTGCTGAATCGCCAGACGCAGGTGTATCCCGAGCTCGACACCATCCTCGTGTATCCCAACGAATTCATCGTCACGCGCGATGAAGTGGGGCCGGGCGGCGTGGTGACGCCATCGGCCAACGGCTTGCTGGGCGAATCCTGGGGCGATGGCCGCGTGGTGCTGGCGTGGGACCACGTGCAGCGCGGGGCGGCCGACTGGAGCGATGGTCACAATGTCGTGCTGCATGAATTTGCCCACCAGCTCGACAGCGAATCGGGCGCCGCGAATGGCGCGCCCTACCTGCCCAGTGTGTCGAGCTACCGCAGCTGGGCCACCGTGCTGTCGCGCGATTTCGATAATTTGCGCCACGACGCCATGGTTCAGCAGCAAAGCGTGATGGATCATTACGGCGCCACGAATCCCGCCGAATTCTTCGCCGTGGCGACAGAAACCTTCTTTGAAAAGCCGTATCAGATGGCCGAGCACCATGAAGAACTGTACGCGCAATTCTTGCAGTACTACAAGGTCGACCCGCGCGACTGGATGGCGCCGCCAGTGGAAGCCGAACACATGGCTTCGCCATTTCCCAACTTTGCCCAGCACTGGTAAGCGGGCACTTCAGCCCAGCAGCCGCTGTTTCAATGCGGGATAGCTGTTGCGCGAGACGGGGATGCCCGTGCTGGTCTGCGTGTCGAGCGCGTATTTGCCGCCCGCCGCGATCTGCAGCCGCTTGAAACCCAGGCTGTTGACGATGTAGGAGCGGTGCACGCGCAGGAAGTGGGGTGGCAGCAAGGCCATGAGCTTGTCGATAGGCAAGTCATGAAAGCACTGTTCGCCGCTGCGCAGCACGATATTGCTGTAGTGGCCATCGGCTTGCACGTGGTCGATCTCGGCCATGGCGATCCATTCCAGCGCGCCCCGTTTCTTGACAGCCAGCGAGGCCGCTTGCATATGCCGTTCCGTATAGCGTTGCAGCGCCTTGTGCAGGCGTTCGCGGCTGAAAGGTTTGGCAACGAAGTCGAGCACGCCAAACTCGAAGGCCGTGATCGAGCGTTCCGCGTGGGCCGAGACGATGATGGTCTGGAACGGGGCTTTTTTGGCCAGACGCAGCAAGTCATAGCCGTCGGCGCCGTGCAGGTGCAAGTCCAGCAGCAGCAAGTCGAACTGTTCCTGCGCCAGGGCGGCCAGGGCTTGCGGCACATTGTCATGCAGCACGAGATTGCGGAGGCGCGTGCCAAAATGCGCGCGCACCTCGCGTTCGAGGCCTAGCGCGATCAGCGGTTCATCTTCCAGTATCAACACATTCATGGCGCCGCCGGCAAGGTAAAGGTGAGGCGCCAGCCTGCCTGCTGCTGTTCGCTGGCATAGCGGGCCGCATCGCCAAACACGGCGTGCAGGCTGGCGCGGATGTACTGTTCTCCCACGCCGCTGCCCGCGTGCGGGCGTGTCTCGCCTTCCGGCAGGAGCAGGGTGAGCACGTGCGTTTGCGCATGTTTTACGATGCGCAGGATAAAGGCCGCGCCATGGCGGTAGCGGTTGTGGCTGAATGCGTTTTCCAGCGCCGTCAGCAACAGGGCGGGCGGCACGGTGATGCCCGCCGCCTCGCCATCGAGCTGCAAACGGCACGGTTGCTGCAGCCGCGTGCCCATGATGCTCAGGTAATTCTGGCACAGGGCCAGTTCCTGCGTCAGGGCAATGCTGGGTTGTTGGGCAAATTCATTGAGCATGCGCAACTCGGCGCCCAGCGCCTCGATGAAGGTTTCGGCTGACTGCGGCGATTGCGCATTGAGTTCGCTGATCAGGCTCAAGGAATTCATCAGGAAATGCGGTTGCATGCTTTTGCGCAAGAGCTCGTTTTCCAGCTGCTGGGCGCGCGCCGCCTTGCTGCGTACACGCAGCAGCTGCGCCAGCAATTGCGCGCACAGGGGCAGCAGCAAAAAGCACACGACGAGGGCGAAGCCGCCTTCGGCAAACTGGCTGCCCGTCAGCAGGAACAGGGCGCACGAAGCGAGCGCGATCAGCGCGCCGCCACGGCTGCCCGGCAGGCGTCGCCACAGGGCGCCCAGGTTGAGCGCCAGGCTCGCTGCCAGGCCTGTCAAAAACATCAGCCAGCAGCGCGTGTCGAAATGCGCGGGCAGCGCGCCGGCCAGTGCAATGCCCGCCAGCAATATTGCCGCCGCCAGCGGCCAGCGCGGCAGGCGGTAGGCCGTATAAAAATACAGGGGCAGCAAGGCGGAAAACAGCCAGGTCAGGGCGCTGACGGCATACAGGCGCGGCATGTGCATGGGGTAGGCATAGCCGGCAAAGCTGCGCCAGAGTTCCGCCATCAGCAGCAGCGCCGCCACCAGACACAGCGCGGCAAACATGGCCCAGTGCCGCTGCCGTTGGTACAGCGCCGTCAAGGTGAGGAACAGCAGGGAGACGGCACCCAGCGCCCCGGCCAGCAGCAGTGGCGGCAGCCGGTACCAGGCCAGGCCTGCGCGGTAGTCTTGCCGGTCGACCAGGTACAGCGCATAAAATGGCGAGGCCAGGTGCGCCGGCACCTGCTGCGTCGACAACAGCAGGCGCAGGTGGTGCTTGCCCACGGTCAACTGTTGGGGCGTCAGGTGGATGGCGAAATCGATGTCGCCCGCGCGTTCCCCGCTGGCCTGGCGGGCCGGTTGGCCATTGCTGCCGATCAGTGCGCCATCGAGCCACAGCTCGGTCGAAGCCAGCGCCGACAGCACCAGCAGCTGCGTCGACGAGGGCGTGGCAGCCAGGGTGAGGTCGCGCTCAACGCACAGCAACTGGCCTGGTTGAACCAGCTGCTGCAGCGAGGCGGGCGCAGACGGCGTGTTGCCGCAGGCGCGCCAGCCTTCGTCCAGCCAGAGCGGATGCATGGCGCAGGCGAAGGTGGGCAAGGCCAGGCAGCAAACGAGGCAGTACCGCAGCAGGTAGTGGAAGAAGGAGGGCATGGCGGGCATTGTAGCTGCTCCTTTGCAACATTTTCATCCACTTCGGTGCCGTTCGTGCCGGCCACGTGCATTTCGTGCACGGCCCGACTATGCTGTGTGAAAGACACTTACCATGCATCAGCGCCGTGCTGTGCACACGGCCCTCACCATGGAATCATGACTATGCAAAGCAGCAAATACTCCGCTTACGCCGGCGCGCTGGCGCTGTTCTGCGGCGTGGCGCAAGCCGCCTCCGCTCCCTCCGCTGCGCTGGCCGCGCGCCTGGCAGACTTCGACGGCTGGGCGGCGCAGCGCATGGGCGCGGCGCGCATCCCTGGCGTCACCGTCGGTTTCAGCCAGGGCGACGTGGAATGGATAAAAGGCTATGGCTATGCGGACCTGGAAAACCGCGTGCCGGCCACGGCCCGCTCCAGCTACCGGCTGGCGTCCGTCACCAAGCCCATGACGGCGGTGGCCATTTTGCAACTGGTGGAACAGGGCAAGGTCGACCTGGATGCGCCCGTGCAAACCTATGTGCCGTACTTCCCCGTCAAAGCGTTTCCCGTGACGGTGCGCCAGTTGCTGGGCCACCTGGGCGGCATCGACGCCTACCGCGACAGCAAGGCGGAGCAGCATTTCAAGGAGCACAAGGATACGCGCCAGTCCATCGCTGTCTTCGAGCAGTTCGACCTGATCGCCGAGCCGGGCACGCGCTTCCGCTACACCAGCTATGGCTACAATTTGCTGGGCGCCGTCATCGAGGGCGCCTCGGGCGAAAGCTATGGCGGCTACATGCGGCGCCATGTGTGGGGGCCGCTGGGCATGGATGCCACCGTGCTGGATGATCCGGACGCCGTGATCGCCCATCGCGTGCGCGGCTACCGGCTGGCCGGCAAGGAGTTGAAAAATTCGGAGTTCGTTGACATCAGCAGCCGCTTTTCGGCCGGCGGCACGCGTGCCAGCGTGCCCGATATGCTCGCTTTCGGCAGGGGCGTGCATGCAGGCAAGATCCTGTCGGCGGCCAGCCTGGCCGCCATGGTGCAGCCGATGGCCACGCGCGCGGGCCGCTTGACGCACTATGGCATGGGCTGGGAACTCTTGCCGACGGGCGGGCGCTACGCCATCGCCCACAGCGGCCAGCAGCCGGAAACCGTCACTTATCTGTATAGCTTTCCCTCGCGCAAGCTGACCATAGCCGTCGCCGCCAATCTGGAGCGCGTCAATCCCGAGGCCTTCGTGCAGCGCCTGTTCGAAGTGGTCACGGGCGAACCGTGGCAGCTGAAGACATATATCGCCGATGCGGGCGCGCAGCGCGCTTACCAGGTGGCGCAAGGCTTGTTCGAGGAGGGACGGTCCTATGCCGAGCGCACGAATGAACCCTATGCCGATGCGCCCGCCACACGCGAGGCATTTACACAAATCAACCGCCAGGCACTGGCGCCAGACGCCCCGGCGGCGCGCGCCTACATTGAAGCGGCCCGCCATCCCGCCGGCGGCCGTGTGTTTCTCACGGCCGGCGCCAGCATGGCCAGGCAGCTGCGCGAGGCGGGCATCGACCTGAATAAATACGCGCGCGGCGGCGCGCTGGCATTTGCGCGCGACTATATCCTGTTGTCGCAAGGAACAAAGGCCGGTGCCTTGCCCCGCTTCGATGCCGCCTTCGAGCAAGCCATCGTGACCCTGGCCGCCAGCTGGGACCGCACGGCCGCCATCGCCTGGCCGGCCGCCTCCGCCTCCATCGCCGCACTCGATGGCCAGCTGCGCGCGGCCTTCCGCGGCCAGCGCGCCTATCCCGATTTCGTGCCCGAACTGCTGGAACTGGCGCAGGCGTCGGCCGCGCGCGGCGAGACAGATGCAGCACTGGCGGCCAGCCGCCTGGCCGTGGCACTGTATCCGCTCAGCGACCGCGCGCATGCGCTGCAAGGCTTGACCTTGCTGCGCGCCGGCAAGACCGAACCCGCCGTTGCCGCCCTGCGCCTGGCGCTGGAGCGCGATCCGCTGGGCGCGGCCAGCCCGGCGGCGCTGAACCTGGAAGCCTATCGCTTGAAAGGCAGCGGCGCCGTGGCGCAAGGCATGGCCGTGCTGCAGGCGGCCGTCAGCCTGCATCCGCGCGACGCGAATCTGCAGGACAGCCTGGCCGAGTTTTATGTGGAGCAAGGCTTGCGCCCGCAGGCTGTCGAGGCTTATCGGCAGGCGCTGCAGCTTGATCCCCGCTATCCGGGCGCCGTGGGAGCAAAAGCGGCGATCCTCCGCCTCGGCGGTGCCGCACAGGCGCTGACGCCTTAGATGAATGCTTCATTTCTCTGCTGCTGGTGATTTTCTGGGCGTCTTTCTTCCTGCCCGGAAGACATGATTGAGCGGCTGTGTGCGTAAGCGAACGGTATCTTGACGTCGCCCGGCGCACGCTATCGAGGTGGCGCATGGTGCGCCCGCAGCCGACCAGGAGGGCCGTATCATGTCACGCATCATCGCAGGTCATTTTCAGTTGCAGGAACAGGTCGACGCCGCGCGCGCCGCCCTGAACCAGGCGGGCTTTGCCGATAGCCGCATCAGCGCCTTCTTTGTCAACCAGCCGGGCCAGCATGACTTGCATGCGCTGGGCGGCGACCGCGACATGTCGCCCGGCGCCAAAGAGACGCCGGAGGGCGTGGTGGAGGGCGTGGCTGTCGGCGCCGCCGTCGGTGCGGGCATCGGCGCCGCCGCCACCCTGGCGACGGGGCCGCTGGGTCCCGTAGTGGGGGCGCTGGTGGGCGCTCACGTGGGTTCGCTCTACAGTTTGAATAAAATGAAGGAGGCGGGCGAGCCCGAGAAGCATGGCGAAAACAACGGCGAAAACCGCCGCCAGCCACGCCATCCGGGCATGCTGATCGCCGTCGCTCTGGGCGGCCTCGACGAGCGCGAACGGGCGCTCGAGGCGCTGCACCGGCTGGGCGCCGAGCATATCGAAGAAGCGGAAGGCACGATTGCCAATGGCGACTGGCATGATTTCGACCCGCTCAGCATTCCCGTGCTGGTGGCCTGAATCAGCGCATCGGTGGCGCAAACTGCATAAATTCCGCGCCGCATGAAATTTAGGTATGATCCTTGTTAGCATTGCTGATTATTGGTAAACAATGCCGACAGGGATAGTTTCCGCGCGCCCGAAGTGACACTGGACCAAGGTGACTGCCCGTAGTACTTGCCTCGCATGCTAACGAGTATGGATAGGAGGGCGCGTCATGACACAGGCATGGTTCATTCTGACACGGGCCGATGGGCGCGACATCTGCGCGCCCTCGCCGGCACAGCTGGCCGATGCGCTGGCCGAGGTCTACCGTGGCGGCGCCGTCACGCCGGACGGCAGCCCGGCCGCCGTCCTGTTGCGCTTCGGTTACGACGATGGCTTGATGTATCAGGTCGAGGTCGCTAGCGGAGGCGAAGTCACTTTCGAAGAATGGTCGGACCGCGATTGCGAAATCGCCCTGGCCAGTCCGCGTCACATGTCGGCCCTGCCGCAGGGCGACGCGTTGCAGCTGTGGCAGTGGCTGGCGCAGCGCCAGGTGGCGAAGATCCGCAGCCAGCCCTGGCAGGGCGGTTAGCCCGCCGCTTTCAATGCGCCTTAGTGCGCCATCAGCACGGGGATTGTCATGCTTTGTAGAATCGTGCGCGTGACGCCACCGAGGATGGTTTCGCGCAGGCGCGAATGGCCATACGCTCCCATCACCAGCAAGTCGGCCGACAGGTCGGCCGCCTGCGACAGCAGCGCTTCGCCGATATCGCCGCGCCGCACGCCACCGCCATCGAGCAAATGCAGCCGCGCTTCCACGCCGTGGCGCGCCAGGTAGTGTGTCAGTTCGGCGCCCGGCAGTTCGCCGTGCTCGGTGGCATGCACCTGGGCGTCGAAGATGGCCACGTGGACTTGCCCGGCGCGCTGCAGCAGGGGCAGGGCGGCGCTTACGGCGCGGCTCGCTTCCTTGCTGGCATTCCAGGAAATGAGCACATTGCGCGCTGCTGCCGGCGGCGCCAGCAGGGGCAGCGGCGCCGCATACGGCACGATCAGCACGGGACGGCCCGAATGCAGCAGCACATAGGCGGGAAAGTCGCGCATCACGGACGGCGATTTATCCTTGGCATTGTATTGGCTGATGACGACCAGGTCCGCATAGCGGGCCAGCAGGCTGATGCCGCCGGCTGCCTCGTCATCGAGCACGCGCTGTTCGAACGAGGCGACGCCGGCCGCGCGCACCTGCGCCTCGAAACCGTCGAGGGCGCGCGTCGCGCGTTCCCGCAGGAAATTCAGGTGCAAGCTCAGATTCGGGTCGGCATCGAGGTCGGGCTGGTTCTGGTACAGCAGGCGCGACACGCCCGTCAGGGCCACGCCCGTCAGGTGGCCGCCGCAAGCCTGGGCGATGCTGGCGGCCGCTTCGATGCGGGCGGCGCGCCCTGCGCTGTCGTCGATGTGCAGCAGCACGGTTTTGTAGGTCATGGCGTAGCCTCTCGCTGTGGAGTGAATCTCATTCTGGCACAGACCGGGGCGTCGGCCGCGCACGACTGCATCAGGCTGAGCACTTGATCTGGCGCAAAGCTGGCAATAAAAACTGCTCCTACACTTGATGCCACGCAGAACAACCATCGCAAGCGGGGGAGAGACAGCAATGAATGAGCAAAAGGTAGCGCTGGTCACGGGCGGCATGGGTGGCCTGGGCACGGCCTTGTGCCGCCGCCTGCATGCGGCGGGCTTTGGCGTCGTGGCGGCGCATACGCCGGGCAATGCCAGGGTGGAAAGCTGGCTCGGCGAACAGCAGGCGCAGCAGTATTATTTTCATCCGCTGGCCGTCGACGTGAGCGACTTCACCGCCTGCAGCGACGCCGTGGCACGCGTGCTGGCGCAGTTCGGCCGCATCGACGTACTCGTCAACAACGCCGGCATCACGCGCGACCAGAGCATGCGCAAGATGGAATTGCCGCACTGGGCCGAGGTCATGCGCACCAATCTCGACAGCCTGTTCAACATGAGCAAGCAGGTGCTCGAACCCATGCTGGCTAACCGCTGGGGCCGCATCATCAATATCTCGTCCGTGAGTGGCCAGAAGGGCGCGTTTGGCCAGTGCAACTACGCGGCCGCAAAGGCGGGCGCGCACGGCTTCAGCAAGGCGCTGGCGCTGGAAGTGGCGCGCCATGGCATCACCGTCAACACGGTCTCGCCCGGCTACCTGCGCACGCAGATGGTGACGGCCGTGCCGGCCGATATCCTGGAAACGAAGATCCTGCCGCAGATTCCCCTGGGCCGCCTGGGCGAGCCGGACGAGGTGGCGGCCCTGGTGGCTTACCTGGCGTCCGACGAGGCGGCATTCGTCACGGGCGCGAATATCGCCATCAATGGCGGACAGCATATGAGTTAAGCAAGCGTAGAGCTTGCAGTAGGGCAATGACAGTAGAGGAGACCCGTCCAACCCAGCCGGCGCACAGACGCTGGCGGCGGACGCATGGCAGTCGCTGGACAACAAAGGGCAGGGCAGCGATGCCTTGCCCTTAGTCGTGTGGCGTGGTTGCAAGGAGAGTTCAGCGCTGGGCTTTTTCCTGCCGTGTCTGGCAATCGATGCACAGGCGCGCTTCGGGGCGCGCGTTCAGGCGCGACAGGCCGATGGCTTCGCCGCAGTTGTCGCACAGGCCGTAGCTGCCATCGGCACACCTGGCCAGTGCGTGCTTGATGGTGGCCAACTGTGCCAGGTTGTGCTCGGCCGCTTCGCTGACGAGGGCGTTCAAGGTGTGCACGCTGGCATTGTCAGCCGGCGAGGCTTCGATTTCATTGAGCAGCGAGGCGCGCGCATCTGCCTCGGCCGCTTCGTTCTCTATCTGTTCCAGCAACGCCAGCTTGCGTTGCTCCAGCACGCCCTGCAGGCGCTGCAGCTGGTCTTGCGGCAATCCATTCATGGCTGTCCCCGATAGGCGTCTGTCCTAGATGGTAGTCCAGGATGGGCGGCTCTGCTTGCGCTGCCAGCCTGCGCCGCGTTTGACGCGGCGCAGGCTGGCAGCGGTCGTTCTATGCTGGTTCCTTGAGGCAGTTGATCATCCAGGCGACGCCGAACTGGTCTTTCAGCATGCCGAAGCGTTTGGCCCAGAACGTTTCTTCCAGCGGCATCTGGATGCTGCCGTCACGCGCCAGTGCGGCGAAGACCCGTGCCGCCTCTTCCGGCGTATCGACGCTCAGGCAGATCGCGCTGCCGCGCATGCCCTTGGCGCCATCTCCGGCGCAGCCGCCGTCCGAGCCCATCAGCATGGTCGGCCCCAGCTGCACCGAGCCGTGCATGATCTTGTCATACCAGTCTACCCTGACTTGCTCCTGGCCTGGCGAGCCGCGATACGGCATCAGGCACAGGTCCGTGCCATGCAGGTGCTGGCGGTAGTATTCCAGCGCTTGCGCGCAGTTTCCATCGAATTGCAAATACGGTTCGATACGCATATTGGTCTCCTCTGGTCATCGTCCCGCCAGCACAATTGCCAGGCGGGGACGTCCCAGTATAGGCGCTGGCCGGCCGATTTCAATCAGTCCGGCGTCATCTCTTGCAGCCGCTCACGCACCTTGCCCAGGGTGCTGAGGATGCGCTCGGGATTGCCGGCGAGGACGGCGCTACCCAGGTGCAACAAGCTTGTCGCCAGGCTGATCCAGTGCCGCACATCGTCGTTGCGGGCGATGCGCAGGCGTACCGTGTCGAGCAGGCCGCTGAGCTGGCGCTGCGCCGTTTCCAGGCCGTCCACCGTGTGCCCGGCCGCATCGGCATACAGCTGGTTGGCTTGCTGGCGCAAGGCCACTTCCAGGGCGAAGACGGCTTGCGCCTGGCTGTGGCTGATGCCGTTGGCGCCCTGGCTGGCGCGCTTGCGGATGGCGCGCATGACGGCGCCGTGCAAGGTGACGGCCGCCTGCGACAGGCTGTCAGCCAGTTGCTCGACGCGCATGGCGCTGCTGAGAGCCTCTTCGCGGCGTTCGCTGCTGCTGCCTACCGATTCGTCCATCTTGCCTCCGTGGTGGTGAGGGCGGCAGCGAGCTGGGCGTGTTCGCGCGCCAGTGCCGCCAGTTGCCGGCGCGCCAGGGTATGGCGCAAGCCAAGCAGGCGGTATTCCTCTGTTTTGCTTTGCTGCATGTTTTTCGCCAGCACGGCCAGCAGGCGCTGCTGCGGCGCGTCGGCATACGCGATTTCCACATCGAGCAAGCCGAGCACCATGTCGCGCTCGTTGTCACCGCTTTTGTCGTACAGCGCCAGCAAGCTGTCGAGCGCGGCCAGCAGCGCTTGCAGCGGCGCGTCGCCCTCGTGCAGCACTTGCGCCAGATGCGCCTGCTGGCTGGCCGCGCCGCCCAGGCGCGACAGTTGCTGCAGCAGCAAGGTGTAGGCGCGGACATGGCGGTCGTCGATGCCGCTGCCGGGCCAGGCGCGGATGGCGGCGCCGGCGCTGGCCAGTTCTGGCTGCACGTCATACGCCTCGGCATCGGCCAGCCGGCCCAATGCCTGCAGGTACAGGCGCACGGCCTGCGCCAGGCGTGCGACGTCCGCCTGCGCGGCGCGGCGTTGCGCATCGAGCAGGCGTTCGCGCGCGTCTTCGGCCGGCGACAGATAGGGGCGGGCGCGCTGGTAAGTGTCCACGTGGCGCTGCGACAGTTCGCTGAAGGCGGTCAGGGCGCCGGCGCCGGCGGCTAGGGCGCGCACTTGCTCCAGGTCGGTGCGCGGACTGGCGCAGCCGCACAGCAGAATAGCCAGGCAAAGGGCGCGGCGATGGCGGAGCAGGGCAGACACGTCACCTCTCGACAGAAAATACTGTATGGAAAGGTATTGTCGTGCCGGTCTGCGCCGTCCGCCTTGTGCGGGCGCAAGCGCGCTGCGATCAGGCGCCCCTGATGTCAGTCAATTGCTCGCGCCAGCCCAGTCCAGCCAAGGTGTCGCTGACGGGACGGTATTCGCAGCCGACCCAGCCGGCGTAGCCGACCTGGTCGAGCAGCTTGAACACATGGCGGTAATTGATTTCGCCCGTGCCCGGTTCGTGGCGGCCCGGCGTGTCGGCGATCTGGATGTGGCGGATCAGGGGCAGCAGGGCGCGGATGGTGTTGCTCAGTTCGCCCTCCATGCGTTGCATGTGATAAATGTCGTACTGCAGGAAGATATTACTGCGCTGGCAGTCGGCGATGATGTCGGCCGCCTGCTGGCTATGGTTCAGAAAGTAAGCGGGCATGTCGTAGTGGTTGATCGGCTCGATCAGCACGTTGATGCCATGCGGACGGCAGGCGTCGGCCGCATATTGCAGGTTGCCGATCAGGCTTTGCCGCGCCCGCTCCAGGCTCATGCTGGGCGGCACGATGCCTGACATGCAGTGCAACTGTTTCGCCCCCAGCGCCAGCGCGTAGTTGAGCGCCAGTTGCACGTTGCTGCGGAATTCCTCGCCCCGGCGCGGATCGCAGGCAATGCCCCGTTCGCCGTGTTCCCAGTCGCCGGGCGGGAAGTTGAAGACGGCCAGCTGCAGATGGTGGCGTTCCAGCCGCATGGCGATCTGGCGCGTCTCGACGGCATAGGGAAACAGGAATTCGACGGCATCGAAGCCCGCCTCCCTGGCGGCGGCAAAGCGGTCCAGGAAGGGCAGTTCGGTAAACATCATGCTGAGGTTGGCAGCGAAGTTCGGCATGGCAGCACGCAGGTGAGGAGGATGGTTTCTATCCTAGCCCAAATCGGCAATCGGTGGTATGCATAAAAAAACCGTTCCAGAAGCAAGTCCTGGAACGGTTTTTTATTGCTGCGATACGCGCTTACCCGCGCGTATTATCGGCCGCGGCCACCAGATCTGTGGTTGGCTGCCGAACGCGGCGCATTGCCGCTGCGGTTGCCGCCGCCACCGCCGCCCGATGGGCCGGCGCTGCGTGGCTTGGCGCCGCTGCCGCCGGTTTTCACGCGCACCACGGCGCCAGCTGGCGCGCGGCTGTTGTTGCGGTGGCCGCCGGTGCCGCTGCGCAATTGCACAGGCTGGGCGCGGGCGTTCAGGTCTGGCTCGAAGCCTTCGATGACTTCGCGCGGCAGGGTTTGCTTGATCAGCTTTTCGATGTCTTTCAACATTTCGTGCTCATCCACGCAGACCAGCGACACGGCTTCGCCCTTGGCGCCGGCACGGCCCGTGCGGCCGATACGGTGCACATAGTCTTCCGGAATGTTCGGCAAGTCGTAGTTGACGACGTGCGGCAACTGGTCGATATCGATACCGCGCGCGGCGATGTCGGTGGCGACCAGCACTTGCAAGGTGCCATCCTTGAACTCGGACAGCGCGCGCGTGCGCGCCGACTGGCTCTTGTTGCCGTGGATGGCCAAAGCGCCGATGCCGTCCGCGCCCAGTTGCTCGACCAGCTTGTTGGCGCCATGCTTGGTGCGCGTAAATACCAGCACTTGCGTCCAGTTGTTCGACTTGATCAGGTAGGACAGCATCGGGTGCTTCTTGTCGCGGTCGACGGGATGGATCTTTTGCTTGATCACTTCCACGGTCGAATTGCGGCGCGCCACTTCGATCATGGCTGGCTTGTTCAGCAAGCCGTCGGCCAGCGCCTTGATCTCTTCCGAGAACGTGGCCGAGAACAGCAGGTTCTGGCGTTTTGGCGGCAGCACGGCCAGCACTTTCTTGATGTCGCGGATGAAGCCCATGTCGAGCATGCGGTCGGCTTCGTCGAGAATCAGGATTTCCACTTTCGACAGGTCAACCGTGCCCTGGCCCATATGGTCCAGCAGGCGGCCCGGCGTGGCGACGAGCACGTCGACGCCATGTTTGAGCTGCTTGATTTGCGGGTTGATGCCGACGCCGCCGAAGATCACGGTCGAGTTCAGTTTGGTGTATTTGCCGTAGGTGCGCACGCTTTCCTCGACCTGCGCAGCGAGTTCGCGCGTCGGTGCCAGGATCAGGGCGCGGATCGGGCGCGTCGACGTGTTGCTGGTGATGGCCGCGCCATTCGCGTCAGTCGACAAGCGGTGCAGCAAGGGCAGGGTGAAGCCGGCCGTCTTGCCGGTACCGGTTTGTGCTCCGGCCAGCAAGTCGCCGCCAGCCAGCACGGCGGGAATCGCCTGCGTCTGGATGGGGGTCGGCACGGTGTAGCCGTGTTCGGTAACGGCACGTACGATAGCGTCGGACAATCCGAGGGAGGAAAAGGACATGGTAACTTTATTGTGAGATCGGCCTGTCGCCATCGGGGGGCGCCAGTCGCAGGCAATCAGATTAGGGGTCGAAAGACAGCGGCAAGGGGACTGGTCATATGTGCCGCACACGCGAAGTATAACAGCATGGCAAAAACGCGCCTGTTTTGTTTCAGCTTTGCAATGCCGCAAGTAAAGAAAAGTGAGGCAAGGGCGCGCTCCCTATCGTCATTACTCTCTATGATTGCCTGTAATACTCCATGCGCGGGACTCACCGTGGCGCCGGGGTGTTCATTCCTGGAGGAATATCATGCGTATCGCCGATCTTCGCATCGCCACCCGCCTGTATGGCGGTTTCGGCACCATCGTTCTGTTGCTGACCGCCCTGGTCACCGTCGCCACGCTGAATGTTTCGCGCCTGGCCGACGCCAATGCCATCAATACCCACACGTACCAGGTGCTCGCTGAAAACAGCGCGATGCTGGAAAGCCTGATCAACATGGAAACGGGCCAGCGCGGCTACGTGATCACGGGCGCCGAGGCGTCGCTGGAGCCGTACAAGGCGGGTCAGGCAGGATTTGGCACGCACCTGGCCAAGGCGCGCGCCATGACCGGCGATAACCCGGCCCAGCAGGAGCGCCTGGCGAAGCTCGATGCTGCCAAGCAAGTCTGGCTGGCGGGCGCGCTCGATCCCGTGATCGCCATGCGGCGCGCCGTGGAGCAGGGCACGGCGGCCATCGAGCCCGTGCTGGCGCTGGTGAAGGAGGGTAGGGGCAAACAGGGTATGGATGCCATGCGGACACTGCTGGGCGAGATTGGCCAGGCGGAAACGGCGCTGCTGGCCCAGCGCTCGGAAGCGGCGGCAGCCTTGCAGGCACGCACGCATTGGACTTTGCTGGGTGGTGGCGCGGTGGCGCTGATTCTGGCCGTCATGATCGCCTGGTGGCTGGCGCATAACATCAGCGCGCCGTTGCGCTCGGCGATCGAGGTTGCCAGGCAGGTGGCGCAGGGCGACCTGACGGTGCAGGTGGACGTGCGCTCGAAGGATGAGACGGGCGAGCTGATGCAGGCATTGAAAGACATGACGGCCAGCCTGCTGCGCATCGTGACCGAAGTGCGCGGCGGCACGCAAGCCATCGCCACGGCGTCGCGCCAGATTGCCTCGGGCAATATCGACCTGTCCGCGCGCACGGAACAGCAGGCCAGTTCGCTGGAGGAGACGGCGTCGTCGATGGAGGAACTGACCAGCACGGTACAGCAGAACGCGCAGAATGCCAGTGAGGCCAACGGCCTGGCGGCGTCGGCCTCCGCCGTGGCCGGCAAGGGCGGCAGCGTGGTGGCGCAAGTGGTGGACACCATGGGCTCGATCAACGACTCGTCGCGCAAGATCGTCGACATCATCGGCGTGATCGACGGCATCGCCTTCCAGACGAATATCCTGGCCCTGAACGCGGCCGTTGAGGCGGCCCGGGCGGGCGAGCAGGGGCGCGGCTTTGCTGTCGTCGCCACCGAGGTGCGCAACCTGGCACAACGTTCGGCCGCTGCCGCCAGGGAAATCAAGGCCCTCATCAACGACTCGGTGGCGCAGGTGGAGAACGGCGCGCGCCTGGTCGACGAGGCGGGCCACACGATGCGCGAGATCGTCGACAGCGTGCACAAGGTCAGCAGCATCGTCGGGCATATCTCGGCCGCCAGCGATGAGCAGCGGGCAGGCATCGAGCAAGTCAACCAGGCCATCAGCGAAATGGACCAGGTGACCCAGCAAAACGCCGCGCTGGTGGAAGAGGCTGCTGCAGCGGCGGAATCCATGCAGGAGCAGGCCGCCCGGCTGGCCGATGCGGTGAGCGTGTTCAGAACCGCGCAGGTGGACGCCATTCCGGCGCTCGCGTCCCGGCCTGCCGCGCGCCGTCCGGTGCCGCTCAAGGTGGCGCATGCTCCTGCCCGTCTGAGTGGCAAGCCGGTAGTGGGCCATGCGCAGCAAGTTCCGGCCGGCAAACAGCGCTCGGGGAAAGATGAGTGGGAAGAGTTTTAAGACGGGTATTTTAGCGCATGCGACAGATGTCGCAAATAGTGCTTGCGTGCGTGTGACTGTCGTCGCATAATTGTGTCAACAGTCACTAAAAGGAATCTCCATGAGCACGCCCTCCGTCACCGAACTGTCGTTATTGAAAGCCTTGTGGAAAGACCACCCGCTGTCCGCGCGTGAATTGCATGCCAGGGTGGAAGACGAGCTGGGATGGTCGTTTTCGTCCACGCGCAAGACGGTCGAGCGCATGCTGGACAAGGGCATGCTGCTGCAGCGCAGCGTGCATGGCGTGCTTGTGTATGAGGCGAACGTGGACAAGGTGGCCACCCTGGCCGCGTTTGCCCACGATTTTGGCCGGCGCGTGATGGAAATCGACAGTCCCTTGCCCGTCAGTATGTTTACGGGCAGCAAACTGGTGGACCAGCAGGAGCTGGCGGCGCTGGAGCAACTGCTGCAGGACTGGCCGCTCGAGGGAAAGGAATAAGCGATGCTGCTGTTTTCTCTCACGCTGTTGCAGGCCAGCGCCGCCTGTCTCCTGACCGGTCCGCTGCTGTGGGCAATGCTGAACCTGGCGCAACGGCGCTGGCCCGCGCTGGCGGCGCAGCGCAGCGTGTGGCTGGGCGCCCAGCTGGTGCTGGCCGCCGTGTTTGTGTTGCCGCTGCTGCCTGACACGCGCCAGCTGAGCGTGGTGCCCGAATTGAGCGTGCCCGTTTTCCTGGCCAGCGCGGCGCCCGACGTGCCGATGGCCATGGCGGCGCCAGCTGCCGGGTTGTCATCCGCCGCTTCCTGGCTGGCGCTGGTGCCGTCCGCCTGGGGCCTGATCTATCTGCTGGGCGTCGCTTGCGCAGCCTGGCGCTGGCAACGTGGCCATGCCATGTTGCGCACCTTGCTGCAGCTGGCGCGGCGCCGCCGCCTGCATGGCATGGAGGTGCTGGAAGTGGACGCGCCGATCTCGCCGATGCTGGTGGGCGTGTGGCGGCCGCGTTTGCTGTTGCCGGCGCACCTGGCGCAATTTACGCCGGAACAGCGGCAACTGGTGATCGCCCATGAACTGACCCACGCGCGCCGGCGCGACCCCTTGCTCCTGCTGCTGGCCACCCTGCTGCAGGCGCTGCTGTGGTTCAATCCGGCCGCGCGCTGGCTGGCCGGCCAGCTGGCTTGGGCGCAAGAGCTCGGTTGCGACCGCCAGGTCCTGGCTGGCCGCGCCCCGCGCCAGCGCCAGCAATATGCGGCGGCCCTGGTCAGGCAGCTGGGGCTGCAGACGCAGCCGCTGCCGGGGCTGGCCTTTGGCGGTGGCCGCATGGCCGAGCGCCTGCTGCGCATGCGTGGCGGGCAGGATCGTTTGCCTCCGGTCTTGCGGGTGCTGACGGCGCTGCTGCTGTGCGCGATAGGCGCGGCCAGTCTGGCGCTGCAGCCGGCACTGGCCTGGGCCGTGGCAGCCACGCCCGCAGCCACGCCGGCAGCCATGCGCACTGCGCCGGCGACGGCGCCAGCTATCTGGCGCAATCCCCTGGATAGCATGCGTGTGACCGGCTTCTTTGGCGTGGCGCGCCAGCTGACGCCACAAGGCCATAGCGGTATCGATCTGGGCGCCAGGCGCGGCACGCCCGTGCATGCGGCGGCCGACGGCATCGCCAGCGTCAGTGTCGATGCGCGCCTCGGCAAGGCCGTCCGCATCGACCATGGCGCTGGCGTCGAGTCGCTGTATGCCCATCTCGATCGGGTCACGCTCACGACCGGCATGGCCGTCACGGCAGGGCAGGCCATCGGCACGGTGGGCGCGACCGGCTTGGCGACGGGGCCGCATTTGCATTTCCAGGTCAGCCGGGACGGGCGCTTGCAGGATCCGCAACAGTGGCTGGCCGATCTCGATGCCAACGCCACCGCGCGCGCCCTGCGCCTGCGCAAGGAGCAGTTCGGCCGCTAGCTTTGCCTGGCCGCAGGTCGGATGAGCGCGCGAGCGCACGAACGAAAAAACAAGCCGACACCACCACAGACCTGTCAGGATTCCCCATGCGATTGAGTATTCTATTGTGCAGCCTTGCGCTGCCGTTGACGGCGCACGTCCGTGCCGAAGACGTCCTCCCTTCCGTGACGGTCAATGCCGGCAAAGTGGATCAGCGCCGCAACGACACCGTCGCCGCCATCGTCGTCGGTCACGAGGAATTGATACGCCAGGGCGACCGTCTCTTGTCCGACGCCTTGAAGCGCCTGCCCGGCATTACCCTCGGCGGCGCGGCGTCGGGCACGACTGGCGGACAAATCCAGCTGCGCGGGCTGGGCCAGGGTTATACCCTCGTCATGCTCGACGGCGTGCCCGTGGCACCCGGTTTTTCGCCCGACTCCCTGGACCCGGAGCTGGTCGAGCGCGTGGAAATCATGCGCGCCGCCACGGCGCAATTTTCCGCCCAGGCGATCGCCGGTTCCATCAACATCGTGCTGAAAAAATCGGGCAAGCGGCGCGAGCGCACCTTCAAGCTGGGGGCGTCCGGCAGCCATGGCATGCCCGCCGGCAGCGCCACCGTCCAGTGGGCGGACAAGGACGGCCGCCTGTCTTACGCGCTGGCCGGCACGCTGGCTCACACGGAGCGCCGGGGCTTGCTCGATGAATGGAGTCGCGCATACGATGCGGATGGCAGACCCACGATGGTGCGCCATATGCCGCTGACGGAGCGCGTGACGAGCGATACGTTCGAGCTGGCGCCCCGTTTGCAATGGGCGCTGGCGGGCGAAGACAGCCTGGCCTGGCAAAGCCTGGTCAACTTGCGCCGCGTGGCCAGCCGCCGCCAGGTGGTGGAAACGTCTTACCTGGGCGGCCATACCGACTATCCGGACAATGACGCCGCCTTCAGGCAGGACAGCGGCAGCGTGCGCAGCGATCTGCACTGGCTGCGCAAGCTCGGACAGGGGGCCAGCCTCGATATGAAACTGGGCCTTGATGTTAGCCACCGCGCCAGCGATTATCTGTTCCAGGGTGTCGGCGCCGCGCCCAGGCCGGCGAATGTGCGCCGGGTCGATGCGGGCGTGGACGAGGTGGGCGTGCAGACCAGTGGCACCTATCGCCGGACGCTGGGCGAGGGCCACGCACTGGCGGCGGGCTGGGATGCGGGGCACCGGCGGCGCGCGGAGTTTCGCCGCGAGCGCCAGTTGTCGCCGGGCGGGCCGCCTGTGCTGCCGGACGCAGACTATGCGACCACGCTGCGGCGCCTGGCCCTGTTCGCGCAGGATGAATGGGAAGTCTCCGCGCGCTGGTCGCTGTATCTGGGGCTGCGCTGGGAAAGCTGGCGTACGGCCAGCGCCACCGGTGGCGCTGGCCCCGTCGACGTGCGCGCGCAAGTGTGGAGCCCCGTGCTGCAAAGCCTGTGGAAGCTGGCCGGCAAGGATCAGCTGCGCCTGGCCGTCACGCGCACCTACAAGGCGCCGCAGATTTTCCAGCTAATCCCGCGCCCCTACCTCAACGACAACGGCAATAGCCCCGCGAATCCCGACAACCAGGGCAACCCGGCGTTGCGCCCGGAGCTGGCGTGGGGGCTCGATGCGGCCTATGCGTACTACCTGGGAGGTGGGGCAGAGGGCGCCATGCTGGGCGCCAGCGCCTCGCTGCGGCGCATCGACGACGTGATGCTGGACCGGCTGTATCAGGACAACGGACGCTGGGTGGCCACGCCCGTCAACCATGGCAGGGCGCAGGTGCGCGGCATCGAACTGGAAGCGAAGCTGCCGTTGACGGCGCTGTTGGCTGGCGCCCCCGCGCTGGACTTGCGGGCGAACGTGGCGCGCAACTGGTCGACGGTGGACGCCGTCGCCGGCCCGGACAACCGCCTCGATAGCCAGCTGCCATGGAGCGCCAATCTGGGCGCGGATTACCGGCTGGCCAGCAAGCCGTTGACCCTGGGCGGCAATCTGCATTACCAGGGCGGTGGACTGTCGCGCGAGTCAAACCAGCTGCTGGCCTGGCAGGGCGCCCGGCGCGAACTGGATCTGTACGCGTTGTGGAAGTTCAGCGACCAGCTGCGCCTGCGCCTGTCGGGCGCCAATCTGCTGCGGCAGCTTGAGCGCACGCGCGGCCTGTATGCGGATGGCGCCGGCAGCTTGCTGCGCACGGTCGATACGCGCAGCTACCGCACGCTGCGCGTCATGCTTGAAGGCTCCCTGTAGGTTCTTAGTCGTCGATTTCCGCGACGACGTAATCCACGCCCTGCGCATCGAGCCAGGCGCGCAGGGCGTCCAGGCCGTGCCACGGGTCCGGGCGCAGGTGCTGGCAGATGTACAGGCCGGCGTCCGTCAGCCTGGCCTCGGTGTCGGGCATGGCGCTGGCGGGCGGCTGCGGCGCTGGCGCCGCCAACTCTGGCAGCTGCGCAATGTGCTGGCGCTGTTCCTGCGTCAGGCTGGCCGTGATTCTGAATTCAAATCCCATGTTTTCTCCTTGATGTGCGGGTTGCTGTTGCGGCTATTCTGTATCATCGAAAAAATTGCATATAGCTTGGCATTCTTTCCGTTTTTCTTTTCAAAGTATCGCGTTCATACTGCATGGCACTGGCCCGGAACACACGAATTAAGCCAGGCCAATAGTAAAAGCGCCGTACAGGAACCCCCTTTTTTCATATTCAATTATTTTCACTAAGGAATGCATTATGCCTATCGCTACCGCCCAAGCCGCACAAAAATTGCTCACTCCGAACGATCATACCCTGATCATGATCGATCACCAGTCGCAGATGGCATTCGCCACCCGTTCCATCGACCTGGCCCTGCTGCGCAACAATGCGGCCCTGGTGGCCAAGGCCGCGTTTGAATTCAAGGTGCCGACGATTTTGACGACGGTGGCCGCCACATCGTTCTCCGGCCCTATTTTTGACGAAATCCAGTCCGTCTTCCCGGACCAGGCGCCGATCGACCGCAGCAGCATGAACACCTGGGAAGATGCGCGCATCGCCGACAAGGTGAATGGCTACGGCAAGGGCAAGATCGTGCTGGCCGGCCTGTGGACCTCCGTCTGCATCGTCGGCCCCGCGCTGTCGGCGCTGGAGCAGGGTTTTGAGGTGTACGTGATTGCCGACGCCAGCGGCGACGTCTCCGATGAAGCGCATGCGATGGCCATGCAGCGCATGCTGCAGGCAGGCGCACAGCCGATGACGTCCGTGCAATACTTGCTGGAACTGCAGCGCGACTGGGCCCGTGGCGAGACCTACAACGAGACGGTGGCAACGGCCGTGGCGCACGGCGGCGGCTATGGCCTGGGTTTGATCTACGCCAAATCCATGTTCAATGCCAGCGAAGGCCATTGATTGTTCGTCGATGTATCGTCCCCGCCAGCTGGCGGGGCATCGTCCAGCACCTGATTCCGGAGAAGCAGCATGAACGCAAGCACCATTTTACTCAATGGCCGTTTCCACACGGTCGACAGGATGCAGCCGCTGGCGTCCGCCGTCGCCATCGCCGATGGCAAATTCCTCGCCGTGGGCGACGCTGAAGACGTGATGCGCCATCGCGGCCCCGCCACGCAGGTGATCGATCTGGATGGCCGCACGGTGATTCCCGGCCTGAACGACTCGCATTTGCACCTGATCCGCGGCGGCTTGAACTACAACCTCGAATTGCGCTGGGAAGGCGTGCCCTCGCTGGCCGACGCCTTGCGCATGTTGAAAGAACAGGCGCTGCGCACGCCCAATCCGCAATGGGTGCGCGTGGTGGGTGGCTGGACGGAGTTCCAGTTCGCGGAAAAACGCATGCCCACGCTCGATGAAATCAACGCCGCCGCGCCCGATACGCCCGTCTTCATCCTGCACTTGTATGACCGAGCGCTGCTGAACCGCGCCGCCCTGCGCGCCGTTGGCTACGATAAAAATACGCCGAATCCGCCGGGCGGCGAAATTGTGCGCGACGCCGCGGGCAATCCGACCGGCTTGCTGATCGCCCGTCCGAACGCCATGATTTTATATGCGACCCTGGCCAGGGGCCCGAAGCTGCCGCTCGACTTGCAAGTCAATTCGACGCGCCAGTTCATGCGCGAATTGAACCGTCTCGGCATCACCAGCGCCATTGACGCGGGCGGCGGCTTCCAGAATTATCCCGAGGATTACGCCGTCATCGACGAGCTGGCGCAAAAGGAGCAGCTGACCATCCGCATCGCCTACAACCTGTTCACGCAAAACAAGGGCGCGGAATTGCAGGACTTCCAGAAGTGGACCGGCATGGTGAAGCCCGGCGACGGCACGGATTTCTATCGCCACAACGGCGCCGGCGAAATGCTGGTGTTTTCCGCCGCCGATTTCGAGGATTTCCTCGAGCCGCGCCCGGAGCTGGCGGCTGGCATGGAAGACGAGCTGGAAAAGGTCGTGCGTCATCTGGTCGAGCAGCGCTGGCCGTTCCGCCTGCACGCCACCTATGACGAATCGATCAGCCGCATGCTCGATGTGTTCGAAAAGGTCAACCGCGATACGCCGTTCGGCGGCCTGCACTGGTTATTTGACCATGCGGAGACCATCAGCCCGAAAAATATCGACAGGGTCAGGGCGCTTGGTGGCGGCCTGGCGATCCAGCACCGCATGGCCTTCCAGGGCGAGTACTTTGTCGAGCGTTATGGCGCTGAAGCGGCGAAGGCGACGCCGCCCGTGCAGCGCATGCTGGACGCCGGCGTGCCCGTCGGCGGCGGCACGGACGCCACCAGGGTCGCCAGCTACAACCCGTGGACGGCGCTGTACTGGCTGGTATCGGGGCGCACCGTGGGCGGCCTGGCCCTGACGGATGCGGCGGGCAGATTGTCGCGCGACACGGCGCTGGAACTGTGGACGGCGGGCAGCGCCTGGTTCTCCAGCGAGCAAGACAAGAAGGGACGTATCCGCGAGGGCATGCTGGCCGACCTTGCCGTGCTGTCGGCCGATTATTTCACGCTGCCGGAGGAGGCGATCAAGTCCATCGAATCGGTGCTGACCATGGTGGGCGGCAAGGTGGTCTACGGCCAGGGGCAATTTTCCTCGCTGGCGCCGCCTTTGATTCCCGTGCTGCCCGAGTGGTCGCCCGTGCGCACGGTACCCGGCCATTACCGGCCCGTGGCCAGGCTGGCGCAAACGCAAGCCATGCTGCCGCACCAGTGCGCGGGCGCCTGCGGCGTGCATGCGCATGCCCACGACCGGGCGCGCAAGTCGGCCGTGCCGGTTGCCGACTTTTCCGGCTTCTGGGGCACGCTGGGCTGCAGCTGCTTCGCCTTCTAGGAGACGATGATGCGCTACAAGAAAGTGATGTTGGGTCTGTTGCTGTCCTTCGTCGTGGGTTTCGTCTGCCAGCTGGCGCATATCCCCGTGCCGGCCCCACCCGTGCTGGGCGCTGCGCTGCTGGTGTTCCTGACCAGCTGCGGCTACTGGCTGACTGGCCGGTACCTGCAGCGCCGTGAATTGCAGCGGGAGGCGCCATGAATGTGATGCTGGCCGGCTCCGTGCTCGGCGTGCTGGTGGGCGTGGCCTGCCGCTGGTTCGACCTGCCATCGCCCACGCCACCTACGCCGACAGGCGCGGCGATGGTGGTGGCCATGACCCTGGGTTTCGTCGTGGCGGGGCACGTCAGCCTCTGAACGCAAAAAAACCGGCCAGGCCGGTTTTTTCAGGATGCCGCGTGCGCAGCAGTGATGCGTCAGCTTATGCGAATGGCGTCAGCAGGGTAATCATCTGGCCAAAGATCTTCGGGCTGGCGGCGATGACGTCGCCCTTGTACAGGTAGTCCGATTCGCCGGAAAATTCACCGACGATGCCGCCCGATTCCGTGATCATCAGGGCGCCGGCGGCGATATCCCAAGGCTTCAAGCCTTTTTCGTAGAAGCCGTCCAGGCGGCCGCAAGCGACGTAGGCCAGGTCCAGCGCGGCCGAGCCGGCGCGGCGCACGCCCTGGCTGCGTTCACCCATGATCGCGTACATTTTCAGGTATTCGTCCAGCGCGCGGGCGCTGCCGGCCACATAGCCGGTGCCCAGCAGGGCGTTCGAGATACGGTCCAGCTTGGTGACGCGGATGCGCTTTTCGTTCAGGTAGGCGCCGGCGCCCTTGGTGGCCGTGAACAAGTCGTTGCGGACCGGGTCGTAGATGACGGCTTGCGTGACGACGCCGCGATGCGCGAGGGCGATCGAGATGCAGTATTGCGGGAAGCCGTGGATAAAGTTGGTGGTGCCATCGATCGGGTCGATGATCCACTGATATTCATTCTCGTCGTGCGAGTTGGCGGAAGCTCCCGATTCCTCAGCCAGGAACGCGTGGTCCGGGTAGGCTTTGGACAGCACCTCGATGATGGCTTGTTCGGCCGCCTGGTCGACGTCGGTGACGAAATCGTTATGTTGTTTTTCCGTGACGACGACGCGGTCGAGGTCAAATGAGGCGCGATTGATGACGGCGGCGCCGCGGCGGGCGGCTTTGATCGCCGTGTTGAGCATTGGGTGCATGTGAGCTTCCGTTAAAAGCACGCGACCGCCCATGGCCGCCTTGCGGCGCCGGTACGATAGAGTGCAAGAATGAATTAAAGAGCGGAGCGGTGCCGAAGTGGTTAAAATCCCGGCCTGGAGTCAGCCTTTTGTGACTCCGTTTCCCGAAATTTCCTGTATCGATACCGCGCAATAGCGCTATTTTAAATGAATCTGCCCGAAATCAACACGTCTCTTTTCAAACGCCTGCGATTTATTCTTGTCGAAACTAGTCGTCCTGGCAACATTGGCGGCGTCGCGCGCGCCATGAAAACGATGGGTTTTTCCGATCTGGTGCTGGTCAATCCCCGCTTTCCCGATGCCTTGACGGACGCGGAAGCGGTGGCCTTCGCCAGCGGCGCGCAGGATATTTTGTCTGGCGCGCGCATCGTCGGCTCGATCGCCGAGGCGCTCGAAGGCTGCAATTACGCGGCCGCCGTGTCGGCCAGATTGCGCGAATTTTCGCCGCCCGTCACCGCGCCGCGCGCCATCGCGGCCCAGCTGGCCGCCAGCGCAGACTTGCACGCGGCCGTCATCTTCGGCAACGAGCGCTTCGGCTTGCCCAACGAGATCGTCGAACAGTGCAATGTGCTGATCAACATTCCCGCCAATCCCGAGTATTCCTCGCTGAACCTGTCGCAGGCGGCGCAGGTCGTCGCCTATGAGTGCCGCGTGGCGGCCCTCGGCGATGAACAAGTCGCCAGCGCGGTCGGTTTCCATGGCGACGCGGCCAGCCTGGCGCAGGTCGACGGCATGTATGCGCATCTGGAGCAGGCGCTGGTGGCCATCGATTTCCTCGACGCCGACAACCCGAAAAAGCTGATGCCCCGTCTGAAACGCCTGTTTTCGCGCACGGGGCTGGAAACGGAAGAAGTCAATATCCTGCGCGGCATCGCGCGCCATATCTTGGCGGTGGCGAAAAAGGCGCCATGATAGAAACCCGGCTGCTGCGCCAGTTCATTGCCGTCGCCGAGGAACTCAATTTCCGCCGCGCGGCCGAACGGCTGCACATGGCGCAGCCGCCGCTGTCGCAGGCCATCCTGCGGCTGGAAGAGGCGCTCGGCTACCCCGTATTCGAGCGCACCAACCGCAAGGTCAGTTTGACCCCGGCCGGCAGCACTTTTCTGGCCACGGCGCGCCAGGTGCTGGCCAGCCTGGAAGAGGGCGTGGCGGCCACGCGCCGCGTGGCGCAGGGCATCGAGGGCCACCTGCGCCTGAGTTTCATCCACATCACGCCATATGCCCACGTACTGACTGCCTTGCGCGCGTTTCGCGCCGCCTCGCCTGCCGTGCAATTCACCTTGCGCGAAGCGTCGACGCAGCAGCAGGTCGAGTGGCTGGAGCGGGGCGAGGTCGATATCGCCCTGCTGCGCGCGCCGGGATGCAGCACGCCGGGCCTGCGCTTCGAGCGCCTGTCCGGTGAAGACATCGTCGTTGCGCTGCCGTTGAACCACCGCTGCGCGGCTCAGACGCGCGTGGATCTGGCGGACCTGGCCGATGACGATTTCGTCGCCTCGCCGCGCGCGCTGGGCCAGGGTTTCCACGACCAGCTGGCCAGCCTGTGCCTGCATGCGGGCTTCGTGCCGAATGTGGTGCAGCAGGTGCGCCGCTTGCAAACGGTGCTGGGGCTGGTGGCGGCCGGTTTCGGCGTGGCCCTGCTGCCGGCCAGCCTGGCGACCTCGGCGCCGCTGGGCGTGCTCATGCTGCCGCTGGCAAGCAGCGCGCCCGAGGCCTTGCGCCAGCTCGACCTGTACATGGCGTGGGATCCGCAGCGCACATCCCCCGTGCGCGAGCGGCTGCTGGCGCAACTGCGGTTGTCTGCTGCTCAGTGAGACTTTGAGCGTCTCGTTTCAAGATAAATAAGATATTTTACAGATGGCGGCCCAGGGGCCAGCATGGCGCTTTGATTATCAGGAATGGCCATGTCCAACGTTTCGTCGCGCAGCCGCGCGCTGCCGCCCTCTATTTATTGGCTGTCGCTGTGCAGCTTTGCCTTCGGCTTGTGCGAATTCATCGCCGCCGGCCTGTTGAGCCCTATGGCGCGCGACTTGCACGCCAGCGTGGCGGCCGCCGGCGGCGCCATTGCCGCCTATGCGCTGGGGGCGGCCATCGGCGCGCCCATCCTGACGGCCATGCTGGCGCGCCGGCCCACGCGCCAGGTGCTGGTGGCCACCATGCTCGTGCTGGCGGCCGGCAGCGTCGCCATGGCGCAAGCGCCGGCACTGGGCGCGCTGCTGGGTGTGCGCTTTGCCGTCGGTCTCGCGCATGGCGTGTTCATGGCCGTCGCTTCACATGCGGCCACCAGCCTGGTCGATCCGTCCCGTGCGGGAAGGGCGTTGTCCATCGTCTGGCTGGGCCTGACCCTGGCGCTGGCCGGCGGCGTGCCGCTGGGGACGTGGCTGGGCGCCGTCTCGTCGTGGCGCTGGGTATTCGCCGCCATCGGCGTGCTGGCCCTGTGCGGCAGCGCCGGCTTGCGCTGCGCCATGCCGGCCGTGCGCCAGCAGGCTGTTGCCGCAGCACCGCTGGCCAGCCTGCGCGCCATCTTGCAAGCGCCCCTGCTGCTGGCGGCCGGCGTGGCGGCGCTGGTCAGCGTGGCCACCTTCAGTTTTTTTACGTACATCTCTCCCTTCCTGCTGCAACTGGGCGGGCTCGATGCAGGCTGGCTCAGTGCCGCCATGCTGTGCTTTGGCGTGTGCGCCATCGGCGGCAACCTGCTGGGCGGCTGGTGCGCGGATCGCCCGTCCGCATTGAGATCCACCATGCTGGCCCTGGTCGCGCTGGCGTGCAACCTCCTGGGGCTGTATGTGCTGCGCGCCCAGCCCCTGGCCATGCTGGCCCTGTGCGGCACTTTGGGCTTGCTGTTCTTTGCCCTCGTGACCTTGTCCACCATGCGGCAGCTAGCCCTGGCGCAGCGGCATTGCCCGGGCAGCGACGCCGTGGCGGCGGGCCTGAATATCGCCGCCTTCAATGCGGGCACGGCCTTGGGGGGCGCGCTGGGCGGTGCGCTGATCGTCGCCTTTGGCTTGCCCGGTATCCCCATTGGCGGCGCGCTGGCGGCGCTGCTGGCCATGCTGCTGCTGTGGTTTCAGTCGCAAAAACTAGATGTGCCGCTCTAGTTTTTGCGTTCAAACGCCCATTGCCTTTGGCGTACACTGGCCTGCAAAAGGCGGCATAAAACAAAGGGATAGGGGATATGCAACGCAGATCGTTTCTGAAACTGGGCGTGCTCGGCGCCTGTGCGCTGGCCGCCGGTGGCGCCGCGTACCGCCTGGTGCGCGGGCCGGCGTCGCCTGGCCGCTTCATGCTCGATGGCGCGGCGCGTGCGGCGCTGGCGGCCATCGTGCCGGCCATGCTGGGCAGCGCGCTGCCGCCGCCGCAAGCGGCTGCGCGGGCCGCAGCGCTCGATGGCGCCATCGCCGGCGTGGACACGGCCATCCGTGGCTTGCCGCTGGCGGCGCAGCAGGAGGTGCAGGATTTGTTTGGTCTGCTGGCGCTGGCGCCCGCGCGGCGCTTCGTCGCCGGCGTGCACGGTGGCTGGCGCGAAGCCGATCCGGCCCAGGTGGCGGCCTTTTTGCAGTCGTGGCGCACGCACCGCCTGGCGACACTGCAGACGGCCTACCTGGCCCTGCACGATCTGATCCTCGGCGCCTGGTATGCCGATGCCGCCCATTGGGCCGCCATCGGCTATCCGGGACCGCTGCCCGAACTGAGCGCATAAGGCTACCATGAGCACCTCCCCCATACCCGACCCCATCGCCATCGGTCTTGCCGCCGGCTGGAACGTCACCGACGCCAGCACCCTGGCCGCCGACCGCACCCTGGAGGCCGATGTCGTCGTCATCGGCAGCGGCGCCGGCGGCGGCGTGACGGCGGAAATCCTCGCGCTGGCCGGCCTGAAAGTGCTGATTGTCGAAGAGGGCGGCTTGAAGTCCTCGCAAGACTTCAAGATGCGCGAAGCGGACGCCTATCCCGCGCTGTACCAGGAATCGGCCGCGCGCAAGACGCGCGACAAGGCGATCAATATCCTGCAGGGGCGTACCGTCGGCGGTTCGACCACCGTCAACTGGACCTCGAGCTTTCGCACGCCGCCCGGCACCCTGGAATACTGGCGCCAGCATTTTGGTTTGTCCGGCTACTCGGTGGACGCCATGGCGCCGTGGTTCGCCATGATGGAAAAACGCCTGCACGTGAGCGACTGGGCCGCGCCGCCCAACGAAAACAACGACTTGTTGCGCCGCGGCGCTGCGGCGCTGGGCATTCCCACGGCAGCCATCCGGCGCAACGTGAACGGCTGCTGGAACCTCGGCTACTGCGGCATGGGCTGCCCGACGAATGCCAAGCAGTCGATGCTGGTGACGACGATCCCCTCGGCGCTGGCGCTGGGCGCGGGCCTGCTTGTGCATGCGCGCGCCGAGCGTTTCCTTTTCAAGGGCGAGCGCATCGACAGCTTGCAGGTGACGGCGCTGGACGCCGCCGGGCAGGCGCTCACGGGCGTACGCCTCACCTTGCGCGCCAAACACTTTGTACTGGCCGGCGGCGCCATCAACTCGCCGGCCCTGTTGCTGCGCTCGCAGGTGCCCGATCCGCATGGCTTGCTGGGGCGGCGCACCTTTTTGCATCCGACGGTGATCTCGGCTGGCCTGTTCCCCCAGCGCGTCGACGCCTACGCGGGCGCGCCGCAAACGATCTATTCCGACCATTTCCTGCACACGGCGCCCATCGATGGCCCCATCGGCTACAAGCTCGAAGCGCCGCCTTTGCACCCGCTGCTGATGGCCACCACCATGGGCGGCTTCGGTGACGAACATGCGCGCACCATGCGCCAATTCCCCCATGCACATGGCTTGCTGGCGCTGCTGCGCGACGGCTTTCACCACGAGGCGGTGGGCGGCACGGTATCCATCGACAGCTTCGGCGCGCCCGTGCTCGACTATCCGCTCACGCCATTTATCTGGGATGGCGTGCGGCGCGCGTTGCTGTCGATGGCGGAAATCCAGTTCGCCGCCGGCGCGAAAAGCGTCTATCCCGTGCATGAAATGGCCAGCCACTATACGAGTTGGGCGCAGGCGAAGCAGGCCATCGGCGATTTGCCGATGAAGGCGCTGCTGGCCCGCGTGGTGTCGGCCCACGTGATGGGCGGCTGCGCCATGTCGGACGATGCGCGCCTGGGCGTGACGGCGAGCGATGGCCGCTATCACGGCGTGCGCAACCTGTCCGTGCACGACGGCTCGCTGTTGCCCACCTCGATAGGCGCCAATCCGCAATTGACGCTATATGCCCTGGCCGCGCGCCTGGCCAGCGGCCTGGCGCAAGCGGTGACGGGCAAGCCGGCGCCCGTGCCCGTTCCAGCGACAGCATGATCGCGCGCATTCTCAAGTGGCTGATGCTGCTGCAAGTGCTGGCCGTGCTGGGGTTGGCGTACCTGGCCATGCAGGCCTGGGGCGTCGCTTCGCCCGCCATGGCCTTGCTGCTGGCGGTTGCCATGCTGCTGGCCGTGCGCGCGCTGATCGTGGCGCGCAATTTCTGGCAGAGCCGGCGTTTGGGTAGCCCCGTGCCACAGGACTATCAATTGGGTCTCGGGGGCGCCGCGCGCCTGTTTTTCGGCGAACTGCGCGCCACCCTGTGGGCGTCGTCGTGGGGCATGCTGCGGCCGCGCCTGCATGCGGCCGACTGCATCACGCCTGGCCAGGGCTTGCCGGTGCTGCTGGTGCACGGCTATGTGTGCAACGGCGGCTATTGGACAAAGCTGAGCCGGCAACTGGCGCAGGCGGGCATCGTGCACAAGGCGATCGACCTGGAGCCGATCGATGCCAACATCGATGGTTACGTGACGCAAGTGGAGCAGGCGCTGCAGGTGTTGTGCACGCTCACGGGCAAGCCGCAAGCCATCATCGTCGCCCACAGCATGGGCGGCCTGGTGGCGCGCGCCTGGCTGCGCCACTACGGCGCAGCCCGCGTGGCGCGCATCATCACCATCGGCACGCCGCACCACGGCACGGCGCTGGCCAACCTGGCGGCGGGGACGAATGCGCGGCAGATGAGCCGTATCCATGGCGCGCCGAGCGTCTGGCTGGCGCAACTGGCTGCCAGCGAGACGCCGGAAGCGCGCGCTCTGATCACCTCGATGTATTCGCATCACGATAATATCGTCGCGCCGCAATCGTCCGCGCAGCTGCCCGGCGCGCGCAATCTGGCCTTTGGCGGCATCGGCCATGTGGCGCTGGCCAGCGATGCGTGCGTGCTGCGCCAGCTGCTGGAAGAAATCACTATCAAGCACGAAGCCGCCCGGCCACCTTCCGCCACCCATTTCGCGTGAGTCCTGTTGTGTTTTGTCTGCATGGCAAGGCTGTCTGTTTTGACTCTGCTGTTGCCCGTGTTTAACAGCGCAAGGGGCAGAAAATGCTGTTTTCCACCGGCGTACTGTATTAAGCTAACGCCAGAAGATAGCTGGCGGAAATTTTCCCATAAGGCCGCTTGCGCCGTTCCGCAGGCATCCAGCGGGCAGCTATTTCTCAGGAAGTATGGCAAGATGTTGTAGTATTGTTATGTGGTCCGCACAATCGGAAAGATGAACGCAGGCAGAAAATGAGTCCATGCAGTTTTTATTGGGGGGCGCTAATTGTCCGCACGTATCCTGATTATCGAAGATAACGCCACCAATATGGAATTGATGGTGTATTTGCTGCGCGCCTTCGGGTACACGCCGCTGGCCGCCTATGACGGCGAAGAGGGCGTGCGCATGGCGCGTAGCGAATTGCCGGACTTGATCATCTGCGACGTGCATTTGCCCAAGCTCGATGGCTATGGCGTGGTGGCGGAACTGAAGAAAGACCCGCAACTGCGCAAGATCCCGGCCCTGGCCGTGACGGCGCTGGCCATGGTGGGCGACCGCGAACGCCTGCTCGAAGCGGGCTTCAATGGCTACATCGGCAAGCCGATCGAGCCAGACCTGTTCGTCGCGGAGCTGGAGTCTTTTTTACCCGGGGCGCCGTCGACGCCAGTTAAAAACGACATAGCTACGATATTGATCGTTGACGATCATGTGCTGAACCGCGAGTTCCTCACCGCACTGCTGGGCTACGGCGGCCATCGCCTGCTGGAGGCGGCGAATGGCGCCGACGCGCTGGAAATACTGCGCACCGAGCGGCCGGACCTGATCATATCCGACATCCTCATGCCGAACATGGACGGTTACGAATTCGTCACGCGCGTGCGTGCCGATCCCGCGCTGACCGACGTGCCCATCATCTTTTACACGGCCACCTACCGCGAGCAGGAAGCGATCTTGCTGGCGCAGGCGTGCGGCGTGCGCTGGGTGTTGCCCAAGCCGTCCGATCCCGAGCTTATCGTGCGCACCGTCAACGAGGCGCTGGGACTGATGCCGGCGGCGGCCCAGGTGCCGGCGGCGCCGGATGCGGGCGGCAATGTGGCGCCTCCCGCCGCAGGCAAGCTGGCCGATATCGAGCACCAGGTCAGCGGCTATCTCGATGAACTCGAATCGAGCAGCCAGCAGATTTCACAGCTGGCCAGCCAGCGCGAGGGCCAGGCCGCCATCCCCGAAGACCTGGCCATCATGACGGAGCGCCTGTCGCGCTCGCTGTCGAGCCTGCAGGCGGTGAGCCTGCGCCTGACGGCCCTGATCGAGCTGGGCATCGAGCTGGGCGCCGAACGCGATCCGCGCGCCCTGATCGAGGCGGGTTGCAAGGTGGCGCAGAATATCTGCGTCTCCAAGTACGCCTGCATCGGCGTGCTGGAAGAGGGCGCCGAAAAGCTCAGTTATTTTTCCTCGTGCGGTGCCGAAAAGAACCTCGAGCGCATCGCCAGCGCGCCGCGCACGGGCATCCTGAACCGCTTGCTGGAACAGCGCCAGCCCTACCGTGTCAATGGCTTGAAAGGCGAGCCTGGCGCGCTGGGCTTGCCCGACACGCACCCGCCCGTGCATTCCTTCCTGGGCGTGGCCATCGCTTCGCGCGAGCGCAGCCACGGCTGGCTGTACCTGGTGGATAAACTGGGGGCGAATGAATTTTCCGAAGTCGACGAGCGCGTCGCCGCCACGGTGGCGGCGCAGATCGCCGTCGCCTACGACAACCTGCTGCTGTACGACGAGATCAAGCGCCACCACGAGCAGCTGACTCTGGACATGGCGGCGCGCATCCGCCTGGATGAAGACTTGCGCCGCTTCCGCCTGGCCATGGACGCCACGGCCGATGCGATTTTCCTCGTCGACCGCGCCGGCATGTGCTTCGTCGACGTCAACCAGACGGCGTGCCGCATGCTCGGTTTCGAGCGCGAGGATTTCCTGCGCGTGGGGCCGGGCCGCGCGCACGAGGGCGAAGCTCAGCTGGAAGAACTGTACAACAAGCTGCTGGCAGGCGACCAGGGCGGCCCGATGACGGAATTGCAGCTGCAGCGCAAGGATGGCTCGCCCCTGTCGGTGGAAGTCCAGCGGCGCACCCTGCGCTCGGGGCAGAGCTGGATCCTGGTGGCCGTGGCGCGCGACATCACCGAGCGCAAGGATGCCGAACAGCGCCTGATGAAGCTGGCCCATTTCGACACCTTGACGGGCTTGCCGAACCGCATCCAGTTCTACGCTTCGCTGACCCATTCTCTGGCCCAGGCGGCCGAACACCAGTGGGCCGTGGCCGTGCTGTTCATGGATATCGACCGCTTCAAGAATGTGAACGACACCCTGGGCCACACCGTCGGCGACGACCTGCTGCGACAGTTTTCCAGCCGCCTCGTCGATTGCCTGCGCGTGCGCGATACCATTGGCCGCTTTGGCGGCGATGAATTTGCCACCATCCTGCTGCTGCCCGAAGGCGCCCAGCATGCCGTGGGCGTAGTCGACAAGATCCGCGAAGCGATGCGCAAGCCCTTCGATTTGCAGGGCCATGAGGTGACGGTGACGGTCAGCATCGGCATTTCCGTGTACCCCGACGATGGCGTCGATGCGGACACCCTGATTCAGTATGCCGACACGGCCATGTACCGCGCCAAGGAGGCGGGCCGCGACGCCTTCCGCTTCTTCACGGCGGAAATGAATGCCCAGTCGATGGCGCGGCTGGACATGGAAAACGCCCTGCGGCGTGCCATCGACAACGAGGAATTCGTGCTGTTCTTCCAGCCCAAGGTGAATATCATCTCGGGGCGCATCAGCGGCGCCGAGGCGCTGATACGCTGGCGCCGCCCCGGCCATGGCATGGTCTCGCCTGCCCTGTTCATCCCCCTGCTGGAAGAAACGGGGCTGATCGTGCGCGTCGGTAACTGGGTGCTTGACGAAGCGTGCAAGAAGATCTGCGAGTGGTGCGCCAGCAGCATTGGCCCCGTGCACCTGTCGGTGAATGTATCGGGCATCCAGTTTTTCGTCGGCGGCCTGGAAGAAGAGGTGCTCAAGGCGATCCGCAAGTACGATATCGCCCCCGACCTGCTGGAGCTGGAGCTGACGGAAAGCTCGCTGATGTCGAATGCCGAGGAAACCATCGCCGTGCTGCGCAACCTGAAGGCGCTGGGCATCCAGATTTCCATCGACGATTTCGGCACCGGCTATTCCAGCCTGGCCTATCTGAAGCGCTTCCCCATCGACAAGCTGAAGATCGACATCGCCTTCGTGCGCGAAGTGACCAGCAATCCGGACGACGCGGCCATCGTGCTGGCCATCATCAGCATGGCGCACAGCATGAAACTGGACGTGATCGCCGAAGGCGTGGAAAACGATGCGCAGCTGGCCTATTTGCGGCGCCACGGCTGCGACGAGATGCAGGGCTATTATTTCAGCCGCCCCGTGCCGCGCGAGGAATTCGAGCAGATGCTGATGAAAGGCACGCTGCTGCAGGCGCCGCAGGACGCCGCTGGCGACGAGCAGCAAACCTTGCTGATCGTCGACGACGATGTCTTCATGCTCGATGTGCTCAGCGATTTCCTGGCGCAGGACGGCTACCGCATCTTCACGGCGCAGACGGCCGCCGAAGGCTTCGACATCCTGGCGCGCCACAAGGTGCAGGTGATCCTGTGCGACCAGTGCATGCCGCTCATGAGCGGCACCGAATTCATGGAGCGGGTCAAGCACCTGTGTCCAGACACTTTCCGCATCATGCTGTCGGCCTTTGCCGACCTGACGCCCATCATGGCGGCCATCAACCGTGGCGCCGTCGACCGCTTTTACACCAAGCCGTGGAAAGGCGCCGTGCTGCGCGAGAATATCCGCGAAGGTTTCCGCCTGCACAAGCTGCTGCATGGCCAGGTGAAAGCGGCGGCGTAGGCGCTTGCTGCGCGCGAGCAACTGGCCGCCGCGTGCGCTGGCGCACGTTCAGACGCAGCTTTGTATCGAATTAGATTCCCGTCTCTAGTTTTGCTCACTAGAATAAACCGCATCCATGAAGTGGCATGGCCTTTCACATGACGGGAGCTGGCGATGGTGAAGAAATTGAAGGAGACGACGGACGACAAGGAATTGGCAAGCGCCGTGCGCTCGTCGGCGCAGCAGATATGGCAAGCGGGCCTCGGTGCCTTCGCCAAGGCGCAGGAAGAGGGTGGGCGCGTGTTTTCCAAGCTGGTAAAGGAAGGCACGCAATTCCAGACGCGCGCGGAAGACAAGGTGGCCGATGTCAGCGACAGTGTCAGCAAGCTGGCCGATGGCGTGGGCAAGCAGGCCAGCGGTTCCTGGGACAAGCTGGAACAGGTGTTCGAAGAGCGCGTCGCGCGCGCCCTGGCCACCATTGGCGTGCCCATGCAAAACGATATCGCCGCCCTGCACGCCAAGATCGATGCCCTGAGCTTGCAGGTGGCGGCGCTGTCCGCCAAGGCCGCGCCGGCGCCCAAGCCGAAGGCTGCGGCCAAGCCCGCCGTGAAGGCGGTGCCGAAAACAGCACCGAGAATCGCAGCAAAAGCCGCGCCGAAAGCGGCCGTCGCCAGGGCCCCGGCCAAGCCGGCAAGCAGGCTGCGCCGCGCGCCGCAGCCAGGCCGGTGAGCAAACCGGTGAGCAAACCGGCGGCGAAGAAAAAAGCGCCGGCCGCCTGAGCTGGCGCCGCCGCCCTCCAGCCTGCTCGCGCAGGCTTTTTCTTGTCTGCGTTTTTCGCCGGCGGCTAGGGGCGGAGTGTTTCATTATGGCTATTTTAGGTGGTATGCTTGCGGCAGAACACAGAGAGATTGCCCGCCATGCTACAAAAAGCACCACGCCGTACCCGCGAACGCATCCTGGAGTTGTCGCTGCGCCTGTTCAATGAGTTTGGTGAGCCGAATATCACGACGACCGTGATAGCGGAAGAGATGAACATTTCACCCGGCAACCTGTATTACCACTTCCGTAACAAGGACGATATCGTCAATTCGATCTTCGTCCAGTTCGAGGCGGAAATCGAACGCATCCTGACCGTGCCCGACGGGCGCCGCTCGAATATCGAGGATGTCTGGCTGTATCTGCACCTGATGTTCGAACTGATCTGGCGCTACCGCTTTTTCTATCGCGACCTCAACGATTTGTTGTCGCGCAACCGCAAGCTGGAACTGCACTTCAAGCTGATCCTGTCGCACAAGATCAAGGTCGCCACCCAGCTGTGCGAAGACTTGCGCAGCGAACAGTCGCTCGAAGCGTCCGACATGGAAGTGGCGGCGATGGCGACGAATATGGTGGTCGTTGCCACCTACTGGCTGTCGTACGAGTATGTGCGCAACCCGCGCAAGTACAGCGAGCAGCAATCGATGTCCGATGCGCTGGCGCGCGGCTGCTACCAGGTGCTGTCCCTGATCGGGCCGTATTTGCGCAATGAAACGCATTTGCTGTTTCGCAAACTGTCGGAAGAGTATGTGACCAAACTCAAGAACGACTGACGCTGCTGCTGGCGCCACGTCGCTATTTACAGGAGAGATATATGGCTTGGAAACAATTCCCCTATCCGGACGCAGCATATGTCTACACGCCGCAAACCCTGGACGCGGCCTGGGCGCGCCTGCATGCGGGCGACGTGGAACCCTTTCCCACGCACTCTGCGCTGGTGCAGGCCTGGCTGGCCTTCCATGCGGGCGACTTCGAGCGCGCCGTGAAGCTGGGCCTGGCCGTCGGCGTGCCCGGCTATGCGGTGGCGCACAAGGCGACTTGCATCTACGCCACGCACCTGGAAGTGAGCGACAGCCAGAAACTCGACATGTATGAAGAAGTAGCTGAGCGCTGCGAGCGCCAGCAGAGCGAGCAGCCGGACAATCCGGCCGGCTACTACTGGCATGCCTACAGCCTGGGCCGCTATGCGCTGGGCACGTCCGTCGTCAAGGCCCTGGCGCAGGGCATGGGCGCGCGCGTGCGCAACAGCCTGGATCGCACGATGACGGTGGCGCCCATGCATGCGGAAGCGCATATCGCGTTTGGGATTTATCATACGGAAATTATCGACAAGGTCGGCGCCATGATAGGCGGCCTGACCTATGGCGCCAACAAGGAAGACGGCTATCAGCACTTCAAGACGGCGCTGGCCCTGACGCCGTCTTCGGCGCTGGCGCACAGCGAGTATGCGCGCGCCTTGAACATGCTCGACGGAAAGAAAAAGCTGGCGGAAGCGCTGGCCCTGTATGGAAAGGCGGCCGGGTGCGTGGCACTGGACGCCAAGGAACGCCTTGAAGTCGAGGCGGCGATCGATGAATTGAAAGAATAAGGACGACTGTGATCAAGGCTTTATGTGTGTATTGTGGCGCCAATGCGGGCGTCTCGCCGGACTATGCCGTGGCGGCGCGCGAACTGGCGCGCGTGCTGGTGGCGGAGAATATTTCGCTCGTGTATGGCGGCGGCAAGGTGGGCCTGATGGGCGTGATCGCCGATGAAGTGCTGCGCCTGGGCGGCGAGGTGACGGGCGTGATACCCACCCAGCTGGTCGAGCGCGAAGTGGGTCACATGGGCTTGACGCGCCAGTTCATCGTGAAGGACATGCATGAGCGCAAGGCGATGATGGCCAGCCTGTCCGACGCCTTCATCGCCATGCCCGGCGGCTACGGCACCCTGGAAGAACTGTTCGAGATGCTGACCTGGGCCCAGCTGGGCTTGCACGCCAAACCCATCGGCTTGCTGAATGTCGACCGTTTCTATGACGGCTTGATCGCTTTTGTGCAAAACGGCAAGGAGCAGGGTTTCATCCGCCCGCAGCATGCGGCGTTCCTGAACGCCGATGCCGATCCTGCGACGCTGGTGCAGCGGCTGAAGGACTGTGTGCCGTAAATTTTCCTTGTGGAATCTTATCCAACGCCATGCATTGTGAAATGCATGGCTTTTTTATTTCCACACGGGAAAATTGATCGAGCTCAACAACCCAATTAATAAAAATATGTCCATAATATTTCTCTAGAGGCATGCTTTTTTGAAAATTAAGATGCTTTTTAGGTATGACTGTGGTCTACTGGCATGGTTCAAAAGTTAGGAATATCGGACACCGACGAGTGTTGTACAGACTCCCAAAAAAAGGTGCCGATCTGTTTCAAGTTGCCACAGCCACGCTACTTCATCATCTCGAAAGGATGCTATTTTGAAACCTATGACCCTCTTGCGCGCGACCGCTGTCGCCGCCATTCTCGCCGCCGCTGGCGGCGCCCAGGCAGAAACCACCGTTATCGGCTTCGACGCGCTGGAACATCCGGGCTACTTCGGTTCCGTCTTCAATTCCTACTCCGAAGGCGGCTATAACTTTGACAGCAGCTTCCTGGGCCTGTTGAGCTCGGCACATCAGGATAGCTTCGCCTATGCCGGCTCGGCTGGTCTGGGTGCGACAGCCCTGTCGACCACCACCCTGAGCCGTGCCGATGGCGCCGCCTTCTCGCTCAGCTCGATCAGCCTGGCCGACTTCGTGAGCTTGCCTGGCTCCTACGACGTGACGTTCGTCGGCCACCAGGTGGGCGGCGGCACGGTGACCCAGACCTTCAGCATCGATGGCAGCCATAACTTCAGCAATTACACGTTCACGGGTTTCAGCAATCTGCTGTCGGCAACGTGGAAGGAAGGCGCCTTGCACACCTTCCAGGTTGATAATATCGCCGCCACTGTCAGCGCCGTACCGGAACCGGCCACCTACGGCATGCTGCTGGGCGGACTGGGCCTGCTGGGCTTCATGCTTCGCCGCAAGAACGCTGCCTGAGCCTGAACATGCTGCCGGCCAGGCCGGCGCATGCGTAAAACATGCCGCCCAGTGGATGCCGGGCGGCATTGTTACGTGGAATTCATGACCCTGACTTCAGGACCACAGGCGCTGGCCTGACAGGTCAAGCTGGGTCAGGTACAGGCGCACGTCGAATTCGTACTGGTGGTATTGCGGTTCCATATACGTGCACAGCTTGTAGAACGCCTTGTCATGCTGCTTTTCTTTGACATGCGCCAGTTCGTGCACGGCGATCATGCGCAGGAATTCCAGCGGCACTTCCTTGAACATGGTGGCCACGCGGATTTCATGCTTGGCCTTGAGCTTGCCACCCTGCACGCGCGAGATCGAAGTATGCAAGCCCAGCGCGTGCTGGATCACATGGATCTTGCTGTCGAACGCCACCTTATTGATGGGTTCGGCATTGCGCAGGAATGTATTCTTCAAGTCCTGCACATACTGGTATAAAGCCTTGTCGTTGCGCACATCGTGCGCATTCGGGTAGCGTTTTAACAGCACTTCGCCCAGCTTGTCCTGCGCGATCAATTGCTGCACTTGCGCTTGCGTTTGTTCGGAATAGGCGCTCAGGTATTTCAGGGATGGCTGCATGCGGGGAAGGGCGGGGCGGGGCGCGGCGGTGGCGGAAGGCGAGAATGTACCATACCGCCGCGCCCCGCGCTGCCCCAGCCCTTGCACGGGGCCGCCAGGGCCGCCCCGTGCCTTCCTGCGTCAAGCCGCGCGCTGCTGGGGTAGCCCGGCCTGCCGCTCAGCCCGCTCAGCTCTTGTCGTCCTCGTCCTTGCCGCCTTGCCGGCTCGCCTTCGCCTGTTGTTCGGCGCTGCCGCTGCGCGCCGCCGTGCCGCTGCGGTGTTCATTGGCGCGCTGGGCCGATTGCCGGCTTTCACCGCCCTTGCGGCCGATTTCCGCCATGTGTACACGGTTGCGGCTGACGGCTTCACCGCCTTTCTGCCCGGCCCGGCGTGCCTCTTCCGAGTCGAATTCATGCGCCGTGCCCTTCTGGTGGGCTGCCTGGCCGCCCTTGCTGGCAATTTCGCGTTGCTGCTCCTCGTTCATGGCGGCAAAGCCGCGTTTGCTCGTGCCTTTGGCGCTGCCCGATTCGCCGGCTTTCTGGCTGTTGCCAGCGCCTTTGCCCTGCTCATTACTGTTGGCCATGTCGCTCTCCTTGCTGTCGAGTGGGGTCAAGATTCAAGTGTTCAATGCGCCTGATCGGATTGCCTGCTGGCATCGCGGCCGTGGCCCGTGCCATCGCGCTGGCCCGTGGCATGCATTTTTTCGATCATTTCACGCTGGCGCTGCGTGGCTTTTTCCGTTTCTTCGGCCGTCTTGCGCACCACTTCGTCAGCGAAGGCTACGGCCGTGCGGCTCGCTTCGGGCAGATAGTTCTCTGCCGTGCGGTTTATCTCGACATTGGCCTTGGCGACGAGGTTGCCGAGTTGCTGCCGGTACTGCTGCAGCTTGTTGCTGCTCGGTTGCAACTGGGCCGCAGCCAGCGACATCAACTCGCCCGTATCGCGTGCGCACAGCAGTTGCTGGCTGGCGCTGCTCCATTCCTGCAGCAAGTCTTGCGCCAGCCGCAGATGCAGCTCGCTCAGTTGCTGCGCCGTATCGAACAGCTTGCGCGATAGTTCCGTGGCGAAATGGCACTGGGCCTCGAGATGGGATTTCAGGGCGGGGCTGAGACTGGGGGGGATGCTGTTGATGAACATGTTCTACCTCAATGAAAAGCGGATCCAGGAAACACCCGGTGTAGCGGATGCGACGTATGCTGAAGCAAGCAAAGGGATAGACGCCGGATGGCGTGCCAAGTTCCATGAGAGGTGGCGGTTTGGCCCGAGAATGGGGCCTGGCAGGTGGAAAAACGCGATGACTTTGTGCCAGATCAAATGAACGTGAATCGGCTTGCCGCCGCCGGCAGCCATGCTGCCTGTGTGGAAAATGCAGGTTTACAGGCCCGGCCGTGCGACAATAGCCGGCTCGCGGCAGCGCAGCCGATGGCCGGCGCGCGTGGCTGAGCCGAGCATAGCCCACCTTTTTTGCCTTATTCCGCGACCATGACGCATCCCGAATACATCCTGACCCTGTCCTGCCTGGACCAACGCGGCATCGTGCACCGCGTCTCCGGCTTCCTGGCCGAACGCGGCTGCAACATCCTCGATTCCGCCCAGTTCGGCGACCAGGAATCCCAGCTGTTCTTCATGCGCGTGCATTTCGCGCTGGAAGACGGCGCCGTCAGCGACGCCCAGTTGCGCAGCGACTTTGCCGACTTGTCGCAAGCCATGCAGTTGAACGGCCCCTTCCACGGCCAGTTGCACGATGCGCGCGTCAAGCCGCGCGTCATGCTGATGGTGTCGAAGATCGGCCATTGCCTGAACGACTTGCTGTTCCGCTACAAGAGCGGCTTGCTGAATGTGGAAATTCCCGCCATCGTGTCGAACCACATGGAGTTCTACCAGCTGGCGGCCAGCTACAATATTCCCTTCCACCACCTGCCGCTGGCAACCGGCGCGTCGGAAGCGGCCAAGCTGGCGCAGGAAGCGAAGATCATCGAGCTGATGGACACGCACAAGATCGACCTGGTGGTGCTGGCGCGCTACATGCAAATACTGTCGCCGGGCCTGTGCCAGGCGCTTGACGGCCGCGCCATCAATATCCATCATTCCTTCCTGCCCAGCTTCAAGGGCGCCAAGCCGTATGCGCAGGCGCATCACCGCGGCGTCAAGCTGATCGGCGCGACGGCCCATTTCGTCACGGGCGACCTGGATGAAGGCCCGATCATCGAGCAGGACGTCGAGCGCGTCGACCATGCGATGGATGCCGAGACACTGACGGCCATCGGCCGCGACGTCGAGTGCGTGGTGCTGGCGCGCGCCGTGAAATGGTTCGTCGAGCACCGCATCCTGAAAAATGGCGACAAGACCGTGGTTTTCCGCTGATACCGACTTCACTATTCACTTTACCGAGACAGAAACACGATGGCCCTCAAAGCAACAATTTTCAAAGCCGATCTGCAGATCGCCGACATGGACCGCAATTACTACCAGGATCACGCGCTGACCCTGGCGCGCCACCCGTCCGAAACGGACGAGCGCATGATGGTGCGCCTGCTGGCGTTCGCCATCCATGCCGACGAGGCGCTGACCTTCACCAAAGGCCTGTTTGACACGGAAGAGCCCGACCTGTGGCAGAAAGACTTGACGGGCGCCATCCAGCTGTGGATCGAAGTGGGCCAGCCAGACGAAAAGCGCATCCTGAAGGCCTGCGGCCGGTCGGAGCAGGTGATTGTCTACAGCTATGGCGCAACCAGCCACATCTGGTGGAAGCAGATCGCCAATAAGCTGGAACGGGCGAAGAACCTGACCGTGATCAACCTGCCATCCGAGGCGGCGCAAGACATGAGCAAGCTGGCGCAGCGCAACATGCAGCTGCAATGCACGATCCAGGATGGCCAGATCTGGCTGACCGACAGCGTCAACACGGTGCTGATCGACCGCGAACCGGTGAAGCCGGCGCGCTGATTTTTTAGCGCTGTAACGTAAAAAAGCCCGGAGCGATCCGGGCTTTTGTCGTTGAAAATACTCAGTTCGGTGCGCTGCCCAGCCGCTTGATGCTGCTCGAACGCTGCATGCTGCGGCTGATGCGCGGGTCGCCGTAGTAGCTCACTTCGCCCGAGCCGCCGATGCTGATGGCCAGGTCTTCCTTGGCCCACACGGTGGCCTCGCCCGAACCGCCGATGCTCACCTGCACCTCGCGCGCGGCCAGGCGGCCCGCCTGGATATTGCCCGAGCCGCCGATCGACGCCGTCAGCTGCTCCGTCTTGCCGCTGGCCTTGAAGTTGCCGCTGCCGCCGATGGCCACGGCCACCATGCGGCTGTCGAGGTCGCGCGCGTTGATGGAGCCGGAGCCGCCCACGTCGAAGCGCAGATTCTCGGCGCGCAAGCCCGTTGCCGTGATGTTGCCCGAGCCACCCACGCTGATGCGTTCCACCTGGCGCGCCTGGATGACGATGCTCAGGTTGCTCTGGCGGAAGCTGGCATTGCGCTTGGCGGGGCGGATGCGCAGGGTGCCGTTTTCCACGGCCGTCTCGATCAGCGGCAGGATATTGTCGTCGGCCTCGACGGTGACGCTGTCCGTGTTGCCTATGCGTAATTCGACCGTGCCCGGCACGTTCAGCGCCACGGCATGGAAACTGCCCACTTCGCGCGTCTGCTTTTGCAGCTTGCCGCTGCCCTGGATGCTGTTGCCGGAAATCCAGTCGAGCGGCGAGGCCAGCGCCGGCGCGGCCGGGATGGCCAGTGTACAGGCGGCCAGCAGCAGGGTGGTCACGGCGAGGGCATGGCGGGGTTGGAAAATTGCGTGTGTCATTCTTGCTCCCTGTTTTGAATTGGACTGTGTGCATGGTATGCCAGGCGACCGGGCTTGCGTACCGCCCTGCGACAGCCTGCGCCAGCAGCGGCATGGAATGCAGGAGGATGCGACAGGATGGCATGAGGTATCATGTCGGTGGGACATACGACGACCGGCACGCGCCGGTCACACTACTGGAATTACATGCTGATCATCACCATCAAACAGGGCAAGGAAAAGAGCTTGCTGGGCCAATCGTGGATTTACGCGTCCGCGATTGAAAAAGTCGAAGGCAAGCCGCAGGAAAAAATGAAGCCTGGCTCGACGGCCATCGTGCAAAGCTCGGCGAAGCAGTTCATCGCCCGCGCCGCCTACAATTCGAAGTCGCAGATCCGCGCGCGCATCTGGAGCTTCAAGGAAGACGAACCCGTCGACCATGCGCTGATCAAGCGCCGCGTCAAGGCGGCCATCGAGAAAAAACTGCCAGCCATCAAGAAGGCGGGCGAAAACCAGCTGTTGACCCTGATCAAGGGCGAGGACGAGGGTTTGCCTGGCCTGGTGGTGCAGCTGTTTGGCGGCGTGCAAGGCTATCTGATCTGCGAATTCAACGCCGGCGGCGTCGACGCCTGGAAAGTGGCCATCGTGCAATCGCTGATGGCGTCCACCGCTTGCGTCAATGTGTACGAGCGCTGCGACGACCTGATGCGCAAGGGCGAAGGCCTGCCTTTGATCGACGGCGCCCTGGCTGGCGAAGAGCCGCCCGATGAAGTCATGCTGACGGACAACGGCGTGCGCTATGCGCTGGACCTGAAAACGGGGCATAAAAGCAAGTTCCGTTGAGAACGGCTGCCTGACATAAAAAAACCGGCGTTGGCCGGTTTTTTTATGCCTGTTATTCCAGGGGCACGCTGCGGTACTTGTTGACCTCCAGGGCCGACACGGCCGGTGCATCATTGCCCCACGAGGCGCGCAGATACGTCACCACGGCCGCCACTTCCGCATCATCCATGACGGGGCCGAACGGCGGCATGCCATACGGGCGCGGGTTGCCGCGGGTTCCTGGCGCGAAGCCGCCGTTGAGCACGAGGCGGATGGCGTTCACCGCCGACTCCGTCGTCAGCGCGCGGTTGCCGGCCAGCGGCGGGTAGCCGGGCGGCACGCCCTTGCCGTCGGCCTGGTGGCAACTGGCGCATTGCGCCTCATACAGTTTCGCGCCCAGCGCCAGTTGCTGCCGAACTTGCTCCGACGTCTCGCGCGGCGCCCGTGGCGCGGGCTGCGCGGGGCCGGGCAGGCTTTTCAGGTAGACGGCCATCGCCTGCACATCGGCCGTGCCCATGTGCTGCAAGCTTTGCCGCACCACTTCGGCCATGGGACCGAAGACGGTGGCGCGCGGCGACACGCCCGTTTGCAGCAATTCCACGATATGCGCCGTGTCCCAGTCGCCGAGGCCCGCTTCCGCGTCCGACGTCAGCGAGGGCGCGTACCAGCCCAGCACGGGGATCAAGCCGCCCGACAGGCCGTCGTCGCTGCCGCCCAGGGTCGTGCGGCTGCTGTGGCAGGCGCTGCAGTGGCCCAGGCCCTGCACCAGGTAGGCGCCGCGGTTCCATTCCATGCTTTTGTCCGTCAGCGGCTGGTACACGCCCGGCTTGAAATACAGGGCGCGCCAGGCGGCCAGCGCGATTTGCTGGTTGTAGGGGAAGCGCAGCGCGTGCGGCGCGTTGCTTTGCTTGTGCGGCGGCACGCTCTGGAAATACGCGTACAGGGCGTCGCTGTCTTCGCGCTGCACCTTCGTGTAATTGGTGTACGGAAAGGCCGGATACAGCAGCCGGCCATCTTTCGACTTGCCGTTGTGGATGGCGCGCCAGAAATCGTCGGCCGTCCAGCTGCCGATGCCCGTTTCCTTGTCGGCCGTGATGTTGGGCGAGAGCACTTTGCCGAACGGCGTCTGCAAGGCCCGTCCACCGGCATACGGCACGCCGCCCCGCGTCGTGTGGCACGCCATGCAGTCGCCCGCCTTGGCCAGGTAGGCGCCGCGCGCGACCAGCTCTTGCTGGCTCAGGGTGCTAGCCGCGGCGGGCGGACCGATGTCGTCGCCCGGATACAGCACGAACTTGGCGCCGGCCGCGCCGATGGCCACGATGGCGGCTGCGATCATCCATTTTTTCATGGCGCCACCTGCGCGCCGGAACCCGGCACGCCGCCGCAATGCAGCGGCAAGGGCAGGGCGATGCTGCTGGCGGGGCGCGCGTCGGCCGACGCCACTTGCGTGCCCAGCCAGGCCGAGATGGCCCCCACGTCCGCGTCCGACAGGCGCTGCGCCACTTGCGCCATGCAGTCGGGCGCGTGGGCGCGGCGGATGCCGTTCTTCCAGGCGCCCAGCTGGGCATTGATATAGTCGCGCGGCAAGCCCAGCAAGCCCGGGATGGCGGGCGCCACACCGGCCAGCTGCTGGCCGTGGCAGGCGATACAGGCGGGAATCTTTTTGCCGGCATCGCCCAGCAGCACCAGCTGCCTGCCCCGTGCCAAAGCCGTCGTGCCGGCGCTGCTGGGCTGGGCCGGCAGCGGGGCAGGGTGCTGCGCGGCAAAATAGTCGGCAATTTCGCGCAGGTAATCGTCCGGCAAGTGTTCCACCATATAGTTCATCATCGGATACTGGCGCCGTCCCTCGCGAAAGTTCAGCAACTGGTGGTACAGGTAGCCCGAAGGTTTACCGGCGATGCGGGGAAAGAAGGCGTCGTGCTTTTCCTGTTGTGCATGGCAAGCCGTGCACGCCTTGATGCGCTGTTCCAGGCTGTCGTGGCTGGCCGAAATGGTGGCGGGCGCGGCCAGCGCCGTGCCGGGCAAGGCGGAAGCCAGGGCCAGCACCAGCACGAGGGGGGAATGCAGTAGCATGGAAAGTCGCATGGGGAAATAAGCTGTCTCGTTGGTCGGGATGGCGTGCCGGTGTTGCTGCCCGGATGTTGTTACCCTAGCATATACCGGCTGCTGTCACTGTGACAGGATCAGTTGTGCAATAAAACTACGGATCAGTTTGAGGAGCAGGGTTGAAACGATATGAGGAATTGGCGGAAGAAGTCGCCGCCATGATCAGCACGCAGCTGTTGTTGCCTGGTGATAAGTTGCCTTCCGTGCGCCAGCAGCATGCGCGCAGGGGCGTGAGCCCGTCGACGGTGTTCCAGGCCTACTATTTGCTCGAAGCGCGCGGCATGATCGTCTCGCGCCCCCGTTCCGGCTATTACGTGGCGCCGCAGCGGGCCACGCTGGCCCCCGAGCCGGACAGTTCGCGTCCGCTCGACGCCAGCACCACCGTCGACGTCAGCGACCTTGTGTTTGAGGTGCTGGGCGCCGTGGGCGCGCGCGATATCGTGCCCTTCGGCTCGGCGTTTCCCAGCCCGCATCTGTTCCCGATGGAGCGGCTGGCACGGGCCGTGTCGGCCAGCATGCGCCGCCTCGACCCGTGGAGTACCGTCACGGATTTATCGCTGGGCAATGCGGAGCTGCGCCGCCAGATCGCCCTGCGCTACCAGCTCGACGGCGTGCTCGTTTCCAGCGACGACATCGTCATCACGAATGGCGCGCTGGAAGCGCTGAACCTGTGCCTGCAAGCCGTCACGCGGCCCGGCGACACGGTGCTGATCGAGTCGCCCAGCTTCTATGCGTGCCTGCAGGCGCTGGAGCGGCTGGAACTCAAGGCGGTGGAGATTGCCACCAGCCCGCGCGACGGCGTCGACCTGGCGGCGCTGGAAGAGTTGCTGCAGCGCCACCGGCCCAAGGCGTGCTGGCTGATGACGAGTTTCCAGAATCCCCTCGGCAGCTTGATGCCGCCGGAAAAGAAGCGCGCGCTGGCGGTAATGCCGTTCAGTTAAGACTGAACGGCATTTTTATTTGGGGCTTGTAAACGTCAGTGTCTGCTGTTAACCTGCCTGGCTATGCTCGACGATACTCTCCACTTTCTTGCCAACC
>NZ_JBNYXT010000028.1:0-53730 GCF_051380795.1 Janthinobacterium leeuwenhoeki
GTGGTTGGCAAGAAAGTGGAGAGTATCGTCGAGCATAGCCAGGCAGGTTAACAGCAGACACTGACGTTTACAAGCCCCAAATAAAAATGCCGTTCAGTCTTAACTGAACGGCATTAGGCCGTAGCCCGTTGTTTTGCTGCGTCAGTGCGGTGCGCGAGACTTACTTGCGGCCGCTGCCTTTGCCGCCGCCCAGCATGTCGAGCTGTTTCGATGGCGCGCCCTTGGGCGCTGTCTTGGCTGTCGGTTTGGCGACGGGTGCTGGCGCGTGCTTCACGGCAACCTTGGCCACGGTCTTGCCGGCGGCGCTGGCCGGCTTGGCGACTTGTTTGCTCGAAGGAAATGGTTTCTCGGCCGGCTTGGCCGGTGCTGGCGCGGCCGCTTTCACTGGCGCGGCGGCGGCTGCCGGTGCGGGTTTGGCCGCTTTCACGACGGGCTTGTCGGTGGCCTTCTCGGCAACCTTCTCGGCAATCTTGGCCGGTGCTGCCACTGGCTTGGCTACGGGGGCGGCAACGGGAGCGGGCACTGCCTTGGCGACAGGCTTGGCCACTTCGGCAGGTTTGGCTGCAACGGGCGCAGGTGCCGCTGCTGACGCAGGTGCAGGTGCAGGTGCAGGTGCAGGCGCTGGGGCAGAAACGGGAGCGACGACTGCCAGCGCCGGCTTGCTTGCCGGCGGGGCGGGAACGGCTGCAGGCGCGGCCGCATCGAGGCGGGCCTTGGCCGAGGCCAGCAATTCAGCCTGGGTGCTCGAGGCGATACCGAACAGTTGGCGGCTATACGCCAGCAGGCTGGCGATATTCGGTTGCGCCTGGCTGGTGCTGTAGCTGAAGAAGTCGCGCGGGTCCTGCGTTTCCAGCAAATGCTGCGCCGTTTCCGCCGTGTGGGAGAGGGCGGCCTTGCCTGCGTTCAGGTTCAGGGCGATGATTTTCTCGGCACTTTCGAAGACTTTGCTGGTCACGGTGCTGAAGATTTGCAACTGGCTTTCCAGTTGCGATTTGGCGGCGCTGGAAATTTGTTCTGGAAGCGGAAACATATTTACTCCTTTGTACGGATTAAAATGCTGGCAAAACGCTCTGCAAAATCCCGAAAACCAGAGTTGGCCGCGTTTTGTAAAGTGGGTAGCGTGCTGAGTAACTGATCAGAGCCTGATTATGATGCAACGCAATATGAATATTCTAGCGGTGATTCAAGTTAGTTGAAAGCTATTTTATTCAGCCCCTGCACCGTGTGCTCGCCCTATTCATGCGCCTGGCAGCATTTGCGGGAAGTTTGCGCATGCGCAAGGTGTTGCCAGCGAATCTATGGCTATGCTTTTGCCAGTGGCTGCATTCGTGCACCGCAGCATCCCGCAGAGATGTATTAAATAGCAATTAATTTGAAGCGTCACGCACCGAAGTTTACCGAAGGAGTTTCCGCATGGACCTAGTTATCCGCAATGCCAGCCTGCCCGATGGGCGTCGCGCCATCGATATCGCCATCGAGGGCGGCCGCATCGCCGCCGTCGGCCCTGCCTTGCCCGTGACGGGCGCGCAAGAGATCGACGCCGGCGGCGACCTGGTCACGCCACCGTTTGTCGATGCGCACTTCCACATGGACGCCACGCTCAGCTATGGCTTGCCGCGCGTGAACGCCTCCGGCACGCTGCTCGAAGGCATCGCCTTGTGGGGCGAGCTGAAACCGCAACTGACGCAGGACGCCCTGGTGGAGCGCGCCCTGCAGTATTGCGACTGGGCCGTGGCGCGCGGCTTGCTGGCCATCCGCTCGCACGTGGATATCTGCGACCCGCGCCTGCTGGCCGTCGAAGCGCTGCTCGACGTCAAGCGGCAAGTAGCGCCGTATCTCGATTTGCAACTGGTGGCCTTCCCGCAGGACGGCATCCTGCGCAGTCCCGGCGCCTTCGACAATCTGAAGCGCGCGATTGCCATGGGCGTCGATGTGGTCGGCGGCATCCCCCATTTCGAGCGTACCATGGCCGACGGCGCGGAATCCGTGCGCCTGCTGTGCGAATTTGCCTGCGAACGTGGCCTGATGGTCGACATGCATTGCGACGAGTCGGACGACCCGCTGTCGCGCCATATCGAAACCCTGGCCTTCCACAGCCAGCGCCTTGGCATGCAGGGCAGGGTGACGGGCTCGCACCTGACGTCCATGCATTCGATGGACAATTATTATGTGAGCAAACTCTTGCCCCTGATCCGCGAGGCGGGCGTGGCGGCCATTGCCAACCCCCTCATCAACATCACCCTGCAGGCGCGCCACGATACGTATCCGAAGCGGCGCGGCATGACGCGCGTGCCCGAGATGCTGGCTGCCGGCATCCCCGTCGCCTTTGGTCACGACTGCGTGATGGACCCGTGGTACAGCCTCGGTTCGGGCGACATGCTGGAAGTGGCGCACATGGGCTTGCACGTGGCGCAGATGACGGGCCAGCAAGCCATGCACGACTGCTTCCTGGCGGTGACAGAAACGCCGGCGCGCATCCTGGGTCTGGATGGCTACGGCATTGCACCCGGCTGCCATGCGGACTTGCTGATCCTCGATTGCGGCTCCACGGTGGAAGCGCTGCGCTTGCGCGCGGCGCGGCGCCTGGTGCTGCGGCGCGGGAAAGTCGTCAGCGAGTCGCCGCGCACCGGCGCCCGCTTGCATCTGCCGGGCCGGCCCGAGACGGTCAATTTCCGCCTGGGGCGCTGATACAATCTGCCATCACTTGTTATCGGGAGCACCGCCTTGAAAGAAATTGATATCCGCCCGGCCAATGAAGCCGATTTCGACGCCATGTGGGCCATCTTCCAGGTCCTGGTGGCCGCTGGCGACACCTATACCTTCCCCGCCGATACCACGCGCGAAGCGTGCCACGCCTACTGGTTCGGGCCTGGCGTGCAAAGCTTTGTCGCCGTGATGGGCAGCGAGCGCCTGCTGGGCATGTACAAGCTGGTGGCGAACCAGCCGGGACATGGCTCGCATGTGGCCAATGCCTCGTTCATGGTCGATCCGGCCGCGCAGGGCGTGGGCGTAGGGCGCCTGCTGGGCGTGCACTGCATGGAAGAAGCGCGCCGCGCGGGCTATCTGGCGATGCAGTTCAACTTTGTCGTCAGCACCAACCTGGCCGCCGTCACCCTGTGGAAAAAGCTGGGTTTCAGCGTCGTCGCCACCCTGCCGCTGGCCTACCGCCACGCGCAGCTCGGCTATGTCGACGCCTACGTGATGTACCAGTTACTGAGCGATCCGATGCAGTGGCCGGCATGAGCGGCGCCGTCACTGTGATCGAGACGCCCCGTCTGCGTCTGCGCACCGCTACGCTGGACGATGCGGCCTTCTACATGGAACTGGTCAACGACCCGTCGTGGATCACCAATATCGGCCAGCGCAATATCCACACGCTGGAGGCTGCCCGCGCGGCACTGGAAACGGGACCGATGGCGCAGCAGCGTGAGCTGGGCTATTCCTTTTATATCATTGAACTGCGCAGCGAGGGCGTGGCCATCGGCATGTGCGGGTTGATCAAGCGCGCCACCATGCCCGGGCCTGACATCGGTTACGCCCTGCTTCCCGCACATTGCGGCCAGGGCCTGGCCTGGGAGGCGTCCGCCAGCGTGCTGCGTCACGCCCACGACGTGCTGCGCGTGCCCACCCTGTATGGCCTGACGTCACCCGGCAACCAGCCCTCGATCAATCTGCTCAACAAGCTTGGCTTGCGCTTCGAGCGCTTTTCGCGCCAGCCGCTGGGCGGCAAGGACTCGAATATCTATCGGCGTGATTTTTTGTGTACTGACGCGTGAAAAATAGTATTTGAAAACTGGCCGCTTTTGCAGTGGTGGCAGGCCGTCTTTGTTTTTATAGTGGATTCACCGGTGGAAGACCACCGGACTATAAAAATGGAGACGTGTTATGAAAATCATGACTGCTATTGCATGGGGCGCCCTCATGTCCGCCGCTTTTGCCGACGCTTCGGCGCAAAGCTGCTCGGTGCCCGTCCTCAAGGTGCTGGCGCAAAAAAGCCTGGGCCTGACGGTGATGGAAAAGACCCTCGCTGAGTATGAAAAGAAAAACGGCACCAAGGTACAAATCAGCTATTTCGGCGAAAACGACCGCCGCTCCAAGGCCAGGCTGGACGCTTCCACCAAGGCTGGCTCCTACCAGATCTATTACATCGACGAAGCCAACGTGGCCGAATTTGCCACGGCCGGCTGGGTCGTCCCCCTGCTCAAATACCTGCCCAAGGACGCCGATTACGATGACTTCCTGCCGGGCCGCCGCGCCGTCGCCGCGTACAAGGGCGTGGCATATTTCGCGCCCCTGATCGGCGGCAGCGACTTCCTGTTCTACCGCCGCGACTTGCTGGAAAAGGCCGGCATCGCCGTGCCGAAGACGCTCGACGAACTGGTCGCCGCCGTGAAAAAACTGAATAACCCGCCGCATGTCTACGGCTGGGCGGCGCGCGGCCAGCGCGGCTCGGGCATGAATGTGTGGCGCTGGGCGCCGTTCATGCTGGCCGCCGGCGGCAAGTGGGAAAACAATGGCGTGCCGACCTTCAATTCGCCGCAGGCAGTGAAAGCGACGACCCTGTACCGCGACCTGTTCAAGTATTCGCCGCCGGGCGGCGCCACTTACGACTGGAGCAACGCGCTCGAAGCGTTCAGGTCGGGCAAGGTGGCTTTCATGATCGAATCGACGCCATTCGCCGACTGGATGGAAGACCCGAAAAAATCCTCGGTGGTCGACAAAGTGGGCTATGTGCGCCCGCCCGTGCCGCTGGCATCTGCCGCCTACGGCCATGGCCTGGCCATTTCCGCCACGGGCGCCAGGGATGAATGCACGCGCCAGGCGGCCGGCAAGTTCATCGCCTGGGCCACGGGCAAGGAGCAGGAACAGGCGCGCCTGAAGGACAAGGTCTTCAGCGACTACAACCGCAGCAGCACCATCGCCAGCGACTACTTCCGCAAGCACGTCAAGCCGCAGATCCAGGCGGGCCTGACGGACACCACGCCCGTCTCGCGCGTCACCATCTGGCCCAGCCCCGAGTGGCCGGACATTGGCGACAACCTGGGCGTAGTGCTGGAAGAGGTGTTTACGGGCACGCGCGGCGACGTGCAAAGCGCGCTCGATGAGGCCAACGAGTACGCCACGGAAGTGATGCAACGGGCCAGCAAGCGTAAATAAGCCCATATCGCCAACGACTCCACCAGCTAAAACCAGGGGTCAGACCCGACGGGTCTGACCCCGGCTCTTGCTTTTGGGGTAACGCCAGCGCTTGTCCGTTCTCGTTTGAAAGCCATCACCATGCCGCATACCATTCGCAAGAAACGCCATACCTGGCTGCCGGCCGTCTTTCTGACGCTGCCGCTGCTGGTCCTGCTGGTACTGGGCCTGGTGCCCAGCATCGCCGCCATCAACCTGGCCCTGCAAAACCGCGTGCTGCGCTACAGCGACAGCGACTACGTCGGCTTTGCCAATTTTCTCCGCCTGTTCGGCGACCGCCGCTTCCTCAATGCCGTGCAGGTGTCGGCCATCTGGGAAGTCGTCACCGTGGCCGGCTCGCTGATCGTCGGCGTGCTGCTGGCCGTGTTCCTGTTCGAGAGAATCAAGGGACGCACGCGTGACGTCATCGCGCTGCTGCTGATCGTGCCGGTGCTGCTGCCGCGCGTGTCGGCCGCCTTCATCTGGAAGTTCATGTATTCGCCGCTGATGGACATTTTGAACTGGCTGCTGGAATGCGTGGGCCTGGGCGGCACGGCCCTGCTGTCCGATCCCGCCACGGCACTGTATGCGGTGGCGCTGGTCGATATCTGGCAATGGGGCCTGTTCTTCGGCGCCGTCATCCTGAAGCTGCTGGAAACGCTGCCCACCGAACCGCTGGAAGCGGCGCGCCTCGATTACGCCAGCACGCTCCAGGTGTATGCCTACATCGCGCTGCCGATGCTGAAGGTGCCCATCATGAGCCTCTTGTTTATCAAGATGGTCGAGTCGCTGCGCTCGTTCGATCTGATCTACGTGATGACCAAGGGCGGTCCCGGCATCTCCACCGAAACCCTGGACATGTACGCATATGCACAAGGGATCGGCCTGATGGGCAAGGTGTCATACGCGTCCAGCATGGCCGTGCTGATGATGCTGGCCACCACCGTAATATTCACCCTCCTCTGGAAGCGGGTCGCCAAATGGGAAAACTGACGCTCTCTCGCGGCGCAAGTGCCGTCACCACCACCGCCATCACCACGGTGATCGTCCTGGTGGCGCTGTTTCCCATCCTGTGGGCCGTGCTCAATTCCTTCAAGGAGCTGATGGATATCGTCACGCCCGTGCCGCGCTTTTTCTTCAGCCCGACCCTGGCCAACTACCAGCAGGTGCTGGCCAGCCCCGAAGTGCTGACGGGGCTGGGCAACAGCGTGGCCATCGTCGGCGTGGCCGTCTTGTTGGGCGCCGTGCTGGGCGTGCCGGCCGCATATGCGATCGCCCGCTATCCGATCCCGGCCAAGAAGGATATCCAGTTCTTCCTGCTGTCCCTGCGCTTTTTGCCGCCGGTGGCCGTGGCCATCCCGCTGATCTCGATCTGGATCGACCTGGGCCTGTACGACTCGCGCCTGTCGATGGTGGTGACGTATCTGCTGGTGACGCTGTCGACCATCATCTGGCTGTCGATTCCCGCGTTTGCCCGCATCCCGAAGGAGATCGAGGAAGCGGCGGCGCTGGACGGCTACGGCCCTTATCAGGTGTTCTGGCACGTGGCCCTGCCGGTGGCCTCTAAAACCCTGATGGGCGGCATCGTCTTCAGCTTCGTGCTGGTCTGGAATGAACTGATGATCGCGCTGGCGCTCACTTCCTCGAAAAGCATGACCCTGCCCGTGGTGGCGTCGGCGTTTACTTCGATGGGCCAGGAAGTGCCTTGGGGCGTGGTGAACGCCTCCACCGTGCTGCTGGCGCTGCCGCCGCTGCTGTTCGTCAGCATCCTGGGACGGCTGCTCAACTCCATGCTCAAACACAAATAAAAAGGAAATCATCATGCAAGCACTCGTTTTGGAACAGGCTGAAAAAATCACCTTGCGCGACATTGACATGCCGCTCATCGTCGGCCCGCGCGACGTCAAGATCAAGGTGCACACGGTGGGCATTTGCGGCAGCGATGTGCATTACTTCAAGCACGGCAAGATCGGTCCCTTCGCCGTCGAAGCGCCGATGGTGCTCGGGCACGAAGCGTCTGGCGTGGTGGCCGAAGTGGGCACGGAAGTGACGCACCTGAAGGTGGGCGACCGGGTCTGCATGGAGCCGGGCGTGCCGCAGTTCGATTCGCCGGCTACCATGCGCGGCCTGTACAACCTCGATCCGGCCGTGCGCTTTTGGGCCACGCCGCCCATCCACGGTTGCCTCACGCCGTATGTCGTGCATCCGGCCTCGTTCACCTTCAAGCTGCCCGACAACGTCAGCTTCGGCGAAGGCGCCATCGTCGAACCGCTGGCCATCGGCCTCCAGGCGGCCAAGAAAGCGGCCATCAAGCCGGGCGACGTGGCCATCGTGATCGGCGCCGGCACCATCGGCGCCATGAATGCGCTGGCGGCGCTGGCGGGCGGCTGCTCGCGCGTGATCCTGGCCGACCTGGTGCCGGAAAAGCTGGCCCTGTTCGCCGATAACCCCGCCGTGACCACGGTCAACGTGCGCCAGGCCAGCCTGGTCGAGACGGTGCGCGAACTGACGGGCGGCTGGGGCGCCGACATTGTTTTTGAAGCCAGCGGCAGCATGCGCGCCTACGACAACATCATCGATCTGCTCTGCCCGAACGGCTGCCTGGTGCTGGTCGGCATGCCGCCCGAGCACGTGCCCTTGGATATTGTCGCCATCCAGGCCAAGGAGGTGCGCATCGAGTCCGTGTTCCGCTACGCGAACATCTTCCCGCGCGCGATCGCCTTGCTGGCCTCGGGCAAGATCGACGTCAAACCCTTCATTTCGCGCACCTTCGCTTTTGCCGACGGCGTGCAGGCCTTCGAGGAAGCGGCCCAGGGCCATCCGCGCGACGTCAAGATACAAATTGAACTGGCAGGAGACTAACCATGGCAAACATCGCCTGCAGGCAGCTGCACAAGACCTATGACGAGAAGACGGCCGTGCTGCAGCCGTTCGACCTGGAAATCGATGACGGCGAATTCATCGTCCTGCTGGGGCCATCGGGCTGCGGCAAGTCGACCCTGCTGCGCATGATCGCGGGCCTGGAAGACATCAGTGGCGGCGAGCTGCTGATCGGCGGCGCCGTCGTCAACGACTTGCCGCCGCGCGCGCGCAACGTGGCGATGGTGTTCCAGAACTACGCGCTGTATCCGCACATGACGGTGTACGACAATATCGCCTTCGGCCTGCGCCGCCTGAAGGTTCCGAACGACGAGATCGAGCGCCGCGTGCGCGAGGTGGCGGCCATCCTCAGCCTGGACAGCCTGCTCGAGCGCAAGCCGCGCGCCATGTCGGGCGGCCAGCAGCAGCGCACGGCGATTGCGCGCGCCATGATCAAGACGCCGCAGGTGTTCCTGTTCGATGAGCCGCTGTCGAATCTGGACGCCAAGCTGCGCGCGCAGCTGCGCGCCGACATCAAGCGCTTGCACCGCCGCTTGCGCACCACCACCCTGTACGTGACGCACGACCAGCTTGAGGCGATGACTCTGGCCGACCGGGTGGTGCTGATGAAGGGCGGGCATATCGAGCAGATCGGCACGCCGGCGGAACTGTACAACTATCCGCGCACCCTGTTCGCGGCAGGGTTCATTGGCACGCCAGCCATGAATTTCATCGATGGCGTCGTTGAAAAAGAGGGCGGACAAACGGTGCTCGCGTGCGCCGGCTACCGCTGGCCATTGATATCGCTCCGCTTCGCGGCGCTGCAGGCGGGCACGCGCGTGGTCTTCGGCTTGCGCCCGAATCACTTGCGCGCGGCGCTGCCGCAGGAGCAGGCAGGCACGCATGGCATGGCGTGCGTGATCGACCTGGTTGAGCTGCTGGGCGCCGAAGCGCTGATCAGCTTTCAGTGCGGCGCCTTGACCTTGTCGGCCCTGCTGCCGGCGAACGCGGCCAACAGTGCGGCGCAGGTGGGCCAGACCCTGGCGCTGGCCTTCGATGAAGAGCACATGCATCTGTTCGACGCCGACAGCGGGCTGGCCGTGGCGCTCAGTGGTCAGGTAAGTGGTTAGAATAGCTAGTACCGAGACCGCGCAAGGGAACTGCCGTGACGCCTGACCTGGAACTGATCCATAAACCCATCCACGAATCGTTTCGCGCATGGGCGCACGGCTTTCCGCACACCGTGGCGAAATGGCATTTTCATCCCGAGTACGAACTGCACTTTATCATCACATCGAATGGCAAATTTTTTATCGGCGACCATATCGGCAGTTATGGGGCGGGCAATCTGATTTTGACAGGGCCGAACCTGCCGCACAACTGGGTCAGCGAACTGCCGGAAGGCGTGGTACTGCCCGAGCGCGACCTGGTGCTGCAGTTTTCCAGCGACTTCATCGAACGCTGCGCGCTGTTGTTCCCGGAAATGGCGCCTTTGAAAGCCTTGCTGGGCGAGGCAGGCCGGGGCTTGCAATTTCCCGATGCGCTGGGCCTGCGCCTGGTGCCGCTGATGAAGGAATTGACGACGGCGCAGGGCCTGCGCCGGGTCGAGCTGTTTACGCGCCTGTTCGCCGAGCTGTGCGACTGCCGCGAGCGGCGTCCGCTGGCCAGCGTCACCTATCTGGCGCAGGCGGGCCGCTACATGTCATCGACCATCAACCTGGTACTGGCCTATATCAAGCAGAACATCACGCTCGATTTTTGCGAGCAGGACGTGGCCGACGTGGCGGAGATGAATACGCTCAAATTCACGCGTTTCTTTCGCAAGCATACGGGCACCTCGTTCATTCAATACGTCAACCAGGAGCGCATCGCGCTGGCCTGCGAGCTGCTGATGAACACGGACATGAAGGTCACCGATATCTGCTACCGCACGGGCTTCAACAACCTCTCCAATTTCAACCGCCAGTTTTTGGCCCACAAGCAGATGTCGCCGTCGAAATTCCGCTCTTGCCTGCTGATGAACATGCCCGAGCCGTCCGGCGACGGCCATTCTTAACTCTCTTTTGGAATCAAATGACTTATCTCGGTATCGATATCGGCACTTCCGAAGTCAAGGCCATCCTCACCGATGACGCCCAAACCATCCTGGCCAGCGCTGGCGTGACCCTGCGCGTGTCCAGTCCCCATTCCGGCTGGTCGGAACAGAATCCCGAAGACTGGTGGCACGCCACCCTGGATGTCATCGCGGCCATCCGCACTGCGCAGCCGATGGCGTTTTCCGGCCTGCGCGGCATCGCCCTGTCGGGCCAGATGCATGGCGCGACCCTGCTCGACAAGCAGCAGCACGTGCTGCGCGCAGCCATCCTGTGGAACGACACGCGCGCCTTTGCCGAATGCGTGGAACTTGAGGCGCTGGTGCCGGAGTCGCGCGCCATCACGGGCAACCAGGCCATGCCGGGTTTTACGGCGCCCAAGCTGCTATGGCTGCAAAAGTACGAGCCGTCGCTGTTCCGCGCCACGGCCAAGGTCTTGCTGCCGAAGGATTACGTGGCGCTGCGCCTGACGGGCGAGTATGTGTCCGACATGTCCGACGCTTCCGGCACCCTGTGGCTGGATGTGGCCAAACGCGACTGGTCCGAACGCATGCTGGCGGCGACCGGTTTGACGCGCGAGCACATGCCGCGCCTGGTCGAGGGCAGCGCCGCCGCCGCGCAGGTGCGCCCGTCCCTGTGCCAGGAGTGGGGCATCGCGCATCCGGTTTTGCTGGCCGGCGGTGCGGGCGACAATGCGGCGGCTGCCGTGGGCCTGGGCGTAGTGGAGCCTGGCGCCGGCTTGCTGTCGCTGGGGACCTCGGGCGTGCTGTTCGCCGGCAGCGATGGCTTTGCGCCCAATCCGGGCCAGGGCGTGCATGCGTTCTGCCATTGCCTGCCCGAGCGCTGGCACCAGATGAGCGTGATCCTCAGCGCCGCGTCCAGCCTCAGTTGGGTGGCGCGGCTGACGCAGTCGAGCGACATCGGAGCATTGGTGAAACTGGCGGAAAACGTCGAGGCGCGCACGGCACCGGTCTTCCTGCCCTACCTGAGCGGCGAACGCACGCCGCATAACGACGCCTCCGCGCGCGGCGTGTTTTTTGGCTTGTCGACGGAGCACGGGCGCGCCGAGCTGGCCTACAGCGTGATGGAAGGCGTGGCCTTTGCCATGGCCGACGGCAATGCGGCCCTGCGCAGCGCTGGCACACATCTGGCAGAAGCGTCGTTCGTCGGCGGCGGTTCGCGCAGCCGCTTCTGGGCCCAGCTGTGTGCGAATGCCTCCGGCTTGAACGTGCTGCGCCACGACCACGGCGCGGCCGGCGGCACCATGGGCGCGGCGCGCCTGGCGCAGATGGCGGTGACGGGCTTGCCGCCCGCGCAGGTGTGCACCCGCCCGCCCGTGCAGGAAACGGTGGCGCCGCAAGCGTCCGCCGTGCTGGACGAGCGCCTGGCGCGCTACCGGCGTTTATATCCGCTGCTGCGCGAAGAGTTTGCGGCAGCTGCCGTGGCGCGCTAGCGTAACCGGCAAGATTGCCGGCACGGCCATGCTGCACGCCCTGCAATATGGCCAGACAGTCAACCTTCCAATGTAATTTGTTGTTTCTATGCTGAAAGTGTTTCTCTAGCGAAAGTGCTGCTTGGTTTTTCACGGGGCACGCGGCATGATTTCCCCATTTGGTGAGAATTGGATAGTTTTTGGCGGCGCCGTTGTTGCCATCCTGTTCTTGCCGCCGGGAGAAACACATGCAACTCGCGAATCTGAAAATCTCCGTCCGCCTGGGTCTGTTGGGCGCCTTCTTCTTTCTTGCGCTGGTGTTCGTTGGTGCGCGTGGCTGGAGCGCGCTTGACGCGGCCAGCGCGCGTGGCAACGAGGCCATGCAACGCGCGGTGGCCCTGACGGAAGCGGTTGACGCGGCGCGCAGCGCGCAGGTGGAATTCAAGATCCAGGTGCAGGAATGGAAAAACATCCTGCTGCGCGGCGGCGATGCTGCCGCCTTCCAGCGCTACCGCGAAGCGTTTGTCGCCAGTGGTGCGCAGACGCGCAAGGAATTGAAAAGCCTGCAGGCGATGATGGCGGCGCTGAAGCTCGATACGGCGCCCGTGCAGCATGCGCTGCAGGCGCACGATGCGCTGGGCGTGAGCTACCTGGCGGCGCTGCAAAAATTTGATGGCGCGCGCGCCGACAGCGCCCAGACCGTCGATGCGCTGGTCAAGGGCATGGACCGCGAACCGACGCGCCAGATCGACGCCATCGTTGCGGCCATCGGCAAGCAGTCGCACGCCCTGATGGTGCAGATGAAGGAGCAGGACGCCGCCGCGCACCGCAGCGCCAGCATCGCCATGCTGGCCACCGTGCTGGTGACCCTGGTCGTGGGGTCAATCACCGTGTGGTGGCTGATCCGCAGCATCACGGTGCCGCTGGGCGCGGCCGTCGGCATCGCCCAGCAGGTGGCGGCGGGCGACTTGCGCGCCGTGGTGGCCGATGGCAGCCGCGATGAAATCGGCGATCTGCTGCGCGCTCTAAAAGCGATGAGCGGCAACCTTGCCGCCATCGTGGGACGGGTGCGCGCCGGCACGGACGCCATCGCCACGGCGTCCGGCGAAATCGCCAGCGGCAACATGGATCTGTCCTCGCGCACGGAAGAGCAGGCCAGCTCGCTGGAAGAAACCGCCGCCTCGATGATCGAACTGACGTCCACCGTGCGGCAGAATAACGACAACGCCGACCAGGCGCGCCAGCTGGCTGGCGGCGCATCCGACGTGGCGCAGCGCGGTGGCGAGGCCGTGGCGCAGGTAGTGCAGACCATGAGCCATATCAATGCCTCGTCGAAGCGCATCGTCGACATCATCGCCGTCATCGACGGCATCGCCTTCCAGACGAATATCCTGGCCCTGAATGCGGCGGTGGAAGCGGCCAGGGCCGGTGAGCAGGGACGCGGTTTCGCCGTCGTGGCCACCGAGGTGCGCAGCCTGGCGCACCGCTCGGCAGAGGCTGCGCGCGAGATCAAGCAGCTGATCGGCGAATCCGTGCGCACGGTGGAAGAGGGCAGTGTGCTGGCCAGCCAGGCGGGGCGCACGATGGATGATGTGGTGAGCAGCGTGCAGCGCGTCAACGCCATCATCGGCGAGATCGCCGTGGCCAGCGTGGAGCAGCGCGACGGCATCGAGCAGATCAGCATCGCCATCAGCCAGATGGATGGCGTGACGCAGCAGAACGCGGCCCTGGTGGAGCAGGCCGCCGCCGCCGCGGATGCGCTGCAGCAGCAGGCGGCCAGCCTGGCCGACGCCGTCAGCATCTTCAAGCTGCACGGCACGCCCGGCGTGGACGCCCCGGTGGGCGCCGTCCCGTCCCGGAGGCTGTCGCTGGCCTGAAGCAGGCGTGCCTCCGTGCCGCTTGATGCCAGTCAAGCGGCGCCTCATCAGGCAAATATCGCGCCAAAATTCTTATATTATTTCCTTTCAGCATGTATTTGCGCCCGGCCGCATGGCGCGCGTTGCAAAGGAAAACCATGTTTCCCACTTTCCGCTTGCCGGGTGACGCATGACGGCGCTGTTGCTGGCGCTGTGCCTGACCCTGGCCGTGCTGCTGGCCTGCCAGTGGCAGGCGGCGCGCATGTGGCGCATGCGCCATGCGACCGGCGCGGTGCTGCAGGCGGCACAGGCGCAGCGCATGGCCGATGCGCTGGCGCTGCTGCACGCGCTGCCGGCGGCCGTCATCGGTACCGATCACGATGGCGTGGTGCGCTACCTGAATCCTCGCGCCAATGCCATGGGTGGGCTGCTGGGCGCCGCTGGCCTGGGCCAGCCCGTGACGCAACTGCTGCCGCTGTTCCATGACGGCACGCCCGTCGATGCGGCGCGCCAGGTGCGCGACTGCGTGGCGCAGCAGGAAGTGCTGGAAGTGGTGCGCGGCGCCGTGCTGCTGCGCCACCTCGATGGCAAGCGTATCGACGTGCAGTACAGCTGCGCGCCGCTGGCGCAGGGTGGCGCGGTGCTGCTGCTGCACGATGTGTCGGCGCGCCGGCGCGCCGAGCAGCAGCTGGAATTCATCGCCCATCACGACGGCTTGACGGGGCTGCCGAACCGCCTGCATTTCCAGATCCGCTTCGAGCACGGCATCGCCTACGCGCGCCGCCACCAGGCTTTGCTGGCCGTGCTGTTCGTCGATATCGACCGCTTCAAATCCATCAACGACAGCCTGGGGCACGACGTGGGCGACCAGGTGCTGACGGAGTTTGCGCGCCGGGTGCAGCAGTGCGTGCGCAAGGTCGATACGGTGGCGCGCCAGGGCGGCGACGAATTCATCATCTTGCTGACGGAATTGCGCACGGCGCACGATGCCGAGCGGGTGGCCGAGAAAATCGTCGGCGCCATCGCCGCACCCTTCGTCATCGGCGAATACAGCCTGTCGGTGGCGGCCAGCGTGGGCGTGGCCCTGTACCCGGACGACGACAGCGACGTCAATGCGCTGATCGAAAAGGCCGACCTGGCCATGTATGCGGCCAAGCGCCACGCGCCTGGCACCTGCCTGCGCTACGCGCCGCGCATGCAGACGCAGTCGTATTCGCGCACCATCCTTGAGACGGCCCTGCGCCACGCGCTCGAACGCAATGAGTTCGCCCTGTTCTACCAGCCGCGCATGGACTTAAAGACGCGCACGATCACGGGCGTGAAGGCGCTGCTGCGCTGGAAGCACCCGGAACTGGGCCTGATGATGCCGCTCGATTTTTTGCCGGTGCTGGAAGAAAGCGCCTTGATCCTGCCGGTGGGGGCCTGGGTGATGGCCACGGCGGTGGAACAGGCGCGCAGCTGGATAGCGCAGGGGCAGATGCTGACGGTTTCCGTCAGCCTGTCGGCGCGCCAGTTTTACCAGCGCGATATCGCGCGCAATTTCGCCGCCGCGCTGGAGGCGGCCGGTGTGCCGGGGCATTGCATCGAGCTGGAAATCGCCGCCGGCATCCTGATTGAGCGCAACCAGAACTGCGAACTGATACTGCGCCAGTTCCGCCAGCTGGGCATGGCGATCGCCATCAGCGATTTCGGCACGGGCGACGCGTCGCTCAATTACCTGAAACGCTTTCCCACGGATGCCGTGAAGATCGAAAAGTGCTTCATCGACGACCTTGGCAAACCGGGCGGCGACGGCGCCATGGTGCGCGCCATCGTGGCGATGGCGCGCACGCTAGGACTGCGCAGCATCGCCGGCGGCGTGGAAAGCGGCGAGCAGCTGGAGCTGCTGGCCGAGATGGGCTGCGACGAAGCGTTTGGCTATTTTCTCGGCCGCGCCATGGCGCCCGAAGGTATCGAAGCGCTGCTCAAAAGCAGTGAAGTCATTCAGAACTGATAGCGCAGCGACAGCAAGGCGTTGCGCGGATCGCCGTAGTAACCACCCATGCCCGTCGAGTAGTAGCGCTTGTCCAAGATATTGTTGACGTTCAGGGTCGCCACCAGCTGCGCACTGACCTGGTACTGCGCCATCAGGCCCGCCACGGCATACGCCTTCTGCGTGAAGCGTTCGCCATTCGGGCCGCGGTCATCCATGTAGATATCGCTCTGCCAGTTCACGCCGCCGCCCAGCACCAGGCCAGGCACGCCTTGCGCCAGGCGCCAGGTGGTCCACAGCCTGGCCATGTTCTGCGGCTGGTTGGTCTGGATGCGTGCGCCGGCGGCATTGCGGATGCGGCTATGGGCATAACTGGCCGTCAGCTGCCAGTCGGGACGCAGCTGGCCCGACACCTCCGCCTCGAAGCCACGCGTGGTGGCGCCCTTCACCGTGTGATAGGCGTAGGAACCGCCGCCCGTGCCGATGATCCAGACGTTGCCCGGATCGGCTTCGGCCAGGTTTTCCTGCTTCAGCTGGAAGAGGGCGGCGCTGGTGGTGAGCTTGCCGCCGAAGAATTCGCCCTTGGCGCCCACTTCGTAGTTCTTGCCTTGCAGCGGCGCCAGGAAGCGGCTGTTGACGTCGCGCTGGCTTTGCGGCGTGAAGATGCTGGTGTAGCTGGCGTAGGCCGACCAGTGCCGGCCCAGGTCATAAACGAGGCCCGCATACGGCGTGATCTTGCCGTTTTCGCGCATCGCGTCGTACAGGTCCGTGTCGTTGACATAATCGCTGCGGATGTCGCGCTTCCAGTACGACAGGCGGGCACCAAAAATCACCGACAGGGCGTCCGTCGGGCGCAGGCGCAGCGTCGAATACAGGCCGCTTTCCTGTTCCTTGTCGTACGAGCTGCCCAGGCGCGTGCCGCTGTAGTCGGGCACTGGCATGGCGCCATTCCAGGCGTGGATATCGGGCACCGTATGGTCATAGCCATCGAGGCGCCAGCCCGGATAGATGGGGCTATTCGTCTTCAGTTCCGAAGCGCTCACGCCCAGCACCAGTTCATGCTTGCGGCCGAAGGCCTGGAACGGGCCGCTGATGTACGCGTCGAGCGAGGTCTGTTGCGGCTTGCTGTGCCAGTTGGCCAGCCACAGCCGCATGCCGCCGCCCGTCACGCGGTCCGGGTAACCATTGCCGGAAAAGCCCTGCAAGGCATCGTACTGGTTGCTGCTGCGGCTGACGGCCACCTTGGCGATCCAGTCGTTGTCGAAATAATGGTCGAGCGTGGCGAACAGCATGCTCTGTTCGCGCTCATACGTGCTCCACGCGGCAGTGCCGTTCATCGAGCGGTGGAAGCGGGTCTGCGAGCCGTCGGCATAGAACATGGGGAAGTCGCGCCCTGCGCCCTTGAGCTTTTCCTGTTGATAGTTGATGCCGGCGCTGAGCACCGTCGAGGGCGACAGGTCCGCCTCGACGATGGCGTACAGCACGTCCTTTTTCTGGCGGTAGCGGTCGATGAACGAGCGCTGGTCTTCATGCGCGGCGACGATGCGCGCGCGCACCTTGCCGTCCGCCGTCAACGGCGTCGAGACATCGCCTTCGATGCGGTAGCGGTCCCATGATCCCAGCTGCGCGCCGGCCGTGGCGGCAAAGCTGCGGCCCGGGCGCTTGCGCACCAGGTTGACGGCGGCCGACGGGCTGCCCGTGCCGCTGATCAGGCCCGTCGCGCCGCGGATGATTTCGACGCGGTCGTAGATGGCCATGTCGTAGGTGCGCGCTTCCAGGTTCTTGCTGGTCGGGATGCCGTCGAACATGTATGACGTCACTTCGAAGCCGCGTGAAAACACCTGGTCGTATTCGCGCGTGCTCGAGGAATGGTCGACCGTGATGCCGGGCGCCTGCAGCAGCACATCTTGCAAGGTGCGCAAGCCCTGGTCGTCGATCTGCTGGCGCGTGATGACGCTGACGGCTTGCGGCGTTTCGCGCAGCGACAGGTTCAGGCGCGTGGCGCTGGTCAGGCCCGCGTAGCTCCGCTTGCCTTCCGTGGTGCCGTCGCGCAGTGCGCTGGAGTTGACGGCCACTTCGTCCAGGGTGGCGGCGATCGGCGCGGCGGGCGAGGCGGCGCCCACCTTGCGCAGCACGTAGCTGCGTTCCCCGCTGGGCAGCGCATCGAGGCCCGTGCCGGCCAGCAGGCGGGCCAGTGCCTGCGGTACCGTGTAGCTGCCGCTCAAGCCTGGCGTGCGCACGCCTTGCAGCAGTTCGGCCGCCGCGCCCACGCTCACTTTGGCCTCGATGGCAAAGTTGGCGATGGCGGCGGACAGCTCGCCCGGCGGCACGCTGAAACTGATTTGCGTGCTAGCTTGGGCGGAGGTGGCATCGGCCGCCATGGCCGGCGCCTGCGCCAGCGACAGCGACAGCAGGATCATGGCGCTGCCGATGGCGCGCGCGAGGGGAGTCAAACGAGGTGGGTGCATGGTCTGGCCTTTCCGGTGAGTGTCGTTGTGATACTCACAGGACAGGCCAGGGTGAAAAAAGGGCCAACTTTTCACGATTATTTTTTGCGGGCCGCGAGAGTGACCCAATACGGGGTGCGGTACAGCACGTCGACGGGCAGCATGCGCGCCAGGCTTTCCAGCACGGCGTCCGTGTCGTCAAGCTGGAAGGCGCCCGACAGGCGCAAGCCCGCCACCTGCGGTTCCACGCGCAGCAGGCCGGGGCGGTAGCGTGACAATTCGGCAGCGAAGGCATCGAGGCGCATGTCCTGCGCCGCCAGCATGCCGTGCGCCCACGCATCGGCTTGCAGTGGCGCTGGCATGGGCAGGCCGGCGTGGCTGGCGTCGAAGCGGCTTTGCTGGCCCTTTGCAACCGTGCGGACGGTGGCTGAAGGCGCGCGCGGCGTGATTTCCACCGCGTGTTCGAGCACCGTCACGCGACTACTGTCGTCGTCGACGCGCACGGTGAAGCGCGTGCCCAGCGCGCGGATGCGGCCATGGCAAGTGGCGACGATGAAAGGGCGGCTGCCCGCATGATCGGGGCGCGTCTGCACCAGCACTTCGCCGCGGCGCAGGGTCAGCCGGCGTTCGCCGGCGCCATATGCCACATCGACGGCGCTGTCCGTGTTGAGCACCAGGGTGCCGCCATCGGGCAGGGACACTACACGCCGTTCACCCACGCCGCTGCGGTAATCGGCCAGCATCTCGTGGCGCACCAGCAGCCACGCGGCGGGCGCCGCCATCAGCGCCAGCAATACCTGCACGGCCACGCGGCGCTGCGGCCGGCGCAGCACGGGCACGGCCAGATCCGGCGGCAGCAGATTCGCCGTCTGGCTCACCTGTTGCACCCTGTGCCAGGCGCGCGCGTGTTCCGGGTCGAGTGCGCGCCACTCGGCCGACGCCGCCAGCTCATCCGGCGTGGCCTGGCCCGACTGCTCCAGCAAATACCATTCGACGGCCTGGCGCGCCACCTTGCGCGACAGCAGAGGAGATGCTGGAGCGGCCGCGCTCATGCCGGCAGGTCCGGCGCCAGCAGCACGCATTCGGTCAGGGCCTCGGCCACGTAACGCTTCACGGAGCGCTCGCCGATGCCCAGCTGCGCGGCGATGTCCGCATACGCATGGCCTTCGATCTGCGCCATGATGAAGACGGCGCGCACCTTCGGCTTCAGGCCGTCGAGCATGGCATCGACCGCTTGCAGCGCTTGCAGGATTTCCGCGCGCTGCTCGGTCGATGGCACATGCTGTTCGGGCAGGGCGGCGAGCGCGTCCAACCACGCGCGTTCCAGCGACTGGCGGCGCAAATGGTTGATCAGCAGGTGTTTGGCGACGGTCGCCAGGTAGGCTTTCGGTGCGCGCAGGGCCGGCGTTTGCGGTTGCATAGGCGCGCTGGCCAGCAGGCGCGCGAAAGTATCCTGCATCAGGTCGGCTGCCTCGGCAGCATTGCCCAGGCGCCGCTGCAGCCAGTGCGCCAGCCAGCCGTGATGCGCGCGGTAGTGGATTTCCAGCTGCGTGGGCAGCAGGGGTGAGGGCGCGAACGGACTGCCTGGCATGGCCACGATATCTACAGAATCGCCAGCGCGATGGCAGCCAGCACGGCCGCGCCGCCGATGACGCGCGCCAGGCGCATGGCCTGGTGCGGCGCGTAGGGCAGCAGCCAGATCAGCAGCAAGCCGCAGCCCGTCAGGCTGCCGACCCAATAGACGAGGCCATAGCCGCCGCCGGCGATGTGCATGGCCCAGGCCAGGCCGGCCGCCAGCGCCAGCCAGCCGGCCCACTGCAGGCGGCGGCGCAGCGGTGCAGGCGGTTCGGCGCCGCGTCCGTGCAGGTCGGCGTAGTGGCGGTCCATCGCCAGGCACAGCGAGGACAGGCCCGCATAGCACAGGGCAAATACAAGGAAGTTTGACAGCAGCTCCATCACGCGGTCTCCATCGTCGTTGCCGGCTTGGCGGCGGGGACTGCCTTGGCCGCCTTCACGGGCAGCGGTTTCAATTTGAACGCCGCATACGCGAGGCCCAGACCCAGCACCAGCACCACCAGGTCGAAGGCGGCCACTGCCACGGGGCCGCGCCCCAGGAACAGGGTCACGCCCAGGTGCGAGCCGGTGGTGAAGAGGTTCAGCACGGGCAGCGATGCCAGCAGGAAGGCGCCGGCGGCCAGCTGCATGCGCCACATGGCGCGCGAGGGACGCAGCTGGGCGATGATGGCGGCCAGGGCCCAGGCGCCGAAGAAGCAGGCGATTTCCTCTTTCGGCCGGTCTTCCATCGTCACCGACAGCAGGCGGTTGGCCCAGAAGTAGGCGCCGAAGGCGATCGGGATGCCGGCGATGGCGCCGATGTTGAGCGCCTCGACCAGGCGCAGGCCAAAGCTGGCGCGCTGGCCGGCGGCCAGTGCCTTGGCCTGCTTCTGGCGCGTCTTGACGGCCCACAGCAGGGCGCCCGTGGCGACCATGGCGCAGCCGGCCAGGCCGGAGAGGAAGAACAGGGCGCGCAGCAGCGGTCCGCCGAAATGCGCGATGTGCAGGCCGACCATCACGCCGTGCGTGGCGGCCGCGCCGGGCAGCGCGGCGCCATCGGTGGACAGCAGTTTGCCGGACACGCCATCGAATTCCATCGACGGCTGCTTCGACGACAGGTCGCGTCCGCCGGCACGCGTCAGCGAAATGGTGGCGTTGGCGTCGCCCGGGTGGTTGACGGAGATGCGTTCGACCTTGCCGCCACCCCAGTGCTGTTCCGCCTGGCGCACGAGGGGCGCGAGTGGCGCCAGCGGCGCGGCCACGCCGGCCGGCTTGCTGTCGCCCGAGCGGCCGGGAAACGCTTCGGCAAAGAAGGCATCCTGGTCGCCCTTGTAGGCGGCCGTGGCGCCGGACGGCATGTACAGGAACATCAGGGTGACCAGTCCCGTGTAGGTGATCATGATGTGGTAGGGCAGGGCCAGCACGGCCGTCACGTTATGCGCGTCGAGCCACGAGCGCTGACCCTTTTTAGGCCGGAAGGTAAACAGGTCCTTGAAGATACGCTTGTGCGTGACGATGCCGCTGATGATGGAGACGAACATGAACATGGCGCAGAAACCCACGATCCAGCGGCCCCAGATGGCCGACATGTAGTGCAGGTCGAAGTGCAGGCGGTAGAGGAATTCGCCGCCCCGCGTCTCGCGCGGCTTCGACAGCACCTCGCCCGTGGCCGGGTCGGCTTTTTCGCTATGAAAATTGCCGCGCCGTCCGCGCTTCTTTTCGCCGGGCTTCGACGGTTTGCTCCAGCCCAGTTGCGTGGCGGGACTGCGCTCGCCGGGCAGGCTGATGAACCAGCGCGTGGCGCCCGTGGCCCGCTCTTCCATCGCTTTTTGCGCGACCTTGGCCGCTTCCTCGGTACTCACCTGACTGGCGGCGGCGCCGTGCAATTCGGGCTGCATCCACAGGGTGATTTCATTGCGGTAGTAGCTGGCCGTGCCGGCGCAAAACACCAGCAATAAAATCCAGCAGACCAGCAGGCCGGACCAGGTGTGCAGCCATGCCATCGACTGGCGGAAACCTTCTTTCATGCGAGACTCCAGGATAGTGCGTCCATCGACTGCAGGATGGCGGCGATGACGGCGGCCGGGATCAACAGCCCGAGCCAGGCGCGCAGGGCGCTGCGCGTGGCGAAGACCCACATCACGGCGCAGGTATAGATGGCAAACGACAGCAGGGTGGCTGTCATGACGGCTTCGGAACGGGCCATGGGCAGGCTCACCGACAGCAGCATGGTGACCAGCGCGGCCAGTACGTAGCCGCCAACGATGGCCGCCACGCTGCGCGACGCCACGCCGAGGCGGTACACGGTGCCGGCGGAGAGCCGCAGGCGCGGCATTTTAATGATGGCTGGCGCTTGCATGGTCAGTCGTGATCCTTGCTCGGTGGCAGGGCCGGGCCGGCCGGTAGCGGCGTCACGCCTTGCGGCTGCACCAGGCTCAGGGTGGTCACGAACATGGCCTTGTCATAGGTTTGCGCGCCGCGCTGGCCGGCCGTCTTGTCCGTGTGCTGCACTTCCAGTACATAGCTGCCCTTCCATGGCAGCGGGAAGCTGACCAAGCCTTGCGCATCGCTCCACGCTTCCTTGCCCCAGCCCGATTGCACCACGGCGTTGACCTTGGCTTGCGCCAGCGGCTTGCCCTGGTAGCTGACCTGGAACTGGCCTGGTTTGCCGGTCGGTACCAGGTCGAGCGTCAGTGCGGGCGCTTGCGCCTTGCCGTCGGCGATCAGGCGCGCGGCGGGAACCCACACGGTGCGCGTGCTCTTGCCATCCTTTTTTTCTTCCCACGATGGGTAGTTGTCTTCCTCGACGATGATGCTTTCGCCGGCGCCCACCTTGCCATTCAGGATGAACGCGCCGGCCGTCTTGTTCGCCTGCAGCGGCTGCGTGCCTTTGGCCGAGATCCACGTCACATTTTTGATGCTGAACTTGTCCAGCAAGCCGGGCGACGCTTCGCGCAGGTTGTCGCCGAATTCGCCGAAGTACACGCTGGCTGCCTTGCCATCCTGCTGCAGCCAGAGCTGGTGCGCGCTGGCCGTGCCAGAAGCGAGGGCTGCGCCCAGCAGGGCGGTGGCGAGGGCGCCGAGGCGCGCGATGGAAGTGATGTGCATGGTGTATGCCTTAGTTTGTGGTGAGAAACGTGGTTATCGCAGCGGTGCAAAGTACTGGAAAGTGGCGGCGGCAGCGCCGGCCAGCGAACGTGCTCGCGACATGAAACTACCTTTTTTCGTGATTGATATGCGAAGGCTTGCTTGGCGGGGATGCCTGGCTGGCGCAGCGTGTCATCCAGTTGCGCATCAGCCATGCCGTCCTGGCCGGTCGATGGCAGGGGGCACGCGGGATGCAGACTCCGAACGGGATCCAAATGTGAATGAGAACTATTCTTATTATAGTGTGGGGTTGCGAGACATGCAAGAGTGAGGTGTGGTAAACGAGCACGGCCGCCCCATTGCTGGCGGCGGCCGTGCGTGCGCAGGAACGCGGGCGTTTACAGCTGGCCGCGCAGGGTCAGCATGGCGTTGCGTGGCTCGCCATAGAAGTTGGAGCCATAGGCGGCCCACACGCGCGTGTAGTATTTCTTGTCGAACAGGTTGTTCACCGTCAGCGACAGCTCCAGTTTCGGACTGAGGCGGTAGCCTGCCTGCAAGCCCACCGTGGTGACGGGGCCCTGCTCGAATTTCACGGGCCCGTTCAGGCGGTACATGCTGCTGACGCTGCGCAAGCCGCCGCCCACGCTGACTTTATCGAGCGCGCCGGCCAGCCGGTAATTGGTCCACAGATTGACATTGTGGCGCGGCGCGATGAAGGAGTACAACTGCGCCTTCTGGTCGTCGCTGCCTTCCAGGGTGCGCGTGCTGGTGTAGGAATAGCCGCTCGTGATGTTCCAGCCCGGCAGGGGGCTGCCGCTCAGCTCTGCTTCCATGCCCTGGCTGCGCATCTTGCCGGCGCCGATGGAAAACAGCGGGTTGGCCGGGTCGGGCATGACGCGGTTCTCGTCCTCCATGCGGAACAGGGCCGCATGCGCGTTGACGTTCTTGTCGAACAGCTCCGCCTTCAGGCCCAGCTCGAATTGCTGGCCCGTGCGCGGCTTCAGGGTCTGGCCGGCAGCGTCCGTGGTGCTTTGGGGCGTGAAGATGCGCGTGTAGCTGGCGTAGGCCGACAACTGCTTGTCGAGCTCGTAGACCAGGCCCGCGTACGGCGTGAACTTGGCCTTGATGGTGTTGCTGACATCGATGAACTGATTGAAATACGCGTTGCGGTTGACGGTATGGTTGTCCCAGTGCGTCAGGCGCCCGCCCAGGTTGACGGCCAGGCGTTCCGTCGCCTGCAGGCGGGTGCGCGCGTACAGGCCGAACTGCTTGCTGCGGTTGTCATTGCCGTTGGAGAAGGTGTAGCTGGGCTGCGCGATATTGTTGTCAGGATGGAAGATATTGATGGGGGCGCCATCGCCGCCGCCATACTGGAAATTCTTGTGTACCTGGCGGTAGTCGGCGCCCACGATCAGGTCGTGACTGCGGCCAAACGCCTGGAACGGCGTGGTCAGCCAGGCGTCGAGGCCCTGCGTCTTCCAGTGGCTGCGGTAGTTCCAGCTGATCAGGCAGCTCTCGCCCGTGACGGGGTCGGCCGAGCAGTCGGACCAGCCGAAATTGCGCGACGGTTCGTCCTGTTCACGGTACAGGGCGGTCACCTTGAACTGGCCGCCATTGTCCAGTTTGTGGTCGAGCTCGGCAAAATACTCGGTGACCTTCTCCGTGATGTGGTTCCAGGCCGGGTCGAGGTAGGTGGAGCGGGGCACGTCGAGCAGGCGCCCGTCTTCATACGCGGGCAGGCCGAAGGCGGGACGGCCCTTGTATTGCTGGTGGGTGACGCCGCCTGTCAGCATGGTGCCCGGCGCCAGGTCGACGGCAACGGTGCCGTACAGCAAGGGCTTTTCCGCATACACATGGTCGACGAAGGAGCGCCGGTGTTCATAGGCGGCCACCAGGCGGCCGCGCACCTTGCCGTCCGCGCTCAGGGGGCCCGTGACATCCGCTTCTGCATAGTAGCGGTCCCAGGAACCGGCGCTGAGCACGCCGCTGGCGGCGAAGGTGTCGCGCGCGCGCTTGCGCACCAGGTTGATGGTGCCGCCCGGGTCGCCCGCGCCCTGGAACAGGCCGGCCGGCCCGCGCAGCACTTCCACACGGTCATAGATGGCCAGGCCGAAGCCGGCCGACAGGTCGTTGCCCGTGCTGGCCGGTGTCATCACGCCATCGACCTGCACCGCATCGAGCGCATAGCCGCGCGAATAAAAGTTGCCGTGGTTGCCGCCCGTGCTGCTGGCCTCGACGGTGATGCCCGTCACGCCGCGCATGGCGTCGTCCAGGCTCAGCAAATTCTGGTCGTTCAACTGCAGGCGCGTCAGCACGGAGACGGATTGGGGAATTTCGCGCAGGCTTTGCCGGCCCTTGCCGATGCTCACCGCCTGCGCCGCATATGACTTGGTCAGCTCGCTGTCTAGCGTCGCCTCCTGGCGCGCGCTGACGGTGATTTCCGCCAGGGTCGCCACTTTGCCCGTGGCGGCGGTCGCGGGGCGGATGATGACGCTGCTGCCGTCGATGGCAGCTACCAGGCCGCTGCCGGCCAGCAGGCGCTCCAGGCTGTCGGCCACGCTGAGGGTGCCGCTGACGGCGGGCGCCGTCTTGCCGGCCACGAGTTCCGGCGCGAACAGCAGTTGCAGATTGGCTTGCCGCGCCAGCTCATTCAGGGCTTGTCCGAGCGGCTGGGCGGCGATGGACAGTGTGACGGGTGACAAGGTTTGCGCTTGCGCCAGGGGGATGCTGCCCAGGGCCAGCATGGCGGCCAGGGCGAAGGGGGCGGGTGTCAGATTGAGGCGGGGGGACCACATGTTGCATTTCTCCAGGTTAATTTGTTGTCGATTAACTTGGTAGACGCGGCAATGAGTAAAACCCTCACCTGCGAATGCGAACTATTTGCATTTATTTTTCAGGCAGCCGCATCGCAGGGGCTTGCACGGGTATTTTTGCCGCCATGCGGATCTCGCTGGCGCCGCCGCTGCGCACGAGCTGCACGGGCAGCAGCTGCGGCAGGGCGGCGGCAAAGCGGCCGAGCTGGGTCAGGCTGAAGCTGCCGCCGATACGCAAGCTGGCCACGGCAGGATCGCGCGCGACCAGGCCTGTGTCGCCGTAGCGCTCGAACTCGGCCAGCGCCGCGCCCAGCTGCACATTGTCGAAGGTGACCCGGCCCGTGCGCCATGGCGCCACGCTGTCTGGGGCCAGGCTGGCGACGCCGGACAGGCGGCCGCCGGCATCGCTGCTGACGCCCTGGCCGGCCCGCAGGTCGACCAAGTCTTGTCCTGTGCCCGCCACGCGCACGTGACCATGTTGCACGGCCACGCGCAGCTGGCCGTCGTGTTCGAGCGTGTTACGCACGGAAAATTGCGTGCCCACCACCGTTACCGTCAAAGGGCCGCTGACCACATCGAAAGGCTGGCCCTGCTTCGATTGCACCTGGAACAGCGCTTCACCGTGCGCCAGACGCACTTCGCGGCGCTGGCGGTACAGGGTGACGTGCAGCTGCGTGGCCGTATCGAGCTCTACCTTGCTGCCGTCGGGCAGGGCGACGGCCAGGCGCTGGCCGCGCATGGTGGCATACGACTGGCTGAACACGGCTTGCTGTTGCCACCACTGGTAGCCGCCCGCGCCCACGCTCAGCAGCAGCATGGCGGCGGCCGCATACGGCAGCGCGCGCAGGGAGCGCAGAAGCGGGCGGCGGGGGCGGGAGGCTGGCGCAGCCTTGGGCAGTGCCCAGCGGGCGGCGACCTGCGCGGGAATCTGGCGCGCTGCGCGGTGCGTCTGCTGCAGCTGCGCATACGCTTGCGCGTGCAGCGCGTCGGCCGCCAGCCAGGCGGCAAACTCGGACTGTTGCTGCGCATCAAGGTTGCCGCGCCGGCTGAACCAGGTGGCGGCCGCCAGGGCTACGCCATCTTGCGTGGCGGCAAAGTCGGCGTACTCGCGCAAGTCTGCCTCGTCCTGCGCGGACGGGCCGAAATCGTAGCGAGGCGGGTGGACGTTCATGGACGGCATTATGCGCATTCCCGCAGAGAACGCAACTGCGCCTGGCAACTGAGCATGCCCCGCGCGATATGTTTTTCCACCATGCTCACGGAAATACCCATGCGCGCGGCGATCTGCGCGTGCGGCAATTCCTCGAAGACGTGCAGCACGAAGGCGTCGCGACAGCGGGGCGGCAGGGCGTCGATGGCGGCCACGCAGGCTTGCCAGTCCTGGCTGCTTTCCAGCGCCTGTTCCGGCTGCAAATGGCGCGGCGCGGCCGGATGCGCGGCCTCCGGCAGGACGTCGAGTTCCTCGTGCTGGCGCAAGGCGGCGCGGCGGTGCTGGTCGATCAGCAGATTGCGCGCCGTGCGGTACAGCAGCGCGCGCGGTTCGCGCACGGCCCCTTCGCCCAGCACGCGCGCATAGCTTTCCTGCACCAGGTCGGCAGCGGCCTCGCGGTTGCGCACGCTGCGCCAGCAAAAGTTCAACAGTTCTTGGTAATAGCGTGCAACCACGGCGTCCGATGTATGAGTCCGCAGCCAGGAATGCCGCATATGAGAATGATTCTCATTATATGCCATGCTGGGCATGCGGCGTTAAGCGGCTTGGCTCACCGTGGCAGACGTACAACGCTTTGCCGCTGGCCGGCCATGCGTTACCATCGGAAGTTAACAGGGAGGCAAGATGGCTATTCAAATTATCAATACGGCGCCGATGGCCGGCCAGCGGCCTGGCACCTCGGGCTTGCGCAAGAAGGTGGGCGTGTTCAGCCAGCCGCAGTATCTGGAAAACTTCGTGCAGAGCGTTTTTGACACGCTCGGCGACTGCCGCGGCCAGACTTTGGTGCTGGGCGGCGACGGCCGTTTTTACAACCGCGCGGCCATCCAGACCGTGTTGCGCATGGCGGCCGCGCATGGTTATGCGCGCGTGCTGCTGGGGCAGGGCGGCATCCTGTCGACGCCGGCTGTCAGCTGCGTCATCCGCAAGCATGGCGCCAGCGGCGGCATCATCCTGTCGGCCAGCCATAATCCGGGCGGCCCCGATGGCGATTTCGGCATCAAATACAACATCGCCAATGGCGGCCCGGCGCCGGAAAAGGTCACCGAAGCCATCTACGCCTGCACGCAAACGATTAGCGAATACCGCATCAGCGATGCGGCCGACATCGACCTCGACAAACTGGGGTCGGTGCGCATCGAGCAGATGACGGTCGAAGTGATCGACTCCGTTGCCGACTACGGGGAACTGATGCAGCAGCTGTTCGACTTCGACGCCATCCACGCCCTGTTCGCGGGCGGCTTGCGCCTCTGCTTCGACGGCATGCACGCCGTTTCCGGCCCGTATGCGACGGCCATCCTGGAAGGCATGCTGGGCGCGCCGAAAGGCAGCGTCATCAACGGCGTGCCCCTGGAAGACTTCGGCGGCGGCCACCCGGACCCGAACCCCGTCAACGCGCAGGAATTGATTTCCATCATGGCATCCGACGATGCCCCCGACTTCGGCGCCGCCTCCGATGGCGACGGCGACCGCAACATGATCGTCGGCCGCCGCTTCGACGTCACGCCCTCGGACAGCCTGGCGATTTTAGCCGCGAATGCCAGCGTGGCGCCCGGCTACCGCGCCGGCTTGTCCGGCATCGCCCGCTCCATGCCCACGTCGGGGGCGGCCGACCGGGTCGCTAGCGCGCTGGGCATCCCGTGCTACGAGACGCCGACGGGCTGGAAGTTCTTCGGCACTCTGCTCGACGCCGGCATGGTTACCTTGTGCGGCGAGGAAAGCTACGGCACGGGATCAAACCACGTGCGCGAAAAGGATGGTCTGTGGGCCGTCTTGTTCTGGCTCAACCTGGTGGCAGAGAAAAAACAATCGGTGGAAGAGATCGTGCGCGCGCACTGGGCCACGTATGGCCGCCATTACTATTCGCGCCACGATTACGAAGACATCGACAGCGCCAGCGCGCAGCAACTGATGGAAGCCGTGCGCAGCCAGCTGCCCGCCTTGCCGGGTCAGGTACTCAATGGCTACACGGTGGCGCTGGCCGACGATTTCAGCTACACGGACCCCGTCGATGGCTCCGTGGCGACGCAGCAGGGCATCCGCATCATCATGACGGATGGCGCGCGCATCGTGCTGCGCCTGTCCGGCACGGGCACCGAAGGTGCTACCCTGCGCCTGTACCTGGAGCGCTACGAAGCCGATCCCGCGCAGCATGGTATCGCGACGCAGGAAGCGCTGGCGGGGCTGATCGCCGTGGCGGAAACAGTGGCGCAGATCCGCACGCGCACGGGGCGCGATGCGCCGACGGTGACGACGTAAAAAAGAAGGGCGCGTAGGTCGGATTAGCGTGGCATCGCCACGCCTAATCCGACGACATTGATTACGCCTTGCCCGGCACCACGGCCTGGCGGTAGTTGTCCACCATCTTGTAGCGCCTTGCATACAGGCCGAAGGCCAGCATGGCGACGGCGGCAAAGGCGGCGAAGAAGAACATCTGGAAGGCCGTCACGCTGATGCCGCTTTCGGCGATCTTGCCGATCACGCCTTCGTTCATGACGCTGCGGTTGACGATCAGCACCCACAGGTTGCCCACCGTGGTCGACAAATTCCAGAAGCTCATGATGGCGCCCTTCATCGAGACGGGAGCCTGGCTGTACGCAAACTCCAGTCCTGTCGCCGAGACCAGCACTTCGCCGAACGTCAGCAAGGCGTATGGCAGGATCTGCCACATGATGGAGACGGCGTTGCCGCTGTCGAGGGCCAGCTGCAAGAGGCCAATGACGATCCACGCCAGCGAGGAAAAGCCGATGCCGGCCGTCATGCGGCGCAGGGCCGTCGCTTCCAGGCCGAAGCGGTTCAGCATCGGGTACAGCACCAGGTTGTTGAACGGGATTAAGAGCATCACCAGCATCGGGTTCAGCGCCTGCATCTGCGCCGGCAGGAACCAGCTTGGTTTTTCCATGGTGTTCGCTTGCACGATCCACGTCGAGGCCTTCTGGTCGAACAGCGAAAAGAAGGGCGTGACGAGGGCGAAGATGACGAGGATGCGCAGCACGGCGCGCACGCCTTCGACGGCTTCGTCCGGGTGGATGCCGCGTGCGCGTTCCAGTTGCATGGCCGTGCCGATGCTGCCGAAGGCCAGCAGCAATACCAGCGCGGTACACGCCGAAATCACGAAGCCCCATTCGGGAATGCTGTAGAACGCATACAGGGCGCCGATCACGCCGACGTAAGCCACATACAGGCCGGGACGCGATCCGCCGTCGACGCGCGCCAGTAGGGCCGTGCGGGCTACGCGGGTGAACGAGTCGGGATTCGGCGGCGCCGGCGGCACGTGCACGTATTTCTTGGCGCCCATCCAGAAGACGATGGTGGCGGCCAGCATCATGATGCCGGGGATGCCGAAGGCGATCGATGGACCATAGTCGCGCAGGAACATCGGCATCAGCAGCGAGGCGAAGAAGGAGCCGAAGTTGATGATCCAGTAGAACAGGTCGAAGACCAGTTTGGCCTTGTGCTTGTTGGTCTGGTCAAACTGGTCGCCGACAAACGAGGCCACCAGTGGCTTGATGCCGCCGGAACCGAAGGCGATCAGGAACAGGCCGAAATAGAAGCCGTTGACGCTGTTTTCAAACAGGGCCAGGCAGGCATGGCCGGCGCAATACACGAGGCTGAGCCAGAAGATGGTGTTGTACTTGCCAAAGAAGCGGTCGGCCAGCCAGCCGCCCAGCAGCGGGAAGAAATACACGCCAATGACGAAGGTATGGAAGACGTGCTTGGCTTCGCCCGTGCGCTGGTCGATCGGGATCATCAGCAGCAAGGTGCTGATGAGGAATGGCGTCAGGATGTTGCGCATGCCGTAAAAGCTGAAGCGTTCGCAGCCTTCGTTGGCGATGATGTACGGTATTTGCCGCGGCATTTTGCCCGTGGCGGTTTGTGTCTCGGCCGATGACATTGGCTCTCCCCAAGTTTTTTTTGTAAGCCGCGATGCTAAGGCCTGCCGCGTTTGCTTGCAACAGAAAAAACGGCCTGTCCGCTATTTTGCAGGGATTTGTAAGGTATTGATTTTCATAATGACATTACTTGCGGCACTGGCACTGGCACTGGCACTGGCACGCGCCGGGTGGGGCAGCAAGAGTTGCATTTGCAGCATGCCATCCGATGCGGGACAGTTTTCCAGGGTAAAACCGCAAGCCAGGTAGAGTGTCAATGCCGCGTGGTTGTCCTGTGCCACGGCAAGGCGCACGCGGCCCAGCTCGGGAATGGCGCAGGCATGGTCGATGGCGGCCTGCACCAGTTGCCGTCCCGCGCCGCGCCCGCGCGCCTGCGGCGTCACATACACGCCCCACAGGTTGGCCTTGTCGTGCACGACGGAGATCGGTTCGCGGCGCAGGCCGGCAATGGCGATCAATTGTTCCTTGTCAAAAGCGCCAAATATTATTTGCTTGGAAGTGGCGTGCAAGCGCTGGGCGATCTGTGCCAGCGGCAAGCCGCTTTCTGCCGCATGCGTGGTGCAGAAGGCGGCGGGCAGTTCGGCGATGCCGGCCAGGCGCAGCGCGCGATAGGCGCTGGCGTCGTCTGGCGTGAGGGGGCGGACACTGGTGGCGGGCATGTGGGCGAGTATCGGGCTTCGATGCCAGAAAGTAAAGCTTGCGCTACAACGCCAGCGTAGTTACTGCGTGGCGATGCGCTGCATGGGCGCATTGTCCTTGCGCCATTGTTCCAGGCTGATCAGGTCGCCGCTGACGATGTCGTCGACGAGGATGCGCTTGCCATCGGGCGTGACGACAAAGCTTTCCCAGCGGTGCGCCGCATCGGGCGTGCTTTCGAAAAAGCTCAGCTGGTAGCAAACGACGCCATCGACCAGGCGCGTCTCGGGCGACGTTTCCATCACGGCGCCGTGCGAGCGGCCGCCGGTAGCCTTTTCGATATGCGCTGACCAGGCCTTGATTTCCGGCAACGCCATCAGCGCATCGACGGCGCGCGCGTTCTGCTCTTGCGCCGCCTGGCTGCTCGCGGCATTGCCCCCGTGCGGCGCGGATTGCTGGTGCAGGTAGAAAGCGACTAGCCCGGCGGCCAGCAAGCCGGCCAGGATGCCGGCGATGATGGTGGTTTTGGAAGAAGAGGCGCGTGGCGGCATGGCGGTAGTGGCGTCAGAAGGTGGAGGATGGCGGCCATGCTAAAGCAAAACGCGCAGGCGGGCAATCGCCGGGCTCGCCAAACGGGTTTGCGGAACAGGTTTGCCAAATCCATAGACGAAAAAAAGCCACCTTCCGTAGAAGGTGGCTTTCGGGGCTGCCGGGCAGGCGCAAACAGCTTTTGGTCTGCCTGTCCTGTGCCGGCGTGTGCGGCCAGTCGCGCCGTCGCCTGCGCGACTGGCCGCCGGGGTTACATCATGCCGTCCATGCCGCCCATGCCGCCCATACCACCCATGCCGCCGCCCATGCCGCCGCCTGCTTTGTCGTCAGCGATTTCGCAGACCATGCAGTCGGTTGTCAGCATCAGCGAAGCGATCGAAGCGGCGTTTTGCAGCGCCGAACGGGTCACTTTGGCTGGGTCCAGGACGCCCATTTCAACCATGTCGCCATACGTGCCGTTGGCAGCGTTGTAGCCGTAGTTGCCCGTACCAGCCAGTACGGCTGCCACGACGACCGAAGCTTCTTCGCCAGCGTTTTGCACGATCATGCGCAGTGGCTCTTCCATTGCGCGCAGGACGATCTTGATACCGGCATCTTGATCAGGATTGTCGCCCTTGACCGTGATGTTGGCGCGTGCGCGCAGCAGGGCTACGCCGCCGCCTGGCACGATGCCTTCTTCCACGGCAGCGCGGGTCGCGTGCAGTGCATCTTCCACGCGGGCTTTTTTCTCTTTCATTTCGACTTCGGTGGCTGCGCCAACCTTGATCACGGCAACGCCGCCAGCCAGTTTGGCTACGCGCTCTTGCAGTTTTTCACGGTCGTAGTCCGAGGTCGCTTCTTCGATCTGTACACGCACTTGTTTTACGCGTGCTTCGATCGAGGCAGCTTCGCCGGCGCCATCGATGACGATGGTGTTTTCCTTGCCCACTTCGATGCGTTTCGCTTGGCCCAGTTCGGCCAGGGTCACTTTTTCCAGGGTCAGGCCGACTTCTTCAGCGATCACTTGGCCGCCGGTCAGGACAGCGATGTCTTCCAGCATGGCTTTGCGGCGGTCGCCGAAGCCAGGTGCTTTCACTGCGCAAGTCTTCAGGATGCCGCGGATGTTGTTCACAACCAGGGTCGCCAGCGCTTCGCCTTCGATGTCTTCCGCGATGATCAGCAGTGGACGGCCAGCTTTAGCGACTTGTTCCAGTACCGGCAGCAGGTCACGGATGTTCGAGATTTTCTTGTCGCACAGCAGGACGAATGGGCTGTCCAGTACGGCAACTTGTTTCTCTGGGTTGTTGATGAAGTATGGTGACAGGTAGCCGCGGTCGAACTGCATGCCTTCAACGATGTCCAGCTCGTCGTTCAGCGACTTGCCGTCTTCCACCGTGATCACGCCTTCTTTGCCGACTTTTTCCATCGCTTCAGCGATACGCTCGCCGATCGAGTAGTCCGAGTTCGCCGAGATCGCGCCAACTTGGGCGATTTCCTTGGTCGTGGTGCAAGGACGGGCGATTTTCGCCAGTTCTTCGACGGTGGCAGCAACTGCTTTGTCGATACCGCGCTTCAGGTCCATCGGGTTCATGCCGGCGGCAACGAACTTCATGCCTTCGCGCACGATGGCTTGTGCCAGCACGGTCGCGGTGGTGGTGCCGTCACCGGCGTTGTCGCTGGTGCGGGAAGCAACTTCCTTGACCATTTGCGCGCCCATGTTCATGAGCTTGTCTTTGAGTTCGACTTCTTTCGCTACCGATACACCATCCTTGGTGACGGTAGGGGCGCCGAACGAGCGCTCCAGGACCACGTTGCGGCCTTTCGGGCCCAGCGTTACTTTGACTGCGTTGGCGAGGATATTGACGCCTTCGACCATCTTGGCGCGCGCTGCGTCGCCGAATACTACTTCTTTAGCTGCCATGTTCAATTCTCCTGAGTTTCGGGATGTATCTGTCTACAACGTGGAAACAATTACTTGACGACGATCGCCATGATGTCTTCTTCGCGCATGACCAGCAGCTCATCGCCGTCAACTTTGACGGTTTGGCCGGCGTACTTGCCGAACAGGACGCGGTCGCCTACTTTGACATCCAGAGGACGGACTTTGCCGTCGTCGAGAATCTTGCCATTGCCTACGGCAAGGACTTCGCCTTGATCCGGTTTTTCAGCAGCTGCATCAGGAATGATGAGGCCGGACGCAGTTTTGGTTTCCTGGTCGAGGCGTTTGACGATGACGCGATCGTTCAATGGGCGCAGATTCATACAAAACTCCTTAAAGTTCAATGGATAAGTGTTGCTAAGTGAATACATGCCTGGCACAGCGCCAGACGTGCTTTCAGTGACCGCCGTTGAAAGCAGCCCGCAACGGTCAAGCAAACCCCATGTCATCCTGTCCTTGCCTGTCTCCGGCAGTGGTGCATCGCGGCGTCGCCCGCCGCGTAGCGTTCCCTGCAGTGGTCTGGCAAGCACCATCAGTCCTGAGGATTGCTACGAAAGAGTTTGTTAGCACTCTCTACTAACGAGTGCTAATTATAGGGACGGTAGGGGGCTTATTCAAGGGCTTATTCACCGGAAAGATATGCTTGGACGTTCTGCGCAGCCTGCATTTACACAGGGTTTGCGCTGGCGCAAGCCAACTTGCCGGGCGTCAGCAACAGGCGCGACTCTAGCATGCTCGGCAGACGAGGGGTGTTCCCGTACGCGCAGGAAACAGAGTTTTACTATGAAATTTGATAAGATGATTGCAATTGCATATCAATATCAGCATTTAAGCCAGAAAGAACAGCATGCCACTCCCGATTTCCCATCCCGTCCTGCGCCTGCTGGGCGCCACCCTCATCGGTCTCGTTTGCCTGGGCAATGCCGCCGCGCAAACGCCCACCATTGTCGACGAGATCACCGTGGCGGCCCTGACGCCTCTGGAAAAGAAAATGCTGCTTAACGACCTGTTCAACGACCTGAACAAGGATGACGACGACCAGGAAGCGCATGTATGGGACAACGGCGGTGACAGTGGCGTGCTGGTGAAAGTGACGTATAACTTCAGCAATTCCGGCATGACGGAACACAGCCTGAAGGCCCACGTCTGCCGCGACCTGAAATTCGTCGTTACGGCGGGTGGCAAGTCGCAGGACCTGAGCCGGCGCACCTGTTCGCAGAACAGCGGCAACTGGGATGTGCAGGGCAAAGACCCGGCGCCCGCCGTGTATCCGCCTTTCCTGTCCGACGTCACTATCGCCAAGCTGAATGCGAAGGAAAAACAAGCCTTGCTGACGGCCGCCGTGCGCACCTTGAAAGACGAAGAGGATGGCAAGACGCGCCAGTGGAGCAACAAGGGCCTGGGCAATGCGGCGCCGCTGGCAGTGCGCCTGACACCCTCGCGGACGGACGCCAAACCTGGCAGCTACAGCCGTACTTGCCGCGACTTGACGATGGTGCTTGACGGCAAGGGCGGACAACAGACGCTGACGCGCCGCTCTTGCGAAAACCGCTATGGCGGACTCGATATCGAAGCCGATTACGTCGACGAGTAAAACGCTGCCATCGGTGCGCTGAAAGATGCCCGCACTTGGCGAAAAGCGCCGGAAAAAGTGTGTATTGTCCGCCAACTGCCCTGCATTGATGTAAATATGTGTGACAGCGGCGTGATTCGATTGACGCCCATGGAGCGTCCGCCCTATAGTGGCGGGATGATTTCCGAATTCAACGAATTATCCGACAAAATAGGCCTGCTGGCCGAAATGACCCATGCGCTGCGTCGTGAAAACGCGCAACTGCGCAAGGACAATGCCGCCCTGGCCGCCGATAACGCGCAGTATGTGCAACGCATGCGCGAGGCGCAGGAGCGCGTGGAAGCATTGCTGGAAAAAATTCCCGAACTGGTGCAAGCGGGCCTGGAGCAAGCCGCTTCGGAAGCGGGCGCCTATATTGCCGAGAACGAGAAGGAAGCGTAATGCCGCGTGTCGATGTCAATATCATGGGCCAGTCCTACAGCATGGTGTGCCGCGATGGCGAAGAGCGCGCGCTGCGCGAAGCGGCGATCTATCTCGATAGCAAAATGAAAGCCATCCGCGACGCGGGTAAGGTCAAGGGCAACGACCGCATCGCCGTACTGGCCGCCCTGGGCGTGGCTGCGGAATTCCTTTCCGTGAAGTCGCCGCAAGGTCCGCTATCGGAGTTGACGATACTGGAAGTGAAGCAGAAAATCTCGGCCATGCACACGGTATTGGATAGCGCCCTGACGCCCCAGGAAAACCTCTTTTAAGCGGACACAGTACGATTTGTCTTTGCGATGCGCGATCAAAGGAGTAAACTTGGGTCTACCCTGCGGTGTTCGCGATTGCCATATATTCCTTGAACCATTTATGCGCATCGGTTGCGAATTTTGTTTGATGGGAGTGAGCGTCGCTCGTTCGACGAACCCGAAATTGAACTAACGTGACCACCTTGAACCGTTTGGTTCGGGATGCCGGCATAGCGGCACAGGCGGGGCCCAATTTGTATTACCACTGAAAACGGTTGCCGCATCATGCGCAACCGTTTTTTTACGCCTGTCGCTTTGATACGGAGTCTAGATGAAACAATACTGGCTGATGAAATCCGAACCCGATGAGGTGAGCATCGACGACCTGATGGCCGCGCCGCAGCACACCTTGCCGTGGTTCGGCGTGCGCAACTACCAGGCACGCAACTTCATGCGCGATGGCATGCAGGTAGGTGATGGCGTGCTGTTTTATCATTCCAGCTGCCCGCAGCCGGGCGTGGCGGGCGTGGCCGAAGTGGCCAGCGGCGCGTATCCCGATCACAGCCAGTTTGAAGAGGGGGGCAAATATTTCGATGCCAAGGCCACGCCTGAACAGCCGCGCTGGATCAGCGTCGACGTGCGCGGCGTGAAGAAGACGGCGCTGCTGCCCCTGTCCGAAATGCGCCAGATGCCGGAGCTGGAAGACATGCTGCTGTTGAAGAAGGGCAGCCGTTTGTCCATCACGCCCGTGACGCCGGCGCAATGGAAAGTGATTACAAGCAACTTGAAGGCATAGGGCGGCCGGTCAGGCGTCCGCCACGCGGGCCTTGGTGGGCGGCGTGCCCATCACCTGGCTTTTGTGTGCCCACACCAGCAGCGCGATGGCGCCGACGATCATCGGCAAGGACAGCATCTGGCCCGAGGTGATCGGCACGCCCAGCCAGACGACTTCCCAGTCCGGCGTGCGGAAGTATTCCGTGAAGAAGCGCGCGCAGCCGTACAACAGGGTGAACATGGCGCCGACGGCCATGCGCGGGCGCTGCTTGCGCGCATACAGCCACAGGATGATGAACACCAAAATGCCGTCGACCAGCATCTGGTAGAGGGGCGACGGGTGCACGGGATAAGGGATGCCAGGCCACTGCATGGCCCACGGCAGGCTTTCCGGGGCGATGCGGCCCGGCAGTTCGGCATTGATGAAGTTGCCCAGGCGGCCGGCCGCATAACCGAGCGGCACCAGCGGCGCGATGAAGTCGAGCACGTCGAACAGGTTGCGGCCCGCCTTGCGGCTCCACAGGTACATGGCCAGGATGACGCCGAGGAAACCGCCATGGAAGGACATGCCGCCATGCCAGACCATGAAGATCTCGAGCGGATTGTGCATGAAGTATTCGGGGCGGTAAAACAGCACTTCGCCCAGGCGTCCGCCGATCACCACCCCCAGCATGCCGTAGAACAGCATGTCATCGAGGTCTTCCTTCTTCCAGCCCAGCACGGCGATATGCGGCTGCTTGATGCGCACGCGGCCCAGGATAATGAACAGGGCAAAGGCCAGCACATACATCAGGCCGTACCAGTGCACGGCGAGCGGGCCGATTTGTATGGCGATCGGGTCGGGCATCGGGTGGTTCAGCATGGGGTTTCTTTCTTTGTTTAAAGCCAAGGTTGCGTAGTATGGGGGCGCTTGCGGTTTTTTGCCTTAGCGGCCACTTAATTTAATCGGCGCTAGCGCTGATCTGCTTGCGCAGCAGCGCCAGGAAACCCTGCAACACGGCGGACGGATTGTCGCGGCGCCAGGCCAGGCCTGTTTCCACCAGCGGCGTGGCGTCCTGCAGCGGCCTGTATTCTACGCCCGGGCGCATCAGATTCGATACCGATTGTGGCACAAGCGCGATACCCATGCCAGCTGAGACGAGGCTGACGATGGTTTGCATCTGGATCGCTTCCTGGCCGATCTGCGGTGTGATACCGGCCGCGCGGAACACGCCGAGGATCGCGTCGTGCAGGGCGGGCGAGATCGCGCGCGGGAAGATGATCAAAGGCAGGGGCGGCAGGTCGCGCAGGCGCACGGGTCCAGGCACCGTCAAGATGTCGAGTCCGGACGGCGCCGCCAGCACCAGCGGTTCGGCCAGCACGGGCAGGTAATCGAGTTCCCCTTTCGCCTTCTCTGGCAGGGGTGGTATCAACAGGCCCGCATCCGTGCGCCCGGCCAGCAGTTCGTCCAGTTGCAGGTCGGAGGTGGCTTCCTGCAGCGCGATCTGCACTTGCGGATAGGCTGTCTGGTACGCGCGCAGCAGGGGTGGTAGCACGCTGTAGTCGGCCGAGGAGACAAACGCCAGGCTCAATCGCCCCGCCGCGCCCTGCGCGGCCCGCCGCACCAGCGCGGGCAGATCGAACGCCTGCGCCAGCAGCCGGCGCGCCTCGGGCAGCAGGGCAGTGCCGGCCGGCGTCAGCTGTACCTCGCGCCGGGTGCGCACGAACAGGGGCGCGCCCAGCAGTTCTTCCAGGGCCATGATGGTTTGCGACAGGGGTGGCTGCGTCATGTGCAGGCGCGCGGCGGCGCGGCCGAAGTGCAATTCTTCGGCGACGGTGACGAAATAGCGCAACTGGCGCAGCTCAAGGTTCATGCGGGACGTTTCATATGTATTTCCATGTGGAATAAGTGCTGTGATATGTAAAACGACTCACACGCACGTGCATCATATATTTGACAGTGGGGCGCGCGCAAGGCAATCTGACGTACCCTCACTGTATGCAGGGTTTTACTGCCAACCCGCACAGTCAGGCACCAACACTTTTGGAAGGTCCATCATGCCGCAATACCGCTCCCGCACCACCACCCACGGCCGCAACATGGCTGGCGCCCGCGCCCTGTGGCGCGCCACCGGCATGAAGGATGGCGATTTCGACAAGCCGATCATCGCTGTCGTCAACTCATTTACGCAGTTCGTGCCCGGTCACGTGCACCTGAAAGACCTGGGACAGATGGTGGCGCGCGAAATCGAGGCGGCCGGCGGCGTGGCCAAGGAATTCAACACCATCGCCGTCGATGACGGCATCGCCATGGGCCACGGCGGCATGCTGTATTCGCTGCCGTCGCGCGACCTGATCGCCGACTCCGTCGAATACATGGTCAATGCCCACTGCGCCGACGCCATGGTCTGCATTTCAAACTGCGACAAGATCACGCCGGGCATGCTGATGGCCGCCATGCGCATCAACATCCCCGTCGTGTTTATTTCCGGCGGGCCGATGGAAGCGGGCAAGGTCGTCAAGGTTGTCAACGGCACGCAGAAGATCATCAAGCTGGACCTGGTCGACGCCATGATCAAGGCGGGCGACAGCAGCGTCTCCGACGCCGATGTGGCGGAAATCGAACGTTCGGCCTGCCCGACCTGCGGTTCGTGCTCCGGCATGTTTACGGCCAACTCGATGAATTGTTTGACCGAGGCGCTGGGCCTGGCTCTGCCCGGCAACGGCACGATTCTGGCCACGCACTCGGACCGCCAGCAGCTGTTCCTGCGCGCGGGCCGCCTGATCGTCGAACTGGCCAAGCGCCACTACGAGCAGGACGATTACTCGGTGCTGCCCCGTTCCATCGCTTCCAAGGCGGCCTTCGAGAACGCCATGGCGCTCGACGTGTCCATGGGCGGTTCGACCAACACCGTGCTGCACTTGCTGGCCGCCGCCCACGAGGCGGAAGTGGAATTCACGATGGCCGACATCGACCGCATTTCGCGCAAGGTACCGTGCCTGTGCAAGGTGGCGCCGATGACGGACAAATACCATATCGAAGACGTGCACCGCGCGGGCGGCATCGTGGGCATCCTGGGCGAACTGGCGCGTGCCGGCCTGCTCAACACCACTTTACCGACCATCCACGCGACTACCCTGGCCGATGCCATTGCGCAAAACGACATCATGTGCACGGACGATCCGGCCGTGCATGAATTGTTCCGCGCCGCCCCCGGCGGCGTGCCGACGCAGACCGCGTTCTCGCAGTCGGAGCGCTTCGCTGCCGTCGACAAGGACCGCAGCACCGGCTGCATCCGCGACAAGGCCCACGCGTATTCGCAGGATGGCGGCCTGGCCGTCTTGTACGGCAACCTGGCCGAGAAAGGCTGCATCGTCAAGACGGCCGGCGTGGATGAAAGCATTTTGAAATTCTCGGGCAAGGCGCGCGTGTTCGAAAGCCAGGACGCGGCCGTGGCAGCGATTCTGGAAGACAGCGTGCATGAAGGCGACGTCGTCATCATCCGCTACGAAGGCCCGAAAGGCGGCCCGGGCATGCAGGAAATGCTGTATCCGACCTCGTACATCAAATCCAAGGGCCTGGGCAAGGCGTGCGCGTTGTTCACGGACGGGCGCTTCTCGGGCGGTTCCTCGGGCCTGGTGATCGGCCACGCCTCGCCGGAAGCGGCCGAAGGCGGCGCCATTGGCCTGGTGGAAGAGGGCGATTTCATCGATATCGACATCCCCCAGCGCACGATCAATCTGCGCGTCACGGATGCCCAGCTGGCCGCGCGCCGCGCCGCCATGGAAGCGAAGGGCGATGCGGCCTGGCTGCCCGTCAACCGCGAGCGCTACGTGTCGCAGGCCTTGCAGGCGTATGCGGCCCTGACGACATCGGCCGACCGTGGCGCCGTGCGCGACCTGTCGCAACTGAAGAAGCGCTGATTTGTTGCGCAGTTAAGACAGCCGGCCCCGATCTACTGCGCGGGGCCGGCTGTCGTTACATCGCCTTACAAACAACATGGTCATGCGCGCGCAGATGGGGCAGAATATGACTGCCTCCTGAATACATTGCGTTACTACATTGAAACGCTTGATCTGGGCTCGTGGTGCATCTGCGGAAACACAGTAAAATGCCGCAGGAAGTAACTTTGGAGAAAAGACAATGAAACGTTTTATGTTGGTGAGTGTATTGGCCGTATCGGCTCTGGCATCGCAAGCAGCGTTGGCCAATCCGGACCTGGCGAAAGCAAAAAACTGCATGGCTTGCCACGCGGTGAGCACGAAACTGGTGGGCCCTGCGTTCAAGGACGTGGCTGCCAAGTATGCCGGTCAGAAAGACGCTGAAAACAAGCTCGTGGCGAAAGTCATGAAGGGCGGTTCGGGTACTTGGGGCGCGATCCCGATGCCAGCGAACCCGCAAGTGAGCGATGCGGAAGCCCATACCCTGGTCAAATGGGTACTGGCACAGAAATAATCTGTGCCGTAGTACCTGCAATCAGCGCGCCGGCAATCCCGGCGCATTTTTTTTGCCCGCTTTCTTGTGCAGATTTCCCATGCCCTCCAGTGTCGCCCGCACGGCCGCGTCGAGCGGCGTATGCGGCTCCCGGCCCAGCACGGCCAGCAGGGCTTGCTGCCCACGCAAGTAGCGCTGGCGCTGCGGCCCCATGCGGAAACCATGGAGCATGCGGCAGCGTGCGCTGCCGCGCCACCTTCGACGCGCTGGCCGAAGGATTATGCGATTACGTTGCCAGCCAACCGCTTACTTGATGACTTCCATCTTGGTTTTCTTGCCTTCCCGATACGTAAAGAGCGTCAGCGCGCCATCCTTGATGTCGCCGTTGGCGTCGAACGAGATCGGACCCGTCACGCCCTGGTATTGCACCTTGGCCAGGAACGGCAGGTAGACGGATGGTTTCGACGATTTGGCGTCGGCCATGGCGGTGGCCATGGTCATCACGGCATCGTAGACATATGGCGCGTACAGCTGCACTTCCATATTGTATTTCTGCTTGTAGCGGGCGCGGAAATCGTCCATGCCTTTTTGCAGTGGGCCCGTCACGCCGCCCGCTTCCGCGCAGGTGACCATGTCTTCGCCCACGGCGTCGCCCGCCAGCTTGCCCAGCGGTTCCGTGCACAGGCCGTCGCCACCCATGAACTTGGCCTTGATGCCCAGTGCCTTCATCTGGCGCAGCATGGGACCGCCCACGGAATCCATGCCGCCGAAGAAGATCAGGTCGGGATTTTTCGATTTGATGCTGGTCAGAATGGCATTGAAGTCGGTGGCGTTGGCATTCGTAAATTCCTTGCCGACGATTTGCACGCCTGGCGCCGCCTTCTTGGCGCCCTTGACGAACTGTTCCGCCACGCCCTGGCCGTAAGCCGTGCGGTCATCGATGACGGCGATTTTCTTCGCTTGCAGCTTACCCACGGCATATGCGCCCAAAGTCCCTCCCAGCTTGTTGTCATTGGCGACGACGCGGAAGGCCGTCTTGAATTTTTGCTGGGTGTACGTCGGGTTGGTGGCCGCCGGGGAAATCTGCGGAATGCCGGCATTGAAGTAAATGCGCGAAGCGGGAATCGTCGTGCCCGAGTTCAGGTGGCCGACCACGCCGTTGACCTTGGCGTCGACCAGCTTTTGCGCCACGGCCGTGCCCTGCTTCGGATCGGCTGCGTCATCTTCGGGTACCAGCACGAATTTGACGGCTTTGCCGTCGATCTTGAAGCCTTTGGCGTTCAAATCCTCGATGGCCATCTTGGCCGCGTTCTCGTTATCCTTGCCCAGGTGGGAGCTGGCGCCAGAGACCGGGGCGACATGGCCTATCTTGATGATTTCCTGCGCGCCCGCATGGCCGGCAAAAGCGAGGGCGAGGGCGAGAGGAAGGACTTTGGTCTTGAGCAGCATAAACATTCTCCAATGGATAAAGATACGGCGGCGTCTCGTGAAAACCGCTACGACAGGCGGTACGTGTGAAGAAAGGTACAACAAAAAACAGGCGGCGCAAAGCCGCTTTTGGGGCTTTTTGCATTTTGTCGCAACAATCACCAAAGTGAGGCGCGATGCAACGATTTCGCAGGCGCGAGCGCACCAAAGAATGGCGTTGGAGGAAAGAATAGGGTAGGTCGGGTAGGTCGGGTTAGCGCGCAGCGCGTAACCCGACATTGTGCAGCATGTTCAGGGTTACAGCGTCTGTACGGGCGGATGCAAATGTCCCAGCTCATGGCTCACTGCGTGCGCCACGATCTGTTCCAGCGACTGCTGCAAGTCTTCGCGCAAGGCGCCGCGCATGCCGATCAGGGCGTTTTGCAGGGCCGTCTGCAAGACGTGGGCGATGCGCTCTTCCAGTAGATGGTCGATCTTGCCCTGCACCTGATGCAGGATGCGCTGCGTCAGCCGCTGTTCGATGGCGTCCCAGTCGGGTTGAGGCATGCTGGGCGGTAACACCGGGGACTCTGCTAGCGCCAGCGGCGCCGGTGCGGCAGCTGGCGCCTCCTCCGGCCCCAGCAGCACCTCCGTCAGCAGGGGAATGCCCTGGTCGAATGGCTGCTGGCTCATTGTTTGTCCACTGAGTTACCCGCCACAAAGTGCGTCGGTTGCACGTCTTGCTGGCGGTAGTGCAGGAAGCGCTGGCGGCCCGCCTGCGCATCTTGCTCATCCATGGAGACGATCTCGAAGACGCGCTGGAACTGCGCGTAGTTGGCGGGTGGCAATTGCGACAGGTTGACGAGGATGTCGTGGTGCGGAAGTTCGGCCCTTTCGTCATCGGTCAGGATGATGGGCGTTTGCGCCGCCAGCGGGTCGCCGGCCAGCACGTGCGGCAGGAAATCCGTGGCGGAAATGGTCCACATGGCGCTGTTCAAGGCGTCGAGCTGGGTGCTGTCGGCCGCCAGCACGACGACCTTGTTGCCAGCCATATACGCCTTGCGCGCCAGGCGACAGGCGTAGGCCAGCTTGTCCGGCACATTGCTGTGAAAATCGACGCGGCTCATGGCGATCAAGCGGCCATGCCACTGTGGCGCAGCAGGGCGTCGATCGACGGTTCGCGACCACGGAAGGCCGTAAACGACTCCAGCGCGGGGCGCGAGCCGCCGACGGACAAGATTTCCTGCAGGTAACGCTTACCCGCTGCCGTGGTGGCGGCAGGCCCCAGCGCGCGGGCTTCCTCGAAGGCCGCATAGGCGTCGGCGGACAGCACCTCGGCCCACTTGTAGCTGTAGTAGCCAGCCGCGTAGCCGCCGGAAAAGATATGTCCAAAGGAATTCTGGAAGCGGTTGAAGGCGGGCGGGATGAGCAGCGCGAACTTGGCGCGCACGCCATCGATCAGCTGCTGCACGCTCTGGCCCGTGCCGGCATCGTAGTCATAGTGCAAATGCATGTCGAGCAAGGAAAATTCCACCTGGCGCAGGGTTTGCAAGCCGGACTGGAAATTCTTGGCAGCCAGCATCTTGTCGTACAGCGCGCGCGGCAGCGGCTCGCCCGCGACGGTATGCGCCGTCATGTGTTCGAGCACTTCCCATTCCCAGCAGAAGTTTTCCATGAATTGCGACGGCAATTCCACGGCATCCCATTCGACGCCGGCAATGCCCGACACGCCCAGTTCGTCGACGACGGTCAGCATATGGTGCAAGCCGTGGCCAAATTCGTGGAACAGGGTGATCACTTCATCGTGCGTGAACAGCGCAGGCTGGACCTGGCCATCGACCACGGCCGGCTGCGTGAAATTGCAGGTCAGATAAGCGATCGGCGTTTGTACTTGGCTACCGTCGGCACGGCGGCCACGCGCGTCGTCCATCCAGGCGCCGCCGCTTTTCCCCGCGCGCGCATACAGGTCCAGGTAGAACTGGCCCACCAACTGGCCGTCGCGCTCGATGCGGTAAAAGCGCACGTCAGGGTGCCAGACGGGTGCCGTATCCAGTTTGATTTCGACCGTGAACAGGTTCTGGATCTGACGGAACAGGCCGTCGATCACCTTGTGTTCAGGGAAATACTGTTTGACTTCCTGGGCCGAGAACGCGTAGCGGCGTTCCTGCAGTTTTTCGGAAGCGTAAGGCACGTCCCACGCTTGCAGCTCGTCTATGCCCAGTTCTTCGCGCGCGAATTGTTTCAGCTCGGCCAGGTCCTTCTCGGCGAACGGGCGTGCGCGTTTCGCCAGGTCTTGCAGGAAAGCGATGACTTGCGCGGGCGAGGTGGCCATCTTGGAGACCAGCGACACTTCGGCGAAATTGGCGTAGCCGAGCAGTTTTGCCTCTTCGTTGCGCAGCCGCAACAGGGTAACGATGTTTTGCGTGTTGTCCCAGTCCTCTTTTTTGCTGAAGACGTCACCCTGGTCCGATGCCTTGGTGGCATTGGCGCGGTAGATGGTTTCGCGCAGCGCGCGATTGTCGGCAAATTGCAGGATCGGGTAGTAAGACGGGAAGTGCAGCGAGAATTCGTACCCTTGCTTGCCGGCTTTTTCGGCGGCGGCGCGCGCGGCGGCCTTCACGTCGTCGGGCAGGCCGGCCAGGTCAAGCTCGTTCTCGACCAGCAACTTGTAGTCATTGGTGGCGTCGAGCACGTTTTCGGAAAAACGCGTACCGACGGCCGCATGTTCTTCCTGGATGGCGCCAAAGCGCTCTTTCTTGTCCTCGGGCAACTCGGCGCCTCCCAGGCGGAAGTCGCGCACGGCATTGTCGACGATGCGCCGGCGCGCCGGTGACAGGCTGGCAAAATCGGCGCGGGCCTGCAACTGCTTGTATTTGCCGAAGAGAATTTCGTTCTGGCCCAGCTCGGTCAAGAATTCCGTCACCTTGGGCAGGTTGGCATTGTAGGCGGCGCGCAGTTCCGGCGTATCGACCACGCTATTGAGGTGGTTGACGATGCTCCAGGCGCGGCCCAGGGTTTCGGCGATCTGGTCCTGGGGCGCGACGAAGTTTTCCCAGCTCACTTCTTCCATGGGCGCTTCCAGCCGCACCACCGTGGCGCGCGCCTGGGCCAGCAGGGTATCGATGGCAGGCGTGACATGCTCGTGCGTGATCGCGTCGAAGCGTGGCAGTCCGGAAAAATCAAGCAGGGGATTGGTATTCATCGTCGGTTCGTCCATTCTGTCTTTATATCTTCAGGCGGCAACGCCGCCTGCATACTAGAGCGCCTGAAAAACGTCCTTGGCAAGGCGCGGTGCCGAAGACAGTACGAATAGTACGGCGAGGCACTGCAACGCCGCCAGGGGCATTTTCTCAGGTGCTCCTCTTTTAAATGCGTTCCGCGGCTTCTACGGTATTCATTAGTAGCATGGTAATCGTCATCGGCCCCACACCACCGGGCACGGGCGTGATGTGGGAGGCGACGTCCTTCACTCCGGCAAAATCCACATCGCCGCACAGCTTGCCTTCATCGTCGCGGTTCATGCCCACGTCGATGACGATGGCGCCCGGCTTGACCATGTCGGCCGTCAGGGTGTTGCGGCGGCCGACGGCGGCCACGACCACGTCCGCCTGGCGCGTGTACAGGCCCAGGTCTGGGGTCGCACTATGGCAGATGGTGACGGTAGCGTTCGCTTGCAAGAGCAGCAGGGCCATCGGCTTGCCGACGGTGTTGCTGCGGCCGATGACGACGGCGTGCTTGCCGCGCAAGTCCACGCCCGTGCTTTCGATCAGTTTCATGCAACCGTAGGGTGTGCAAGGGCGGAAGCCGGGCAAGCCCGTCATCAGTTCGCCGGCGCTCAGGACGGAATAGCCATCCACGTCTTTCGTCGTGGCGATCGCTTCGATGACCTTGTGCGGGTTGATGTGCTTGGGCAAGGGCATTTGCACGAGGATGCCGTGGATGGCCGGGTCGGCATTCAGGCTGGCGATGCGTGCCAGCAAGTCCGCTTCGGACAGGTCCGCTTCATATTTTTCCAGCACCGAGTGAAAACCCACGTCGCCGCACGCCTTGACCTTGTTGCGGACATACACCTGGCTGGCCGGGTCTTCGCCGACGAGAATCACGGCCAGACCGGGCTGGGTGCCCTTGGCCGTGAGGGCGGCGGCGCGCGTGGCGATCTCGCTGCGCAGTTTTTGGGAGAGGGCGATTCCGTCGATCAGTTGTGCTGGCATGGTAGGGAGGCTGTTGGGAGGGAAAAGACAGATTATAAAGCCGGCCAGCGCAAAGGGGCGGTTTTGGCGCCAAGCCTTTAAGTTAAGCAGTGCCATGCGTTTAAAAGCGCAAGGATTAACAACAGCGGGCCGGAAACGCGGGCCTGAGAAAATGCCGATGGCGGCGTTGCAGCTCCTTGCCGTACTGGCGTACTGTCTGCGTCGCCGCGCCTTGCCCTCGACGTTTTTCAGGCCCGCTTGGCCCGGTATGCCTGTGTGGACGACTGGGGCGTTAATGCGTTTTGCTGGTGTGCTGGTGGCCTAGGGAGCGCAAGGGCCTGCGGTTTTTTTGGCGCCGTTTTTGGCACTTTGATCACCCTAATTTCCGAGCAGAATTTGCGGCAGTGCAGCATAAATTTCATAGGGCGATTTCACGATGCGAAATGCTATATCGTAATTTGAAAAATAGTAAATACGCTGTTAGAATCCCCACACTAAACCGACTTAATAGTAAATAATCAGCGAAATACCGTCCGACAGCGATCCGGAAAATCGGGGTGGGGCGTTCACAAAGGAGACTCAACAGATGTCAGCTCAACTGAACCAGGTAACGACACAGATCGGCACCGACCCGGATATGCAGGAAACCAAGGAGTGGCTGGACGCGCTCGAAGCCGTTCTGGAAAATGAAGGTCCGGAACGCGCGCATTACCTGATGGAGCGCATGGTTGACCTGGCCCGCCGCCGTGGCGCCCAGATCCCGTTCTCCAGCACCACCGCCTACGTCAATACCATCCCCACCAAGCAAGAAGCACACTGTCCCGGCAACCTGGAATACGAAGAGCGCCTGCGCTCGTGGATGCGCTGGAACGCCATGGCCATGGTGGTCAAGGCCAACCGCGCCGACGGCGATCTGGGCGGCCACTTGTCCTCGTTCGCTTCGCTGGCGAACATGCTGGGCATCGGTTTCAACCATTTCTGGCACGCGCCAACGGCCGACCACGGCGGTGACCTGCTGTACATCCAGGGCCACTCCTCGCCCGGCGTCTACGCGCGCGCCTTCCTGGAAGGCCGTTTGACGGAAGAGCAAATGCTGAACTTCCGCAAGGAAGTCGATGGCAAGGGCCTGTCCTCGTACCCGCATCCAAAGTTGATGCCTGACTTCTGGCAGTTCCCGACCGTGTCGATGGGCCTGGGCCCGCACATGGCGATTTACCAGGCACGCTTCCTGAAGTACCTGCACGCACGCGGCATCGCGAAGACCGACAACCGCAAGATCTGGGCCTTCTGTGGCGATGGCGAGATGGACGAGCCAGAGTCCTTGGGCGCGATCGGCCTGGCCGCACGCGACATGCTCGACAACCTGGTCATCGTGGTCAACTGCAACCTGCAGCGCCTGGACGGCCCTGTGCGCGGTAACACCAAGATCATCCAGGAGCTGGAAGGCGAATTCCGCGGCGCCGGCTGGAACGTCGTCAAGGTCATCTGGGGCCCGGGCTGGGACGCCCTGCTGGCACAGGACAAGGAAGGCATCCTGCAGCGCGTCATGATGGAAACCGTCGACGGCGAATACCAGAACTACAAGGCGAAAGATGGCGCCTACGTGCGCAAGCACTTCTTCGGCAAGCATCCGAAGCTGCTGGAAATGGTTGCCAACATGACGGACGACGACATCTGGCGCCTGACCCGTGGCGGCCACGATCCGCACAAGATCTACGCGGCCTTCAAGATCGCCCAGGAACACAAGGGCCAGCCTACCGTCCTGCTGGTGAAAACCATCAAGGGCTACGGCATGGGCAAGTCCGGCGAAGCGCGCAACACGGCGCACCAGACGAAAAAACTGGACGACGAAGCCATCCGCGAAATGCGCGACCGCTTCTCGCTGCCTATCCCTGACGACAAGCTGGCCGACATCCCGTTCTTCAAGCCAGCCGACGACGCGCCGGAAATGGTCTACCTGCACGAGCGCCGCAAGGCCCTGGGTGGCTACCTGCCGCAGCGCCGCCAGAAGTCGGAAGAAACCCTGCCGGTGCCTGGCCTGGAAGCGTTCAAGAACGTGCTGGAAGCGACGCCTGAAGGCCGCGAAATCTCGACCACGCAAGCGTTTGTGCGCGTCATTTCGACCCTGCTGAAAGACCCGAACCTGGGCCAGCGCGTCGTGCCTATCCTGGTCGATGAATCGCGTACCTTCGGCATGGAAGGCCTGTTCCGCCAAATCGGCATTTACAACCCGAAAGGCCAGTTGTACGAGCCGGTCGACAAAGACCAGGTCATGTACTACCGCGAAGACAAGGCTGGCCAGATCCTGCAAGAGGGCATCAACGAAGCGGGCGGCATGAGCTCGTGGATCGCCGCGGCGACGTCGTATTCGACCAACGACCGCATCATGATCCCGTTCTACACCTTCTACTCGATGTTTGGCTTCCAGCGCATCGGCGACCAGGTATGGGCTTCTGCCGACATGCGCGCCCGTGGTTTCCTGATGGGCGGCACGGCTGGCCGTACGACCCTGAACGGCGAAGGCTTGCAGCACGAAGATGGCCACAGCCATATCTTCGCCGCGACCATCCCGACCTGCATGCCGTACGATCCGACCTTCAGCCATGAAGTCGCCGTCATCATCCAGGATGGCCTGCGCCGCATGATCGCCAACCAGGAAGATGTGTTCTATTACATCACGATCATGAACGAGAACTACGCCCAGCCAGGCATCAAGCCAGGCCAGGAAGAAGGCATCCTGAAAGGCATGTACAAACTGCAGGAAGGCCAGGCTGACGCCAAGCTGCGCGTACAACTGATCGGTTGCGGCACCATCCTGCGCGAATCGATCTTCGCCGCCGAGCTGTTGCAAAACGACTGGGGCGTGGCTGCGGACGTGTGGTCGGCGCCGTCGCTGACGCTGGTGGCCCGCGATGGCCAGGATGCGGAACGCTGGAACATGGTCAACCCGTCGAAACAGCAGCGCGTGCCGTACGTGACGTCGCTGATGCAGGACACGGATGGTCCGATCGTCGCCACGACCGATTACATGCGCGCGTTTGCAGAACAGATCCGCGCCTTCATGCCGAAGGGCCGCACTTATAAAGTGCTCGGCACCGATGGCTTTGGCCGTTCGGACAGCCGCGCCAAGCTGCGCGAGTTCTTCGAAGTGAACCGTTATTATGTCACCGTGGCCGCGCTCAAATCGCTGGCTGACGAAGGCAAGATCGACGTGTCGGTGGTGGAGCAGGCGATTGCCAAGTACGGCATCGACGCGAACAAACCGAATCCGGTGACCCAGTAATCGTTGTGCGGACCCGATGATGCCAGGGCGGTGCGAAAGTGCCGCCCTGGCGTGTGTGCGGGTCCATCTGACAAATAAAATAACGGAGCAAGCTATGAGCATTGTGGAAGTCAAAGTCCCGGATATCGGCGATTTCAAGGAAGTCGAGATCATTGAACTGATGGTCAAGCCGGGCGACACGGTCAAGGTCGACCAGTCCCTGATCACGGTCGAATCGGACAAGGCCAGCATGGAAATTCCATCGAGCCACGCCGGTGTCGTCAAGGAATTGAAAGTCAACGTGGGCGACAAGATCGCCGAAGGTTCGCTGGTCCTGCTGCTGGAAGTGGCGGACGACGCCTCGGCGCCTGCGCCTGCCGCCGCTGCCGCCCCGGCTGCGGCACCTGCCGCTGAAGCCGCCCCCGCTGCGGCCGCGCCAGCGCCTGCCGCCCCTGCCGGCGTGCCGGCCCTGGTCGAAGTGACCGTGCCCGATATCGGCGACTTCAAGGAAGTCGAAGTCATCGAACTGATGGTCAAGGTCGGCGACGCGATCAAGGTTGACCAGTCGCTGCTGACGGTCGAATCGGACAAGGCCAGCATGGAAATTCCATCGAGCCACGCCGGTATCGTCAAGGAATTGAAAGTCAAGGTTGGCGACAAGGTTGCCAAGGGTAGTCTGGTACTGGTCGTTGAAACGACCGGTGGCGCTGCCGCTCCTGCTGCTGCCCCTGCCGCCGCGCCAGCGCAAGCGGCCGCCGCACCTGCCGCCGCCGTCGCTTCGGCGCCGGTCGCCGCTGCTGCAACTGCCCCTGCCGCTGCTGCCGCGCCTGCCGTGAATGGCAAGCTGGCGCACGCTTCTCCATCGATCCGCAAGTTCGCGCGCGAACTGGGCGTGGACCTGACCCGCGTGGGCGGTTCCGGTCCGAAAGGCCGCATCACCCAGGAAGACGTGCAGAACTTCGTCAAGGGCGTGATGTCGGGCGCTGTCGCCGCACCGAACGCCCCTGTTGCTGCCAAAGGCGGTTCGGGCGTGGGCCTGGACCTGCTGCCATGGCCGTCGCTGGACTTCAGCAAATTCGGCACGACCGAATTGCTGCCGCTGTCGCGCATCAAGAAAATCTCGGGCCCGAATTTGCACCGCAACTGGGTCATGATCCCGCACGTCACGCAGTTCGACGAAGCTGACGTGACGGACCTGGAAGCGTTCCGCGTCGACACCAACGCGGCCAATGCGAAGAACAAGGATGCGGCCAAGCTGACCATGCTGGCATTCGTCATCAAGGCGTCCGTTGCCGCGCTGAAGAAATTCCCCGCGTTTAACGCTTCGCTCGACGCCAAGGGTGAAAACCTGATCCTCAAGCAGTACTACAACATCGGCTTCGCGGCCGACACGCCGAATGGCCTGGTGGTACCTGTGATCAAGGGCGCGGACCAGAAGTCGGTCTCGCAGATCGCCCGCGAAATGACGGAATTGTCGCTGCAGGCGCGCGAAGGCAAGCTGAAACCGGCCGACATGCAGGGCGCAAGCTTCACGATTTCGTCCCTGGGCGGCATCGGCGGCACGCACTTCACGCCTATCGTGAATGCGCCGGAAGTGGCGATCCTGGGCCTGTCGAAAGCCTCGATCAAGCCGGTATGGGATGGCAAGGCCTTCCAGCCACGTTTGATGATGGGTACCTCGCTGTCCTACGACCACCGCGTGGTCGATGGCGCGATGGGCGCGCGATTCTCCGTGTACCTCGGCGAAGTCCTGGCCGACATGCGCAAAATTCTGCTGTAAGGAGCGATTGATGAGCACAGTAGAGGTAAAAGTACCGAATATCGGCGACTTCAAGGAAGTCGAAGTCATCGAACTGATGGTCAAGGTGGGCGATACCATCAAGGTGGATCAGTCCCTGATTACGGTCGAATCGGACAAGGCCAGCATGGAGATTCCGTCGACCCACGCGGGCGTCGTCAAGGAAATCAAGGTCAAGGTTGGCGACAAGATCGCCGAAGGCAGCGCGCTGCTGGTGGTGGAAGCGGCTGAAGGTGCGGCGGCGGCTGCGCCAGCACCTGCGGCGGCCGCTCCGGCAGCCGCTGCAGCTCCGGCTGCAGCACCAGCGGCACCTGTCGCCGCCATCCCGGCCGGCAATTACAGCGGCCAGGTCGACATCGACGTCGACATGATGGTGCTGGGCGGCGGCCCTGGCGGCTATTCGGCAGCGTTCCGCGCGGCTGACCTGGGCATGTCGACGGTCATCGTCGAGCGCTACGCCACCCTGGGCGGCGTGTGCCTGAACGTGGGCTGCATCCCGTCGAAGGCGCTGCTGCACGTCGCTTCCGTCATCGATGAAACGGCGCACATGTCCAACACGGGCGTGACGTTTGCCAAGCCGACCATTGATATCGACCAGGTACGCAAGTACAAGGAAGGCGTCATCTCGAACATGACGGGCGGTTTGGCCGGCATGGCCAAGGCGCGCAAGACGCAAGTGGTGACGGGCGTGGGCCAGTTCCTCAGCGCGAACCATATCGAAGTGACGGCAGGCGACGGCTCCAAAAAAGTCGTGCAGTTCAAGCAAGCCATCATCGCCGCCGGTTCGTCCGTGGTGAAACTGCCCTTCGTGCCGGAAGACCCGCGCATCGTCGATTCGACGGGTGCGCTGGAATTGCGCCAGATCCCGAAACGCATGCTGGTCATCGGCGGCGGCATCATCGGCCTGGAAATGGCGACTGTGTACTCCACGTTTGGCGCGCGTATCGACGTGGTCGAAATGATGGATGGCCTGATGCAGGGCGCGGACCGCGACGCCGTCAAGGTGTGGCAGAAGTTCAACGAGAAACGCTTCGACAACATCATGACCAAGACCAAGACGGTGGCCGTCGAGGCGCTGCCGGAAGGCATCAAGGTCACGTTCGAAGCGGCCGAAGCGGGTGCCACGGCGCCGGCGCCGCAAATCTACGACCTGGTGCTCGTCGCCGTGGGTCGTAGCCCGAACGGCAAGAAGCTGGCTGCTGACAAGGCCGGCGTGCAGGTCACGGACCGTGGTTTCATCAACGTCGACAGCCAGATGCGCACCAACGTGCCGAACATCTTCGCCATCGGCGATTTGGTCGGCCAGCCGATGCTGGCGCACAAGGCCGTGCATGAAGCCCACGTGGCTGCCGAAGCGGCTTCTGGCCAGAAGTCGCACTTCGACGTCAAGGTGATTCCATCGGTCGCCTACACGGATCCGGAAGTGGCATGGGCCGGCATCACGGAAGACGAAGCGAAAGCCAAGGGCATCAAGGTCGAGAAGGGCCACTTCCCTTGGGCAGCTTCCGGCCGCGCCGTGGCCAATGGCCGCGCCGAAGGCTTTACCAAGTTGCTGTTCGACGCTGAAACGCATCGTATCATCGGCGGCACCATCGTCGGTACGCATGCGGGCGACATGATCGGTGAAATCGCGCTGGCCATCGAAATGGGCTGCGACGGCACCGACATCGGCAAGACCATCCATCCTCACCCGACCCTGGGCGAATCGATCGGGATGGCTGCCGAAGTGTACGAAGGCGTGTGCACGGACTTGCCGCCACCGCGCAAGCGCTGATGATGTAAGCGCTCGTTGTCGTACTCAAAAACCCGCAAGCGATTGCGGGTTTTTTACTATCCAACTACGATTAAACATCTCATCGGCGGCACCACCATCGGCCCGCACGCGGGCGACAGGTGAACGATGAAGCGGTGAAATCGCGCTGGCCATCGAAATGGGCTGCGACGGCACCGACATCGGCAAGACCATCCATCCGCACCCGACCCTGGGCGAATCGATCGGGATGGCTGCCGAAGTGTACGAAGGCGTGTGCACGGACTTGCCGCCACCGCGCAAGCGCTGATGATGTAAGCGCTCGTTGTCGTACTCAAAA
>NZ_JBNYXT010000028.1:53830-70671 GCF_051380795.1 Janthinobacterium leeuwenhoeki
ACCCGCAAGCGATTGCGGGTTTTTTACTATCCAACTACGATTAAACATCTCATCGGCGGCACCACCGTCGGCCCGCACGCGGGCGACAGGTGAACGATGAAGCGGTGAAATCGCGCTGGCCATCGAAATGGGCTGCGACGGCACCGATATCGGCAAGACCATCCATCCGCACCCGACCCTGGGCGAGTCGATCGGGATGGCGGCTGAAGTGTACGAAGGCGTGTGCACGGACTTGCCGCCACCGCGCAAGCGCTGATAAAGAGTTAACTTTCAGTAGGAAAAACCGGGACATGTTCCCGGTTTTTTTATTTCCCTTGACCTGCAGCATAGTAAAACGTGGCGCAGCGGTGTCTTGTGAAAATTGGTGAGTATTGCCGTGTGGAAAAAGTGGCAGAATGGAGGTCTGTAACCATGTTTTGCTTTTGCTTCAACGGAAGCGTGTAATTTTTCCAGGAATGTTGCCAGCGTGGGATACGGTCAAAATTCCGCTGTACTGAGAAAGTTTTGCAACGATGAAAAAATTTACCGCCCTGCATATTGCCGATGTCCGTTTGCGCCGTGCTGACGAGCAAGAGCAAGCCGTGATGCTGCATGCCTTGTACCAGGATGTGGCCGCTATCCTGGCGGCGGGCAAGAAGATCGATGCGATTTTCTTCACGGGCCAACTGGTGGCGCCCGATGCCTGTGCCGGCACGACGCCCGTGTACGTCTACGAATACTTCCTGCGCCCCTTGCTGCAGGCGGCCAGCTTGCCCGGCGCGCGTTTCTACCTGGTGCCGGGCCGCCGCGCGCAGGGTGTCGCGGCTGCGGCGCTGGGCAATGCCGGCTTCAGCTTTTTCTCCGCCGATGAGCACGCCAGTGCCGGGCAGCGCGCGCACTACAAGAATATCCATGCCGTGTTTCATGGCCACCAGCATACGGGCGATGCCAGTTCGCTCATGAAGTCGCTGGGCATCCTGTTCAAGAGCAATCCCGGCAGCCTGTACGGTGCGCATGGCCAGATGGCGGCGTTTGCTGTGCTCGAGTTCGACACGGGCGCGGCCGATGGCGGTGCGGCAGGCACGCAGTGGACGGTGTCCCTGCGCGAGTTCGATGACGTGAGCAAGAGCTTCGCCCTGTCTGTGCTGTACACGCCGAATGGCCAGGAAACGGGGCAAATGGATGCCGAGTATGTGTTTGCCACCTTGCTGCCACAGTTGGCAGGCGAGCGCGCCTATCTCGATGGCTTGCTGGGCAAGGCGGGCGCGCAGCAGCGTGAGGACGCCGGCGTGGCTGCCGATGCGCGCGCATTCCTGATCGAACTGGCGTTCGTGATGTTCGAAGCCAAGTCGGTATTCCTCGGCGAGGCGGAGCTGGAGCGCTTTGCCAGCGATTATTGTGGCGTTAAGGGATGGAGCATGGCGGCAGAGGACTGGCTGGCGCCGCTGTATGCGCATGGCTTGCTGTTGCGGACCGACGGTCAGGCGGCGTTTGCCTTCGATTACTTCCGCACCTATTTCCTGGCGCAGCGCTTTGAAACCTCGTTCGACCTGATGCGCTATGGCCCGGATCGCTACGATGAAAGTGAGTCTTCACTCGGTCTCGATGGCCCGTCGGCAGCCCAGCCTTTCCTGCGCTCGCTGGGCTTGAGCGATGAGCACGCCGAAGCGGTGCTGCAGGAAGGCTGCAGCCGCCCTGGCTGACTTGCGCTTCAGGCCGTCGCGCGTCAGTCCGCGAGCGGCTGGCGCAGGGTGCCGTGCAGGAACAGGTCGAGACTGACTGTCACCTTGGCGCGCAATTGCGCCACATCCGGTTGTGCCTGTGGCGGAAACAGCAGGCGCGACATCTGGTCCCCCAGCAGGCAGTTGAGCAGGTGCAGCGCCAGGATGGATGGCGTCAACCCCGCGCGAAACAGGGGCGCGATGTCGGGGCGGCTGAAAAACCGGGTCAGCATCTCGCGCGTCTGTCCCGGTCCCACCTTGTAAAACGTTTCCGCCAGTTCCGGATGCGTGGCCGCTTCGGCCACGACCATGCGATTCAGGCGGATCGCCGCCGGCATGGTGACCAGTTGCACGAACAGCAGGCCGAACTCTCCCAGGATGGTGGCCAGGGGCCGCATATCCGTTTCCAGCGCCGGCATGGTCGAGAAGTAGGCGGCGCGGCGCAATTCCACCACGGCATTGAACAAGCCCGACTTGCCGCCAAACTTCACATAAATCGTGCGCACGGCCACATGGGCTTCGCGGGCGATCATTTCCAGGCTCACCTTCCCATACCCTTTTTCCAGAAACAGGCAGCCGGCCGTGTGCAGCAGGTTTTCCATGCGCGCCTCCATGTCGGCCGCGCGCGGGCGGCCAGCTGGCTTGCCGCAGCAGGAAAGCTCCTGGGCGGCGTCGCCGGATTCTGTATCGGTAGGCAAGGTATCGCTGAGGCCGGGATCGGACATGGTCTGGGTCTCTTTATAAGGTGGAAGGTAAGTGATGGCTCACACTGTAGTGCAAATTAAAATGAAATGCAATCGTTTCATTTCTTGACTTTGGCTTTTCTTTGTCCAATAATGAACCTATATCATTTCATTTTCGGAGCGAGTATGTCCAACCAGCCAGGCCAGGCAGAGCACACGGTGCTGAGCGCCGTCCCACCCGCGGCCCCTTCTGCACCTTCCGCGCCCGCCGCTTCCGCCAGCTCCGCCCCCCCGAACAACCGCGTCAAAATCATCGCCGGCCTGATTGTCCTGGTCGCGCTGGGTGCCGGCGCGCGCATGTGGTACCGCAGCCACTATTTCGTGGAAACGGAAAACGCCTATGTGGCTGGCCACGTGCATCCCGTCTCGGCACGCATTTCCGGCGTCGTCACCAAGGTCTTCATCGACGACAATCAAATGGTGAAAGAGGGCGACGTGATCGCCGAGCTCGATCCATTCGACCAGCGCGTGAAAACCGAGCAGATCGCCGCGCAGATCGCCAGCGCCGAGCAGCAAGTGCTGCAAGCGGATGCGCAAATCGCGCAAGTGCAGGCGCAAGCGAGCGCCGCCCAGGCGCAAGTGGCGCAAGCCGACGCACAATTGCTGCGCGCAAAACAGGATGCCGAGCGTTATGGCCAGCTGTACACGAGCCAGATGAAAGCCGTCTCGAAAGCGGAACTGGACGCCGCCAACGCGGCCCGTTCCAGTGCCGTGGCCGATCTGGCCGCCCGCCGCGACAGCGCTTCGGCCGCGAAGGCGCAGATCGGTGCGGCGCAAGCTGCGCGCGATGTGGCCAAGGCACAAGTGGCCGTGCTGCGCGTGCAATTGAAGGACGCGGAACAGCAGCTGCAATACAACCGCATCCTGGCCCCCGTCGCCGGCCGCATCGGCAAGCGCAACGTGGAAACAGGCATGCGCGTGCAGCCTGGCCAGCAATTGACGGCCATCGTGCAGGATAACGTCTGGGTCACCGCCAACTTCAAGGAAACCCAATTGGCCGACCTGCACCGGGGCCAGAGCGTGCACGTGAGCATCGACGCCATGCCGGGCAAGAAACTGCTAGGTACCGTGGACAGCTTTGCGCCTGCCTCGGGCGCGCAATTCGCGCTGCTGCCGGCCGATAACGCCACCGGCAACTTCACCAAGATCGTCCAGCGCGTGCCCGTAAAAATCGTCTTCCAGCCGGAAGATATCAAGGCCATGAATGGTCGCCTGGTGCCCGGCATGTCGGTGATCGCCGAAGTGGAAGTGAATCAGCCCGAGCCTGCGCAGGACAAGGGCGCGCGCCACGCCGCCGCGCCAGCTGCTCCTGCCGCCCAGACCAGCGCCCGCTAAGTTTCCATGAGCAGCCCTTCCACCACGCTGGCGAAGCCGCCAGCGTTTCCCGTGATCGACGAGAAAGTCTCCGGGCGCACCTGGCTGGCGGTCGCCGCCGGCATGCTGGGCGCCTTCATGGCGGTGCTCGACATCCAGATCACCAATTCCTCGCTCAAGGATATCCTTGGCTCGCTGTCGGCCACCCAGGAAGAGGGCTCGTGGATTTCCACCGCCTACCTGGTGGCCGAAATCATCGTCATTCCCCTCACCGCGCTGCTGGCGCGCGTGTTTGGACTGCGTACCTACATGATCGGCACCACCGCTTTCTTCCTGCTGTTCTCCACCCTGTGCGGCGCGGCCTGGAACCTGGAAAGCATGATCGTCTTCCGCATGCTGCAGGGGTTCACCGGCGGCGCGCTGATACCGATGGCGTTCACCCTGGTGATGCTCAAGCTGCCGCCGTCGAAGCGCGCCGTCGGCATGGCCATCTTCGGCCTGACGGCGACCCTGGCGCCGGCCATGGGCCCGACTCTGGGCGGGTACTTGAGCGAGCTGTATGGCTGGCCTTCAATCTTCTACATCAACTGGGTGCCTGGTGTGCTGCTGATCGCCGGCATGATCTATGGGCTGGACAAGGAGCCGCTGCAACTGAAGCTGTTCTGGAAGGCCGACTGGCTGGGCATCTTCTTCATGGCCCTGGGCCTGGGCTGCCTGACCATCTTCCTGGAGGAGGGCAATTCGAAGGACTGGTTCGACTCCGGTTTCATCATCGCCTTTGCCGCGCTGGCCCTGACAGGCATCCTGGGCTGGGTTGTCACCAGTACCACGCGCGCCGAACCGTTCGTCAACCTGGCTTTGTACGGCCAGCGCAATTTTCTGGTCGCTACCGTGCTGTCGGCCGTGACGGGCATGGGCCTGTATGGCTCGGCCTTTTTGCTGCCCCTGTTCCTGGGCCAGATCGCCGGCTACTCGCCGATGCAGATCGGTGAAGTCATCATGTGGGTGGGCTTGCCGCAGTTGTTCATCATGCCCTTCGTTGCCAAGCTGTCGTCCGTGGTGGATAACCGCATCCTGTGCTCGATCGGCCTGCTGCTGTTTGGTGGCTCATGCATGATGAATGCTTACATGGATGCGTCCACCGGCTACGACCAGCTGCTGTGGTCGCAGGTGGTGCGTGCGCTGGGCCAGCCTTTCGTCATGCTGACCCTGTCGAACTTTGCCATGAAGGGCATCGCGCCGAAGGATATGGCGTCCGCATCGAGCCTGTTCAACATGACGCGCAACCTGGGCGGCTCGATCGGCATCGCCTTGCTGGCCACGGCCCTGAGCACCCGCGAGCACTTTCACTCGCAGCGCCTGGGTGAAGCGATCAATGCCTATTCCAGCGCCACGCAGCTGCGCATCGACCAGCTGACGTCCTCGTTCATGGCCAAGGGCTATGACGCCGTCACGGCTGGCAACCAGGCCTTGCAGGCGATCGACGGCATCGTGCGCCGCGAAGCGTATGTGATGGCTTACAACGATGGCTTCTTCCTGATCGGCGCCATCCTGCTGGCCTGCATCGTGCCCCTGTGGCTGGCCGATAAACTCAAAGCCCCCGGTGGCGGTGGCGGCGGTCATTGACCGCGCACGCACGCACCTCAAGAACAAGAAGGTATACATCATGCAAACAGTATTGACGAAAATCGCGCTGGCCGCTTCCCTTGCCGTGGCGCTGTCCGCCTGCGGCACCGTGGGCCAGGATTTCACCGCCCCGGCGAACGTGGCCGGCAGCGACACCTTCCGCCATGGTGCGGCCGCGGCGGATGCCGCCCAGCTGCCGAAGCAGTGGTGGAGCATCTACGGCGATGCGACCCTGGACCGCCTTGAGCAAAGCGCGCTGCAGGACAATCCCGGCGTGAAAGCGGCCGGCGAGCGATTGCTGCAGGCGCTGGCGCAAAGCGGCACGGCGCGCGCCAACCAGGGCCCGAGCGTCAACGTCAGCACGGGCATCTCGAACTCGCGTACCTCGGCCAACACCTCGCAGGGCCTGGCGCTGGGCAACCGCTCGATCAGCGGCAACAATTTTTCCGTGGGCGGCTCGCTGTCGTATGAAGTCGACCTGCTGGGCCGCGTCAAGCGCATGGTCGAAGCGGCTGACTCGCAGGCGCTGGCGGCGCAGGCCGACCGCGACGGCGTGCTGCTGATGCTGTCGGCGCAAGTGGCCAGCAATTACTGGCAGCTGCGCGGCCTCGACGCGGAAATGGCCATCCTGAATGGCGCATTGGACACCCGCCGCGAGTCGGCGCAGCTGGTCGAGGCGCGCTTCAATGCGGGCTTGACGAATGAGTTGGACCTGGCGCGTGCGAAAGTCGAACTGTCGAACGCGCAGGCCGACCTGCATGAAGTCAAGCGCCAGCGCAATCAGCTGGAAAACAGCCTGGCCACCCTGACGGGCAAGCCGCCGTCGGCGCTGCAATTGCCGGTGGCCGCCGAGCCTTCCAGCTTGCCGCTGCCGCCCGCCATCCCCGTCGGCCTGCCGGCCAGCCTGCTGGCGCACCGTCCGGACCTCGTTTCGAGCGTGGCGGGCCTGCGCGTGGCGAACGCGCAAGTGGGCGTCGCCGAAGGCGCGTTTTATCCGTCGCTGCAATTGACGGGCAATTTCGGCTACGCCTCGGAAAAGCTGCGCGACCTGGCGCAGGGCGGCTCGCGCCAGTTCAGTTTTGGTCCGCTGGCCCTGTCCCTGCCGATCTTCGACGGCGGCCGCAACCAGGCCAACCTGGATTTGAGCAAGGCGCGCTATGCGGAAGCCGTGGCGAATCACGAAACCAAGCTGCTGACGGCCTTGCGCGAAGTGGAAGACGCTTTATCTGACGTGGAGCAGCGCCAGTTGCAGGGCGACGCCCAGGCCCTGTCGCAGGCAGCGGCGGCGCGCGCCTACCTGGTGGCGCGCACGCGCTACGAGCGCGGCATCTCGACCTACCTGGACGTGACCGATGCGCAGCGCAGTTCGCTGGCAGCGGACCGCGCCGCCGTGCAGATCAAGACCCAGCGTCTGCTGGCAACGGTCGCCGTAGCGAGGTCTCTCGGCGCAGGCTGGCAGCCGGACGGCGAGCTGGCGAAGCTGGCGTCCGCGCCAGCGGCGAAGGTCAACTAGTACGACGATTACGTGAGCGTGGCCGGTGGCGGTGTCGCCGCCGGCCCGTAGCGTTCCAGCAGAAAATCGATGAAGGTCGTCAGCTTGGGCGTGGGCTGGCGGTCGCGCGCATACACGAGGTGCATGGGGCGCGGCGGCGGCACGTAGTCGGCCAGCAGCGGCACCAGCCTGCCGGCGGCGATATCGCTGGCCATCAGGATCTCCGCCTGCATGACGATGCCGAAGCCGTGCAGGGCCGCCACGCGCAATGCCTGTCCATTGTTCGAGCGGAAGCGGCTCTCGCGCACGGGGCTGCCGTCGTCGTCGCCGCTCCTGGCCAGGCGCCAGCGCACATGGCGCGTCCACTGCATGAAATCCAGGCATTCGTGGCGCGCCAGGTCGGCCGGCGTGCGCGGCATGCCGTGTTTGGCCAGGTAGGCGGGCGCGGCGCAGATCACCATCGCATACGGCCGCAGCGCGCGCGCCACCATGGCGGAATCTTCCAGCCTGCCGATGCGGATGGCCGCATCAAACCCTTCTTCCACCAGGTCTACCGTCCTGTCGTTCAGGTTCAGTTCCAGGCTCACTTCCGGATACGCATCGAGGTAGTCGGCCAGCAGCGGCGCGATGCACTCGCTGCCGAACGACACGGGCGCCGTGATTTTCAGCTTGCCGCGCGGCGCCGTGCGCATGGCTTCCGCGCCACGTTCGGCCGCATGGATGCTGGCCAGGATCTGGCGGCACTGTTCCACATACTGCTGGCCGATTTCCGTCAGGCTTTGCCGCCGCGTGGTGCGCGCCAGCAGCCGCGCGCCCAGCCGCTCTTCCAGGTATTTGATGTGCTTGCCCACCATCACGGGCGAAATCTGGAACGCCTCGGCGGCGGCCGTGAAACTGCCCGCATCGACGACGGCGACAAAAATCTCCATGCTGCGCAATTTATCCATGGGCACCTTGATTGCAAATTGTGAGTTAGTAATCCTGTAAATTCTAGCGTATTTATTCCTTTTTGGAAGCGGCGCATACTGGCTCCATCGTTCAACCCACACAAGGAAGCAGCATGAAAATCGTCATCATCGGCGCCAGCGGCACCATCGGCACGGCCGTCGCCGCCCAACTGGCGCAACGCCATGAAATCATCGAAGTGGGCAGCCGCAGCGGCACGCACCAGGCTGACATGGGCGATATCGCGCAAGTGCGCGCCCTGTTCAAGCGTATCGGCAAGATCGACGCCGTCGTCGTCACGGCCGGCAAGCTGCATTTCGGCCCCCTGGCCGAATGTACGCCCGAGCAATTCCAGCTGGGCCTGGACAGCAAGCTGATGGGCCAGGTCAACGTGGCGCTGGTGGCGCAGGAATACCTGAACGACGGCGGTTCGATCACCCTCACCAGCGGCATCGTGGCCGAGCAGCCGATCCGCTTCGGCACGGCCGCCACGATGACGAATGCGGCCGTGGAAGGTTTTGTGCGTGGCGCCGCCATCGAGTTGCAGCGCGGCGTGCGCATCAATGTCGTCAGCCCCACGGTGCTGGCCGAATCGCTGGAAGCGTATGGCCCCTTCTTCCATGGCTTCGAACCGGCCGCCGCCAGCCGCGTGGCGCTGGCTTACAGCCGCAGCGTGGAAGGGGCGCAGACGGGGCAGGTGTACAAGGTCTGGTAGGCCAGCGCTGCAGGCGGGGGCGCTGGTGGATTACAATCTGAGGCTGTTTGAAAAGACGCTGCCTCAATTTGGGGTCAGACCCGCCGGGTCTGACCCCAGCACTATCCAAAGGTCCCCATGAAAAAACTCCTGATTCCCCTGCTGATGGCCGCCGCCGTCGGCAGCGCCTGCGCCGCACCAGCAAGCCCCGCAACGGTGCAACAACTGACGGCCATGAGCGCCCGCTACGCGCCCGTCGCGCTGAGCGCCGATGTCACCCACCTGTCCGCGGGCGACCGCCAGGCCATCGCCAAGCTGGTCGAAGCGGCCAAGCTGGTCGACGTGCTGCAACTGCGCCAGCGCTGGTCCGGCAATGAAGCGCTGTGGACGGCCCTGAAGAAAGACAAGTCGGCCCTGGGCCAGGCCCGTTTGAATTATTTCTGGATCAACAAGGGACCCTGGTCGGTGCTCGACGCGCACGCCTCGTTCATGCCGGCCAGCTACGCCGGCATCGCCATTCCCGCGCACAAGCCGGAAGCGGGCAATTTCTATCCGCAAGGCGCCACCAAGGCCAGCCTGGAAACGTGGATGAACGGCTTGCCAGCGGACGACAAGCAGCAGGCGCAATGGTTCTTCACGACGATTCGCGCGGGCAAGGATGGCAAATATCAAACCGTCAAGTATTCGGATGAATACAGGGTGGAGCTCAAGCAACTCGCCAAGCTGCTCGACGAGGCCGCCGCCGCCACGGACAACGCATCGCTGAAGAAATTCCTCACCCTGCGCGCCAAGGCTTTCCTCGACAACGATTACCTGCCGTCCGACTTTGCCTGGATGGACCTCGATTCGCCCGTCGACATCACCATCGGCCCGTACGAAACATATAACGACGAGCTGTTCGGCTACAAGGCCGCATTTGAAGCCTACGTGAACATCCGCGACCAGGCGGAAACGCAAAAGCTCAATTTCTTTGCCAAGCACATGCAGGAGCTGGAAGACAACCTGCCGCTGGATGCCCAGTATCGCAACCCGAAAGTGGGTGCGCTGGCGCCGATGGTGGTGGTCAACCAGGTGTATGGCGCCGGTGACGGCAACATGGCCGTGCAGACGGCCGCCTACAACTTGCCCAACGACGAGCGCATCATCAGCGCGCGCGGCTCGAAGCGCGTGATGCTGAAAAACGTGCAGGAAGCCAAGTTCAAGGCCACCCTGACGCCGATCTCGAAACTGGTGCTCACGCCCGAAGCGCAGCAGGACGTGGATTTCAATTCCTTCTTCACGCACATCCTCGCGCATGAAATCATGCACGGCCTGGGCCCGCACGCCACCGTCGTCGACGGCAAGCCATCGACGCCGCGCCAGGACTTGAAGGAAGCGTATTCGACCATCGAAGAAGCCAAGGCCGATATCACGGGCTTGTTTGCGCTGCGCTACATGATGGACAAGGGGCAACTCAACGATACCCTGGGCCAGGGAGACGTGGCCGAGCGCAAGCTGTACAACACTTTCCTTGCCTCCGGTTTCCGCACCCTGCATTTCGGCCTGACGGATTCGCATGCGCGCGGCATGGCCATCCAGATGAATTACATCCTCGACAAGGGTGGTTTTGTGTCGCTGGGCGATGGCAAGTTCGGCGTCGATTTTTCCAAGATCAAACAGGCCGTGATCGACCTGGACCGTGAATTCTTGACCATCGAGGCGACGGGCGATTATGCGCGCGCGCAAGCGATGATGAGCAAGTACGTGGTCATCCGCCCTGAAGTGCAAGTGGCGCTCGACAAGATGAAGGCCGTGCCCAACGATATCCGCCCGGAATTCGTCACGGCCCGCGCTCTGGATCACGCGGCGAAGAAATAAGCCTGAGCTTGATATTTGTCAGTCTAGAAAGCCGGCCATGTGCCGGTTTTTTTCGTCTTTATTTATGAAAAGTTGCCAGTTTTTCCTTGTGGAAATATTTTCACCGCTTACTCTGCAGTAGTACATCCTCCTTTCTTCCCATCGATCCCATGCCGAATCCGTTCTTGCTGATGAGCTTGCTCATGTCTCCTGTGCCCGCCGTGGCTGCTGCCCAGCTCACCGCACTGGAAACCCGCTGGCTGCAGGCGGGCCAACCCGTCATTGCGTTTGCGCGTGCGCAAGGTTTGCCCATCGATATCATCGTGCAGCCACAGGATGCGCCCGGCGCCGTGCCGCTGGCGCTGGGCTACGAGGCAGGGCGCTGCAAGCTGGTGCTGTCCTTGCGCGGCAATGCGCAGGCGGACAGTGTCTTGCCGGACGTGCCAGCCACGCGCCATGGCCTGATGATGGAAGCGATGATGGCGCATGAGATCGGCCATTGCCAGCGCTATGCGCAGGGCGACTGGCATGCCTTGCCGCGCGGTTTTATCGAGCCATCCAGCATGCAGCGCGGCAAACTGACACCGCTGGCGCAGGAGCTGCGCGAGACGCGCCGCGAAGAGGCCTATGCGGACCTGGTGGCCCTGGCCTGGATGCATGCACGCCACCCCGGGCAGTACCAGGAGGTGCTGGCGTGGATACGGGGCGTGCGAGCCGGCAACGAGGCGGCAGGCGGTTCGCACGCCACGCAGGCATGGCTGGCGCTGGCGGATGGCGCAGGCGCATTTGATGAGTCCGCTTCACCATTTGAACAGGCGCAAGTATTGTGGCGGAAGGGCTTGAGCGGCGACAAATAAATGATGATTTTTCCGCGGATGGCCTGTCAGCGTGTGCTGTCGCACGGAGCTTTGCGTCTGGCAGGGGTCTAATCTGGGTATCACTAACCAGAGAGGAACCATCATGAACAAAATGATCGCACTCATACTGGCAGCCAGTGCCAGCGCCCTGCTTGCCGCCACGCCCGCGTATGCGCAGGATGCCTCGTACAAGAGTACGACAGACAAGGCGACGGCCGACTACAAACAGGCCAAGGCCGCTTGCGATGCCCACAGCGGCAACGCCAAAAAAGTCTGCGTGGAAGAAGCCAAGGTGGCGCGCGCCAAGGCCGAATCGGACGCCGTGGCGCAATACCGTAACACCCCGCGCGAACTGGGCAAGGCCCGCAAGGACGTCGCCAATGCCGAGTATGACATGGCCAAGGCCAAGTGTGGCGACCGCACGGGCGCCGACAAAACCACGTGCATGAACGACGCCAAGGCGGCGAAAACGGCCGCGCTGGCCGATGCCAACACGGGCGCCAGGGCAGGCACCAACGTGGCGCAGAATCCGCCTGCCACCATGAAGGAAAACTGCGACGCCATGGATGCGACGGCCAAGGCGGCCTGCATGACGCGCAATGCGGCCGGCACCACCAAGATAGCCGTGGCCGACTCCGTCATTACCACCAAGATCAAGGCGGATCTCGTCAAGGACAATGACTTGAAGGCGCTCGACGTGCACGTGGAAACGGTCAACGGCGTCGTCATGCTCAGCGGCTTCGTGCCTTCCCAGGCGCAAGTGAAAAAAGCCGCCGACCTGGCGCGTGGTGTGGAAGGCGTGACGAATGTGAAGAATGGCTTGAAGGTGAAGTAATGTATGGGGTCAAACCCGCCGGGTCTGCCCCCATTTCACAAGCTTGAAGTCAGGACTGGCGCCGCACACACCGTTGCCCAGCCTACATGAAAAAGCCAGGCCCGCGCGAGCGGAGCCTGGCTTTTCAAGAAGCGTGCAGCAGGATTATTTTAAGTACTTAGCCAGCCAGCCCTCAACTTCGCTATAGAAGAAGCGGCTGTTCTCGCCCTTTAAAATCCAGTGGTTTTCATCCGGGAAGACCAGCAATTTCGCCGGCACGTTCAGGCGTTGTTGCACGGCAAAGTTCATCAAGGCATTGTTGGCTGGTACGCGGTAATCGAGTTCGCCCACGGTGATCAGGATGGGCGACGTGAAGCCCGTGCCTTTTTCATGGTTGCCCGCTTGCATGACCGGGCTTTGGTCGCGCCACACGGGCAGGTTCGACCAGACGGGGCCGCCCGCATTGGTTTCACGGCCGAAGCCGCCATCGCTGGTGCCCCATTGCATGATCAAGTCCATTTCGCCCGCATGCGAGACGATGGCCTTGTAGCGCGTGGTGGTCGCTTGCAGCCAGTTGGCCAGGTGGCCGCCGTAGCTGGCGCCGCCGGCGGCCAGCTTCGTGCTGTCGATAAATGGATATTTCTTGATGGCTTCATCGACGCCTTGGTTGACTTCGTCGCCCGGACCCTTCAATGGGTCGAACTGAATCGAGCGCGAGAATTCCTCGCCGTAGCCGGTGGAACCCTTGTAGTCCGTCAGCAGTACGACATAGCCCGGTTTGGCCAGCAAATGATAGTTCCAGCGCAGTACGAACTGGTCGCGCCACATGCTGGCCGCGCCGCCATGGATGACGGTAAACAGCGGGTATTTCTTGTTCGGATCGAAATTGGCCGGCTTGACGAGCATATTGTGGATCTGGCGGCCGTCGGCCGTGGTGAACCAGAAGTGCTCGGGCGCCTGCCAGTCGATCTTGCTCGCTTTCTCCGTGTTGAAGGCCGTCAGGCGCTTCGGCTGCTTGCCGTTGAAGGCATAGATTTCCGGCGGGTTGATGGCGGACTCCCACACGCCGACGACGGCCTTGCCGCCGCTGCTCAGCGAGTTGATGGTGCCCGTCGGCAAGGATGGTTCCTCGCGCACGTCGCCGCCCTTGGCGTCGATCGAGTACAGCTTTTCCAGGCCCGCATGTTCATAGCTGAAGAGGACGCGCTTGCCGCCTTCAGGCAGCACGAAGCGGGAGATTGAACGGTCCAGCTTGGCCGTCAGGATGGTCGGCGCAGGGTTGCTCATCGGCCAGGCAAAGCTGGCCAGGCGTTTTACGTCATACACTTTACCCGGTGTTTGCGCATCGCTGAGCGCGAACAGGGTCTTGCCGTCGGCCGCAAATTTCAAGGAGCCGTAGCTATGTTTGTCCTGCGTCAAGCGCTGTGCTTCGCCACCTGCTACGGGCAGCAAATACAGTTGCGAGTAGACGGCTTCGCGCTGGGCCGCATCGCGGTTGGTGGCGGCGTTGAAGACGACAGCCTTGCCATCCGGCGTCCAGACGGCGTCCAGCGATTGTCCCTCGTCGCCCTGGCCGCCGCCAAAGCCCGGCAGGGCGGCCAGTTGCGTGCCTGACAGGATGTCGCGCGGGGTTGCTGCGGCGTCGGCGTCGACGATGAACAGGCGCACCTGCTTGTCGGTCAGCCATTTGTCGAAGTAACGGGGCGCCGTCGTTTCATACGAGCGGGCGCTGACTTTGCGCTCCTTGCGCTCTTTTGCGCTTTGCTTGACGTCGGCTTCCGTCTTGTTGCCTGGATAGATATCGCTGATGAACAGCAATTGCTTGCCGTCCGGGCTCCATTTCGGCATGCGCGCGCCCATGGTGAGCGAGGTCAGGCGTTGTGCTTCTCCGCCAGCGGCCACGTCGAGGCGGTAAATCTGCCCCGCCTCGTCGCCGTCGCGCTTGGCAACGAATACCAGCTGGCGGCTGTCCGGTGACCAGGCTACGGCGCTTTCGCCACTCTTGGAATAGGTCAGGCGGCGCGCGGGGCTGTCATCAAGCAGCGACTTGATCCACAGGTCCGACCATTGCTCTTGGCTGGAGTAGGCGCTGTCGACAACAGAGAACACGGCCCATCGCCCATCCGGGCTGGCGACGGGCGCGCCCACCCGTTTCATCAGCCACACGTCTTCATGCGTGATGGCGTGCCTGGCATTGGTTTGCGTGGCGGCAACTGGCGATGCCGGCGTGGTATCGGCAGCGTGGATGGTCGTTGCCAGCGAGGCACAGGCCGCTGCGATCAGCAGGGAGCCGAGGGAACGGCGAAGACGGGGTGAGGTCATGGGCGTGGTCCGGTAGTGAAAAAAGTACAGCGGGCAACATTATTGCCCATGCTTTCATTCACTGCCAAGGCTGTGTACCGTTACTTACCAGGCCGGCGCACGCATGGCGGACGGACCTGGCGTATCCGATCAGTTAAACTTGCCGCTTTACTCACGCTGGCGCTGATTGAACATGAAAATTTGTCTACCCTTATTGAAAACGCTATTGCTGGGTGTGGGCGCGCTGCTTGCCAGTCCGGGTTTTGCCGCTGCCGCTGCACCGTACCCGAATACCAGCGCCATGGGCGTGGGTCACGCGGAAAGCACGGCCTGGTATGCGGGCTGCCTGAAGGTCAAGGATGCGGCGCCGCCACCGGCCGACCTGCCGGCCCCTTCCGCCGTGGCGTCCATGCAGCAATGCCAGGCAACGGATCTGTATTACGATACCAAGAGTATGTCCTCGCCCAAGCCGGCCGACTGGCGTCCCGCGCGCCATTGCGCCATGGCAACGCAGAACAGCGCCGTCTTGATGATGCTGTACCAGAATGGACAGGGCGTGCAGAAAGACCCGCTGCTGGCGCTGAAGTATGCGTGCAGCATCGATGCGGCACCGGCCGAGATGCGGGGCCGCATCGAACACTTGCAACAGATTAATGCCAGCGGGCGCGGCATGATCGACTTGTGCGACGACATCACCAGCGGCTACATGATGGGCGTGTGCAGCGCCATCGATGCGCGACAAAAGCAGCGCGTGCGCGCGCAGGCGACGGGCAAAGTCAGCGCAAGCATGCCTGCCGTGGCGCAAGCGTCGCTGCAAAAACTGCAGGCGGCGGCAAGCAAGTTTGCCGATGCGCGCGCGGCCAAGGAAACGGATTTGAGCGGCACGGCCCGCGCCGCCCTGAGCATTGCCGCCCGCACGGCCGAGCTCGACTTGCTGGCGCACGATGTGCGCGAGTACGAAGCGGGCAAGCTGCCGGCCAGCATGTCCAGGGAACAGGCGGCGGCGCTCGACAAGGAGCTCAACGCCATCTATGCCAAGCTGATGAAAAAGCCGGTGGAAACCCATGCGGGCGCCGTGGGCAAGGACGGCATCCGCGCCACCCAGCGCCTGTGGCTGGCGTACCGCGATGCCTGGATGAACTTTGGCGCCGTGCGTTATCCGTCCGTGACGAGCGAGACCTGGGCCGGCCGGCTGACGGCGCGCCGCAATGCGCAATTACAAGATTTGCTGGAGAATTGAAGCATGCGCGAAGCGTATTACCACGAAGATGATTTTTGCATGATCGAACTGTTGCCGCTGGATAATTTACAGCACTGTTTGACGCAGATGGGCGAGCAGCAGGCGTTCGCCGATGCGCACCGCAGCGGCGCCGGCTGGACGCAGATGTACGTGCCCGAGGCGCCGCCGTCGCAGATGCGCGCACTGGGCCTCACGGCCGATCAGCTGCGGCTGGCGCTGGCGGACGCCATGCCGCCGTATGACGCCGTGTGCACGGGCTACAGCACGTATCGCGTGGAATGCAAGAACGTGCTGGCCTTTGGCGGCGAGACGACGGAAACCCTGTTTGCGGGCCTGGATGACAAGGGCATCGTGGTAGATTTGTGGTGCAGCGACGCCATGCCCGAACTCTTGCTGCTGCCCTTGAAAGAGCAGCTCCTGCTGGCCGACTGGGGCGCAGGGTTTGCGTGCCCGCTGGCCGATGGGGAATTGTTTGCCCGGTATCTGCAAGAGTACGAACTGGACTGATCGAACTGAACTGATTACTCGCAGGCGATGGCGTTCGGCTGCGCCACCTTCACCACCGAGGCCAGGCGCGCCATGTCGTTGCCGTCGCCTTGCTCCACATACGGCTGATAGGTGTCGATGACGATGCGCGCACGTGCTTGCCAGCCGCAATTGTCGGCCTGGCGCGCAGGCACGCGCAGCAGCCGGCGCGCCTCGCCATCGTTGCTGAAACAAAACCACGCATCATGCGGCGCTGCAGGGCGGGGCAAACGGCCCCACTGCGCCTTGTCGGGCGCGAAGCAGACGCGGTTGCCGATGATTTCCAGGCTCATCTCGTCCGTGCGCGCGCTGTACTGGCCATCGAGCACGATGGGCGGCTGTGCCTGTGCCTGCGCGGACAGGCAGGCGGCGGTCAGGAGGACGGTGGCGGCAAGTTTCATGCGTTTCTTTCAGGGCTGGCAAGACGAAGCGCCAGTATAACCGCGAGGGCCGGAAACGAAAAAAGCCCATCCGTGAGGATGAGCTTTTTAGTACTGCGCATTCGTGGTAGGCCGTGCGGGATTCGAACCTGCGACCAACGGATTAAAAGTCCGCTGCTCTACCAGCTGAGCTAACGACCCGAAAGAGGCCGCATTATATATCAGTTGAAAAAGAATGCAAAGGCATTTGTTAGGCATTGTTAGCCCAAAGTAGTAATGTCCCCTTCGTGCAAAGTAGTAATGTCCCCTTTTGGGATAAACGGGCACGAAATCATGGTGACGCAGATGAGCGACAAGGAAGTGCTGAGATCCCA